>MNEX01000306.1:0-5480 GCA_001917905.1 Acidobacteria bacterium 13_1_40CM_65_14
CCCTCGAGTGTGATCAGCCGCAGAAACTTGTGCTGCTTGCCGTCGACGACCGCGATCGCGCCGTCGTTTTCGAGCGACACGTACGCACGCGAGCCGTCGGGGAGAAATCCGATCGAGCGCGGACGATGGCCGACGGGGATCTTCTTGAGCACTTTGTTGGTGTCGGTGTCGATCGCGTAGACGGCGCCCTCATCTTCGCTCGTCACGTACACGACTTTTCCATCCGGCCGAATCGTCACGCCTTCCGGCTCGTCGCCCATCTTCACGGTGGCGACGACGGTGCCCGACTCCAGATCGACGATGCTGACCTGCGCCGCGTCTTCGTTGGCGACGTACATCCGCTTGCCGTCGGCGCTGATGTCGAGTTGCTCGGGATCGTTGCCCGCGTGGATGACGCGCCTGACCTTATAGGTGTCGGCGTCGACTTCGCCGATGCCATCGGCGGTGCGATCGGGCGGCGGGAGCTTGCTCTCGTCGGTGCCGGGCGGCGCGCTCGGGGAGCCGCTCAGCGCGACATACAGCGTCTTTCCGTCGGGGCTCGCCTTGATGCCGCGCGGCCGCTTCCCGAGCGGCGCCGTGGCGATGACCGCTTGCGTCGACGCGTCGATGACCGTGAGGTCGCCGGACGCTTCATTCGTCACGTATACCCGCACCTTCGGCGGCGCGGGCGGAGCCGGCGCGACCGGCGCGGCCGGCGGTTTCGGCGCCTCGGACTTCGGTGCCTCCTGGCCGCAGGCCGCGGCCGCAATCGCCGCAGCCATGACGAGAACGCGTGTACGGGTCTTCATTTCGCGGATGATACCGCACGACCTTCACGAAGTGCTCGGAGGCTGCGCCTCTACGGGAGACTTCGCTGTAGCGTGCTGGGAGGCTTCGCCTGTAGGGTGCTGGGAGGCTTCGCCTGTAGGGTGCTGAGAGGCTTCGCCTCTAGGGTGCCCGGAGACTTCTCTGAGGGTGCTCGGAGGCTTCGCGTGTAGGGTGCTGGGAGGCTTCGCTGAGGGTGCTGGGAGGCTTCGCCTGTAGGGTGCTGGGAGACTTCGCTGAGCGTGCTGGGAGCTCTCGCTCTAGGGTGCAGTATGATTCGCGTTTTCGGAGCCGTGTGTGCATCTGACCCCTCGCGAAGTCGACAAGCTGCTGGTTTTTTCCGCCGGCGAGCTCGCGCGTAAACGCCGCCGCCGCGGTCTCAAGCTGAATCACCCGGAAGCCGTTGCGCTCATCACGTCGGAAATCCTCGAGTTGATTCGAGACGGCAAATCGGTCGCCGAGATCATGAGCCTCGGCCCCACGATCCTCGCGTCCGACGCGGTGATGGACGGCGTCGCCGAGATGATTCCCGAGATTCAGGTCGAAGGCACGTTCCCCGATGGGACCAAGCTCGTGACGATTCACCACCCGATTCGCTGACCAAACCTATGCACCACGGTGGGCACGGAGGACTCCGAGGTAAAAACGTATCGACGAAAATGCGACCACGAAGACACGAAGGCACGAAAAACAAAAATGTTTTGACGGGTGAACAGCGCCTCGAAGAAATTCATGATGTCTGCCTGACCGCTCCCATGTGGTCCTCTGTGTTGGAGAGTTCACTCCGATGATTCCCGGCGAATATCTCCTCGCCTCCGATCCGATCGAATTGAACGCCGGCCGCGCGACGAAGCGGATCGAGGTCAGCAACCGCGGCGATCGGCCGGTGCAGGTCGGATCGCATTTTCATTTTTTCGAGGTCAACCGCTATCTCGCGTTCGATCGCGCGGCGGCCTACGGCATGCGGCTCAACATCGCCGCCGGCACCGCCATCCGCTTCGAGCCGGGCGACACAAAGGAAGTCGAGCTCGTCGCGATCGGTGGCACACGAGAGATCCACGGGCTGAATCGCCTGGTCGAAGGCCGCCTGGATGATGTGGAGGTGAGGGAAGCAGCTTTGAGGGCGATCGAAGGGTTTACCAAGCGATGAGCGCCCGCGGCCATGCCGAGCGGTCTGCCGCGAGGCGTCAGCGATAGCTCGCGCCGGGGGTGGGGCCCCGGCGCCAGTGAAAATGATAGGCCGAGGTGACGTTCTGTTCTGGATACGCGCGAGCACCACGGTGCGAGCGCGTCTGGCGAGTGGGGGTGGGGCCCCACGAGCATAAGATAATGAAGATCGATCGACGCACATACGCCGACCATTACGGCCCGACCGTCGGCGATCGCATCCGCCTCGCCGACACGGATCTCATCATCGAGATCGAGCACGACGCGACGACGTACGGGGATGAGGCGAAGTTCGGCGGCGGCAAAGTGATCCGAGACGGCATGGGCCAATCGCCCAGCGCGAGCCGCGACCACGGATCGCCCGACCTCGTCATCACGAACGCCGTCATCGTCGACGCGTCCGGTATTCGCAAAGCAGACGTCGGCGTGCGCGATGGCCGCATCTCCGCGATCGGCAAGTCCGGCAATCCGGGGGTGATGGACGGCGTCACGCCGGGCCTCGAGATCAGCGCGTCGACCGAGGTGCTCGCCGGCGAAGGACACATTCTCACGGCCGGCGCGATCGACTCGCACGTGCACTTCATCTCGCCGAACCAGATCCCCGATGCGTTCTACGCGGGCACCACGACGCTCGTCGGCGGCGGCACCGGTCCGGCCACCGGCACGAAAGCGACGACGTGCACGCCGGGCGCGTGGAACATCCGCCGGATGTACGAATCAGTGGAAGCGTTTCCGCTGAACTTTGGATTTCTCGGCAAGGGCAACGCGTCGTCGCCCGACGCGCTGCGCGAACAGGTTCGCGCCGGCGCGCTCGGCCTGAAGCTGCACGAGGACTGGGGCACGACCCCCGCCGCGATCGATCAGTGCCTCGCGGTCGGCGACGAGTTCGACGTGCAGGTCGCGATTCACACCGACACGCTGAACGAAGCCGGGTTCGTCGAAGACACCATCGCGGCGATCGCCGGCCGCACGATTCACACCTATCACACCGAAGGCGCCGGCGGCGGCCACGCGCCCGACATCATCCGATTGTGCGGCGAGCCCAATGTCCTCCCCTCGTCCACGAACCCGACGATGCCGTTCACGCGGAACACGCTGGACGAGCATCTCGACATGTTGATGGTCTGCCATCATCTGTCGCCGAGCGTGCCCGAGGACGTCGCGTTCGCCGACTCGCGCATCCGGCCCGAGACGATCGCGGCCGAGGACGTGCTGCACGATCTCGGCGCGTTCAGCATGATGTCGTCCGATTCGCAGGCGATGGGACGGATCGGCGAAGTCATCTGCCGCACGTGGCAGACGGCGGACAAGATGAAGCGCCAGCGCGGGCCGCTGCCGGGCGAGAAGGCGGGCAGCGACAACCTGCGCGTGCGGCGCTACATCGCGAAGTACACGATCAATCCCGCGATCACGCATGGCATCGCGTCCGAGGTCGGATCGATCGACGTGGGCAAGATGGCGGATCTCGTCTTGTGGAAGCCGGCGTTCTTCGGCGTGAAGCCGGAGCTCGTCATCAAAGGCGGGTTCATCGCCGGCGCGATGATGGGCGACGGCAACGCGTCGATTCCGACGCCGCAGCCGGTCATCTCGCGGCCGATGTTCGGCGCGTTCGGCGGCGCGCTGCTCGCGTGTTCAGTCCATTTCGTCAGCCAGGCCGGACTGGATTCGGGCGCGCTCGCACCGCTCGCGCGGCCGTCGGTCGCGATCCGCGGCTGCCGGAAGCTCGGAAAAAAAGATCTCGTGATGAACGATGCGCTGCCGAAGATCGAGGTCAATCCGGAAACCTACGAAGTCCGCGCGGACGGAGAGCTGCTCACGTGTGAGCCGGCGGATGTGCTGCCGCTGGCGCAGCGGTACTTTCTCTTCTGAAAGTCTGAAGTACGAAGTCTGAAGTCTGGCAGACGCACCGTCAGACTTCGAACTTCAGACTTCAAACTTGCGGTACTTTCTGTTCTGAACCTATACACCACGGGCGACACAGAGGACACGGGGGAACAAACATATCGGGAACAGGATTCAACCTCCTGTCTTCTGTGTCCTCCGTGGTGGAGAGTTATGGTCGTCGTCGAACGTGTCTATCGCGAATCGGAGTTGCCGGACGCGTGTCGATTGTACGCGCGCGACACGGTCACACTCGGCTGGGAGGATCGCACGCACGTGCATGGACGCCGGCGCACGGACGGCGGCGTCGACTTC
Organism: Acidobacteria bacterium 13_1_40CM_65_14; assembly: GCA_001917905.1. Taxonomy (GTDB): domain Bacteria; phylum Acidobacteriota; class Vicinamibacteria; order Vicinamibacterales; family CAVVIG01; genus QHWF01. The sequence goes on from MNEX01000306.1 coordinate 4,168, forward strand.
GGGACGTCGTTGCCGCGCGGCACTGTCCTGCGCGCGGGCGATTGCTTCGTGATCGATGACGCGCGTGTGATCGCGACCGTCGTCGAGCGTCCGGAGCCGGTGTTCCTCGTCGAGCCGCGATCGGCGCCGGAGTGGGCGCTGTTCGCGTATCACATCGGCAACCGGCATCAGCCGATGATGATCACGGATCGCGCGCTCGTGTGTCCCGACGTGCCAGGCGTCGAGCAGCTGCTGCAGCAGCATCGGATGCCCTACACGCGCTCGATGCAACCGTTCACGCCGGCGGCGACCATCGCCGCGCATCATCATTAGAAAGCGCGGGGCCCCACCCCCGCGCAAGGACGCCCTCGCGACACTTCTTTGGCTCGCGGGGTACACCGCCACTCGCCCGGGCCGCAGGCGCTGCGCTCGGGCGTATCCAGAACAGGGCGTCCACTGGCGGAAAGTCGTTGATAGCAGTTATAAAGCTGGGGGTGTGGCCCCAGCGCCAGTGAAAAGCGCCTGCGGCCACGCTGAGCCGCGGCCTGGGAAGCCGCGGCGAAGCGTCAGCGTCAGCTCGCGCTGGGGGTGGGGCCCCAGCGCCAGTGAAAAAAAAGAAGGCAGCACGGTGAACCTGGAGCTGTTACACCTCTGCGATAGTCTGTTTCCTATCGGAGCGTTCGGATACTCGGATGGTCTCGAGGCCGCAACCGATGCATGTCGGGGCGTCGATCCGTTACGCGATTGGCTCGACGTCGTGTTGGACGAGAACATCGGCCGCCTCGAGGGACCGGTGGTGTGGCACGCGTGGCTCGCGTTTCGCGAACGTGACTGGGACGCGCTTGTCACGCTCGACGAGGAGATGACGGCGCTGCGGCCGGCCGCAAGCGCGCGCCGGTCGAGCCGCGCGATGGGACTGCGCCTGCTGACGACGTGGCAGGCGCTGCACCCGGATCCGCGTCTCGAGCACGCGCTCGTCCGCGCCGGGCGAAGAGAGCTTGGCCCGACGCTGCCGGTTGCGTTCGCGGGCGCGTGTGGGAGCATAGTCCGGCGAGATGCCGTCGAAGCCTTCGCTTACACGCGCCTCGCGGCGACCGTGTCCGCCGCCATGCGACTGATCCCGATCGGTCAGACCGACGCGCACTCGCTGCTTGCGCAGACGCTCGCGCGCGTGCCCGCGGTCGTCGACGCGATCGCCGCGCGCGACGCGGACCCAGAATCATTCACGCCGGCGATGGATCTCGCGGTGATGTCACAGCAATACCTGCATTCGAGATTGTTCAGATCGTGATCAGACAATCTATCAGTCAACTTTTTTCACTGGCGGCGGGGGC
>MNEX01000306.1:5664-11583 GCA_001917905.1 Acidobacteria bacterium 13_1_40CM_65_14
AAGACGGCGCTCGTCGACGCGCTCTGCAAAACGATGCGCGAGCGCTACCGGCTGGGCGTGATCACCAATGACATCTTCACGCGCGAGGACATGGAGTTCCTCGTGAAGAGCGAAGCGCTGACGCCCGATCGCATCATCGGTGTCCAGACCGGCGGCTGCCCGCACACCGCGATTCGCGAGGACGCGTCGATGAACTTCGACGCCCTCGACGAGATGACCGCGCGGCACCCCGGCCTCGACATCATTTTTCTCGAGAGCGGCGGCGACAACCTGGCCGCGAGCTTCAGCCCCGAGCTGGTCGACGCGTCGATCTACGTGATCGACGTCTCCGGCGGCGACAAGATCCCGCGCAAAGGCGGCCCCGGCGTCACGCGATCCGATCTGCTGGTGATCAACAAGATCGATCTCGCGCCGCACGTCGGCGCGAGCCTCGACGTCATGGCGCGCGACTCGAAGACGATGCGCGGCGAGAAACCGTTTGTGTTCACGAATCTCAAGAGCGGCGCGGGACTGCAGGACGTGGTCGGATGGATTCAGCGCGATCTTCTCTACGAGTAGGCAGTACCGTCTCAGGCTCTCCACCACGGAGGACGCGGAGGACAGGAGGTTCAAACCTGCAGACAAAAAGCACAATGCCCCGTGTCCCCCGTGTCCTCCGTGGTGGCGATTTGAATTCTGCAACGCGCCCTAAAGGGCTGTGCTACCGGGACGAGCGCGCGGCGTGCGTCGTCGGTCGAACCGCGAAGCTCGAGCTCGTCTTCGAACGGCGCCGCGGCCGCACCATGATCGCGCATGCGTACGTCGAGCCTCCGTTTCGCATCGGCCAGTCTTTTGCGATCGACGATGCGGCGTACGTCATCGTCGTCTGCTCCGGCCCAGGCGTGTTTGCCGGGGATACGCTGCAGCAGTCGATTCGCGTCGAGCGAGGCGCGCGCGTGGTGCTGACCTCGCAGTCGGCGCTGCAGGTGCATCCGCCCGCAGCACAGGTCCGGCTGAAGCCGGACGCCACGTACGATCGTGAGCCCCCGCCAGCGATCGTACGTCACGAGTACCGCATCGATGAGGACGCCGAGCTGCACTGTCACTGGGATCCAGTGATTCCGTTCGCGGGCGCGGCGCTCGTTCAGGAGCTCGATCTCGCCCTTCATGCGAGCAGCCGCTTGTACTGGAGCGACGCGCTGATGTCGGGCCGCGCGACACGCGGCGAAATGTGGCGATTCCGTGAGCTCGCGCACACGCTGCGGCTGCGCATCGCCGGATCGCTGAAGTATCTCGAGCGCTATCGGCTGACACCTGCGGATCGCTCTGTGACGCGTCGGTGGGTCGCCGATGATGCGAACTACTTCGCGACGACGCTCGTGCATCACCCGCGCGTGATTTCCGACGAGGTCGAGGCGCTGCAGCGCCAGCTCGAGACGCTGAACGGCGCTTGCATCGCCGTGGATCTCCTCGAGCCGCAGCTGATGATCGCGCGCGTCATGGCCTCACGCGGCGCGCCCTTCGCGGCAGCTCGAGCGACCATTCGCGGCGCGCTCGTCGACGCCGTCTTTCAGAACCCGGCCCTCGCCGGACGGAAGTAAACTGGTGGTGTGTCTCCGTTGAAACAGGACCAGGACGACGTAGAACGCAAAGACCGCAAAGGCCGAATTTCACGTGGTTTTCTTTGCGCTCTTTGCGACCTTTGCGTTCATCGTACTCGGCGAGCCGTTAGCTACTTCTCGGTGAAAAATGCGAAAGCATTCTCTTCGTGCCTTCGCGCCGTCGTGGTTGCGTTAGCTTAATTTAGCTAGAGCGATGGCCCGCCTTCTCGTGTTCCTGCTCGCGATGCTGTCTCCACACGCCGACGTCGCCGGCAACTGGCGCGTCGAGTTCGTCGTCCCGACCGGCGAGCTGACGGTCACGATGACGATCAACCAGGACGGCACGAAGCTGACCGGCCGCGTCGTCAACGAAGACGGCGAGTTCCCGCTGGAGGGCAGCGTCGCCGACGACCAGGTCACCGTGACGTGGACCGTTCCCGAGCAGGGCGCGCCGATGCAAATCACCATGAAAGGGAAGGTCGAGGGCGAGTACATCACGGGCACGGCGCGGCTCGGCAACGTCGGCGAAGGATCGCTCGAAGCGCGCCGCGTCAGTCGGAACCCGTAGTAACATTCGGATCATCCTTTCAGCTGATTCCACTTTCAGGAGCCGACTGTCATGACCCGTGCGAGCCTCGTTCTGGCAGCGTTGCTGCTTGCCGTCCCCACGTTCGCGCAGACCACTGTGGCCGGCGACTGGGACCTCACGATTCAATCGCCGACCGGCACGCGCACCGTCCCACTGACGCTCAAGCAGGACGGCGAAAAAGTGACGGGCATGTTCAAAGGGCCCCAGGGCGAGCTGCCGGTCGAAGGCACGCTCGTCGGCGACGAGCTCAAGTTCGCGTTCGCCATTCCGATCCAGGGTCAGTCGCTCGACATCTCGATGACCGGCAAGGTCGCGGGCGAAGCGGTGTCCGGAACGGCGCAGTTCGGTGGCTTCGGTGAGGGCCCGTTCACCATGAAGCGCCCCGAAAAAACCGCCGCGACAACGACGACCGGGACGACCACCACGACCGATACGGCGACCACGACGACCACGCCAAGCGCGACCACGACTGCAGTGGGCGCGAGCGGCAAATGGGACGTGACGCTGAAAACGCCGGGCGGCGACTTTCCCGCCACGGCAACGTTCACCGATGAGGGCGGGAAACTCACCGGCACGTTCGGGAGTCAAATGGGTGAAGTGCCCGTCACCGGCACGGTCGAAGGCAAGGCGCTCAAGCTCACGATGGTGGCGAAGACGCCGCAGGGCGATCTCACCATCGAGATGAGCGGCGACATCGACGGCGATGCCATCGTGAACGGGAAAGCCGACATCGCCGGCATGGGACAAATGGAATGGACCGCAAAGCGCGCCAAACAATAACCGCGGTACTCGCGGCGCTCGTCGTCGCCGCGCCGATCGCGCAGACGACGATCAAGCTCGCGACGCTCGTGCCGGTCGCGTCCGTCTGGGACAAGAACCTCAAGCAGATGGGCGAGGAGTGGAAGCAGGCCACCGGCGGCCGCTTCGACGTCACCGTCTACAGCGGCGGCGCGCAGGGCGACGAGCCGACCGTGCTCCGCAAGATGCGGCTCGACGCGCTGCAGGCGGCCGCGTTCACCAACGTCGGACTCGGCATGATCGATCCGGCGTTCAACGTCTTCAACGTGCCCTTCTTCTTCGAGTCGTACGACGAGCTGAATTACGTCATCGAGAAGCTCACGCCGACGCTGCGCAAACGCGCGGAGGCGAAGGGCTTCGTGCTGCTCAACTGGGGCCACGGCGGCTGGACGCAGGTGTTCACGAAAAAACCGGTGCAAACCGTCGCCGAGATGAAACAGGTGAAGCTCTGGACCTCCGCCGGCAACGATCGCATGGTGCAGTGGTTCAAGGCGAACGGCTTCGATCCGCGCGCGATGGCGATGACCGACATCACGACCGGTCTCACCACCGGCATGATCGACGGGCTGCCGACCACGCCGCTCGCCGCGTCGCTGTTTCAGTGGTACCGCCAGACGCCGTACATGCTCGAGCTCGGTCTCGCGCCGATCGTCGGCGCCGGCGTCATCACGACCAAAGCGTGGAAGCCGATTCCCGACGCCGACAAGAAGACGCTGCTTGCCGCCGCAGCCGGCGTCGAGAAGCGGCTGCAGGCGGAGGTCCCGAAGCAGGACGAAAATGCCGTCGCCGCGATGGTCAAGGCGGGGCTGACGGTCACCAAGGCGAGCGGCCCCGAATGGCGCACTCAGCTCGATAACCTCGCCAAGACGATGCGCGGCGAGCAGGTGCCGCCCGACATCTTCGATCTCGCGTCCAAAGCGCGCGACCAGTACCGCAAGAACAAGAAGCCCGCCACGTCCAAGTGAAGCGCGCGCTCGTCCGGCTCGAGGACCTGGTCGCGTCGTGTGCGCTGCTGGTGATGGTCTTTCTGCCGCTCAGCGAGATCGTCGCGCGCCGGTTCTTCGGCCGCGGCATTCCCGGGTCCGGCCCGATCGTTCAACACCTCACGCTCTGGGTCGGCTTCCTCGGCGCCGCGATCGCCGCGCGCGAAGGGAAGCTGCTGGCGCTCGCCACCGGCACGTTCATTCCACAGGGGAAGTGGAGACGCGCGGCCGACATCCTGGCCGCCGCGTACGGCGCCTGCGCCGCCGTGGTGCTCGCGTGGGGCGGCTGGCAGATGGCGATGATCGAGCGTGAAACCGGCACCGAGATCGGCGCCGGCATTCACGCCTGGGTCACGCAGCTCGTGCTGCCGGTGTCGTTCGCGCTCATCGCGGCACGCCTCGTCTGGCGCGTCGGCCACGCCACGCTTCCCGAAGAGCTCACCGCGAAAACACCCCGGAAGTGGAGCTCGAAGGATTTGGCCGAGCGATGGTTGGACCGCGCTCTTGCGTCCATTGGCATCATCGCGGGCGTGCTCTTCGTGCGCATGCCGTCGCTCCTCCAAGGCCATCTCATCTGGCCCGCGGCCGTCGTCATCGTCGCCGCCGCATTCCTCGGCACGCCACTCTTCGCGATTCTCGGCGGCACCGCGGCGTTCCTGTTCATCCACGATGGCGTGACGCCGGCGACGATTCTCATCGAGACCTACTCGCTCAGCGTCTCGTCGACGCTGCCCGCCATCCCGCTCTTCACGCTCGCCGGCTTCCTGCTCGCCGAAGGGCACGCGTCCGAACGGCTGCTGCGCGTGTTCCGCGCGTTCTTCGGCTGGATTCCGGGCGGCACCGCCGTGGTTTGCGCGGTGCTCTGTTCGTTCTTCACGGTCTTCAGCGGCGGATCGGGCGTGACGATCCTCGCGCTCGGCGGCGTGCTGTTCCCCGCATTGGTCAAGGATGGGTACCGCGACCGCTTCGCGCTCGGACTGATGACGGCGTCCGGCTCGCTCGGCCTGCTGCTGCCGCCCGCCCTGCCGCTGATTCTCTACGCCGTCTTCGCGCAGATTCCGATCGAGGACGTCTTCATCGGCGGCATCCTCCCCGGCATTCTGCTGACCACGATGATCGCGGCGTGGGGCGTGCGGGAAGGCATCGTATCGCACACAAAGCGGTACCCGTTCGCTGCGCGCGAAGCGTTCGCGTCGCTGTGGGCGGCCAAGTGGGAGCTGTCGATGCCGGCGCTCGTGCTCGTGTCGATGTTCAGCGGGCTCGCGACGACGGTCGAAGCGGCGGCGCTGACGGCGCTCTACGCGCTCGTCGTGCAGGCATTCATCCATCGCGATCTGTCGTTGACGCGCGATCTGCCGCGTGCGTTCGCCGAGTGCGTGACGATCATCGGCGGCGTGCTGATCATCCTCGGCGTGGCGCAGGGGCTGACCAGCTACCTGGTCGGCGCGCAGGTGCATTCGAGACTGCTCGAATGGGCGCAGGCGCATATCACGTCGCGCCTCGCCCTGCTGCTCGTGCTGAATCTGTTCCTGCTGGCCGTGGGCTGGCTGATGGAAATCTGGGCGGCGCTCGTCGTGGTGGTGCCGATCATCGTGCCGCTCGCCGCGGCGTACGGGATTCACCCGGTGCATCTCGGCATCATCTTCATCGCGAACCTCGAGCTCGGGTTCCTGACGCCGCTCGTGGGCCTGAACATTTTCCTCGCATCGTACCGCTTCAAGCGGCCGGTGCTCGAGGTCTGCGTCGCGGCGCTGCCGATGATGGCGATTCTCGGCATCGGCGTCCTCATCATCACGTATGTGCCGTGGCTGACCACTGGTCTGCTGACGCTGCTCGGGCGCGGGTAGCCGGAACCGCCAGCGCCTCTTTCTCGTCGGCGGCGTGTGTGATCCGCGACGCTGATCAAACACAATGGACACAAAGGACACAAAGGGAAACGAACTGGTCTTGTCGTGGTGTCCTTCGTGTC
>MNEX01000306.1:11678-12740 GCA_001917905.1 Acidobacteria bacterium 13_1_40CM_65_14
AAACGCGAAAACTCGAAACAACCTAAAGGTTTTCTTTTTCGTGGTTTCGTGCTTTCGTGGTTTCGTGATTGTTCGGGTTTATGAGACACGTTCTAGAGCTCGCTCAGTCCCCGCCGGATTGCGTAGCGCACCAGACCGGCCGTGTCGTGAATGCGAAGCTTGTCCATGATCCGGCTGCGGTGAGTGTCACCGGTCTTCACACTGATGCCGAGCAGCTGTGCGATTTGCTTCGTGGTCTTTCCTTCAGCGACCAGCTGCAGCACCTGCCGCTCACGCGACGTCAGCGGATCAGAAGGTGCCTCAGTCCTGGCCAGATACGCGTCGACGATCGCTCGCGATATGTCGGAGCTGAGATAAATCTGCCCGCGGCAGATATCATGAATCGCCTGCACGAGGTCCGCCGCCGCCTGCGTCTTGACGATGTAGCCCCTGACGCCGGCGCGGAGCGCCTCGAGCACGTACTGGTCTTCAGTGTGGATCGTCAGGAGGAGTGTGTGACTCTGCGGAGACACACGCTGGATTTCCCGTGCGGCTTCCAAACCGTTGAGCCGTGGCATCGCGAAATCGAGCACGGCCACGTCTGGACGAAGCTCCCGAGCGAGCCGGATCGCTTCGTGACCGTCGGCCGCATCTCCGAGGACGAGGAATTGTTCCTGCTCGAGCAGCGCCCTGAGGCCCTGTCGAACGATGTGATGATCATCGGCGAGAAGGACGCGCAGCATGTTCGCCGAGCTACTGCCGCTCGACCGGAATCCGGAACTCGAGCGTCGTGCCCTCGCCCTCGCCACATTCGATCGCCAATGTCCCTTTCACGTCTGCAAGCCGCGCCCGGATTCCGATCAACCCGAGTCCCCGACTTCCGGTCAGCCCAAAGAGGCTGCACAGGTCGACGCCGATGCCGTCGTCCCGGATTGAGCCGGCGATCGTCTCGTCTTGACGGTCGAGCTTGATGCCCACACGCTTCGCGCGGGCATGTTTGGTCACGTTGGTGAGCGCTTCCTGGAAGATTCGATAAACGGCCGTTTCGATCGCGGCCGAGAGCCGCTCGGTGACGGAATTTTC
>MNEX01000025.1 GCA_001917905.1 Acidobacteria bacterium 13_1_40CM_65_14
CAGCTCACCGACGAGGAGCAGCTCACCGACGAGGAGCGAAGCCTGCGCGTCTACGGGAGCGAGGTCGTCATCGCCCGGCTCACCGGCGATGCCACTCGGATCAGAGTGCATCTGCTCAACTACGGCGGGCGCGAGATCGAGGGACTGCGCATTCGGCTGCGCGGAGCTTACCGCAACGGTCAGGCCTACGTGGCAGGTGCGGGACGCCTTCCGCTGGAGGACCACGTCGTCGCCGAGGGCTCGACCGAGTTCTCTGTTCCCCGGATCACGACGTATGCGGTGATCGATCTCGAAGTGGCGCGGTGACACTTCGCGCCAAGGCGACGCCTCGCAACTGACAGCAATGCAAGTGTGGGATCGCGAGTGCCGGCGTTCAAGCGATCGGAAGAGCTCTTAAGGCCGGTAACGATTTTCTAAACCCTGCGGCGTTTGCCGGAGCTACCGGAATTACTGCTGTGGAAACGTGGGGGTTTGCTTTATCCGTTCAGCCTGCAGCAGGTGCCGGCGTTGGTGCCTCCACACGATCTCCAAGCCTGTTCCGACCGTGAAGCGCAGCAACGGAATGAAGGGATTCCTAAATCGAATGCGATTGATGTTGTAGGCACCCGCCCGGCGGACCAGATCGCGCGCGACATCGTTGCTCCGGAGAAACTGGTCGAGAACGGAAGGATCGATTTGCTCGGCCGGTGCAATTTTCCTGGGCGCTCGAGCCCGCTTGCCACGGGATGACGGCTCGATATACGTGCGGATGAACCATCGGCCAAGCCATCCGGGAGTGATGTCCTGCACTGGAGATGGCGGTCGATCGCCCAGCGCATTCGCGATCGCCGGCAGATAGACTTCGTTGGCAGCATAGAGATGCTGCAGGCACTGGCCAACGCTCCAGAGGTTTTCTGTAGGCTTCCAGTTAAGCTGCTCTGGACTCAGCCCACGCGCGAGATCGTTGACCCGTCGGTCGATGGTATCCAGTTCGTCGATCAGGCGTACCGACCAGGCAGGCAATCTGGGGTCAGCGCGCAGAGCCACGACCCAGCGTACAGCGTCCGTGATGCAGACGGACGCCCGAATCGCACTTGGTGACAGGCCGACCCACGCGCGGCTCGTCGGTAACGATCAGTCGCGGAGTGTTGAGGAATGCATTGAGGAGATGTCAATGGCGAACGCGGTGCGCCCATGGAAGGCCGACGGCCGACCCAGGGTGTCCGCACTCGAAGCGCGAAGCCGCGCCGGCTCAGTCGTTGTGCGCGTGGAGCAGGCGGGTCTGCGTGATGCCGTCGATGTTGTTCTCCAGGTACTCGACGCCCTCGGCGGTGATCGTCAGTGCCGAATCATCGCCACGCTGGACGAACCGCTTCTGCGTGAGGTACCAGATCGAGAACTCGAGGTGCTCGCGCGGCCGGCCGATCAGCGCCTCCATGTCGAGCACCGACATTGCGGGCTGCTGCGGCTCGGTCCGGCGGCGCGTGTAGAGCAGCTCGAGCAACGTCAGCCGAGCGATCTGTTCGCTGCGCACGTCGACGTCGCCGCTCGATCCGTCGATCATCTTCCAGCGCTCGCGCCAGTAGTGCTGGTGCACGGCATCGTACTGCGCGCGCCGCTCGGGATCGCTCAGCACCTCATAGGCTTCAGTGAGCTCGCGGAAGCGCGGCGCGTGGCCGGTCTCCGTGTTGTCCGGGTGGAAGCGCTGCGCGAGCAGCCGATACACGCGGTGAATCGTCTCGGGCTCCGCGTTGGCGCTGATCTGCATCGTCTCGTAGTAGTCGGTCACGGTGCTCTCGTGTTGAGGGGCGCCTCCCGTCTGTCGGCTCGAGCGACGCCGTGCAGTAGTTGGTGAGGCGGCGATCGGTGCAACGGCATGCAGCTGACTGACGCAGTGGACGCGCGCCCGCGGACGCTGGTAAACAGTGCGGCGTTATGAGGACCTAACGCCCCAATGAGCCGCGCGCCATGGCGACACGAGAGAACCGGGCCGGCTCCATTGTTAGGCGGTTCGCCTTGAATGGAACTGGGCGCGGCGGTCGCCGGCAGAACCCGATCCGCGCCGATCACCTCCGCCGTGCGACAGGCCTTTCTGTGTTCGGGTTGTTGGACTAGTCGCGAAGGGTAGACGATAGCAAGCCGAGCTCGGGGCATAAGACGCAGCGGTGATGTTCGCCCCAATTGCACAGGCGAGGCGGGCGCTGATCGTGAGCAACGTGCGCGAGCCTTACTTTCCTTTGGTCTTCGGAGCAGGCACCGTGCAGGCCCAGTTGGCCGCACCTTTCAAGTCGCCGGTGCCTTTGTATTCCGCGTATTGCGGATAGGGGCACAGCGGACGAGCGAGACCCTGCGCTCCGGTTCCCATCATCTGATCCGGAGCAATTCCCTGTTCGACCCATTTCTCCAGCGTGCCGATGGAGTCGAACGTGTTGACGCCGGGACCGCCGCCGCAATGGCCCATGCCAGGCGCCATGAACAGACGCATCCAGTCGCTCTGACTCGTGCCCATCTTGTCAAGCACGGAGTCGTAGTACCAAATCGTTGTTTTGGGGGTGATGCCGGTGTCGGCCCATCCATGCGTGAGCAGCAGTTTGCCTCCGCGCTTCTTGAACGCGCCGAGATCCGGATTCACAGCATCGACATAGCCGACCGCCTTGTCGATGCGCGGCATGTCTCTGTCGAGATCGAAGGCGTGCCAATCAAGGTTCGGATCGTTGAATGCGATGCGGACAATGTCGAACACGCCGCCCGGCGCCTGATTCGTCCCGCGAACAGCCGCGATGGGATTACCGAGCGCTTGCCCCGAAAAGATCAACGCGCCTCTTGCGTTCTTCACGCCGCCATAGAAGGTATCGACGGTTTTCATTTGCGCCGACGTCAGGCACGTTGCGTCGTCTTTACCTGCGGGACAGAGCAGCGTCGAGAAGTCCACGTTGCACTGGCGCGGATCGTTGAGGAATCCCTCCTTGAGCGTGTCGCACGTGCTCGTGACCATCTGATTCACGAGCGCCGCTTTCTCCGCGGTGAGGCTGCCTTCCGGACGACGTGACAGCTCGATGCTTCGCGCAACGCCGGCGGTCCACATGTGAATGTGACGGTTCGCGAGAGAACCGGCAATGATCCCGTCGTAGTCGTCGGGATATCTCTGGGCCTCCATCAGCGCCATGCGCCCGCCCGTGGAGCATCCCTTGAAATAAGAGTATTTCGGGCTCCGATCGTAGAAGGTCTTGACGATCTGTTTCGCCTTCAGCGTCATCTCATGCGTGGCGCGGTAGCCGAAGTCGATCATCTTTTCGGGGTGGCCGATGGCCCAGTCGCCGCCTTGCTCCTGGTGGCCGGTGTCGGTGCCGGCGGTGGCATATCCGAGGCGCAGCGCGGGGGGCATTTCATTCGTCAAGCCCTGGATGGATCCCGCGAAGCCACCATTCCCGACGCCCATGAACTTTCCGTTCCAGTCCTGAGTGGGCAACCATAGCTCCATCTTGATCAAGGAGTCGGAGGTCGGCTTGAGCGTCACCTGCACGCGGCAGTGGGCCGGAATGTTCGCCGGCGGCGCGCCGCCTCGCGCGGGTTGTTGTGCCACTGGGGGGGCTCCACCCTGGACGCCGCGTGCACCGCCTGGCCCTGCTCCGCGCGCAGGAGGCGGACCTTCGGGCACAACCACCGCGCTGGTAACGGTGGCATCGGCGAGCTTCAGGGTTGTCAGACTCTCGCACGGTGTTGCAGCGGCGGCGGCGAGGAGCAGGAACGCGCTGCCTGTCATGATGTCTCCTCAAAGCAAGAACGCTGTGAAGAATTGCGTGAAGGGCCTCACCGTATCACACACACGCCATCATTGAACCACGATCATCGCGCCAGAGAAGAACGGGCGGAGGTCACGCGCGATGTTCAATCGCCCAAATGCCCCGGTCAACCGGATCAGCCAGCGTCAGATTCCTGGACGGGATTGGTAATGCGTAGTCGCGGAGTGTTGAGGAATCTGCGGAACGAGGGCGGTGGCGGGCCAGGGGCGCGGGTTCGAGTCCTGCCGAGCACGCCAATCTGGCCACATCTCGCGCGTTAATTAAATCGATCGTCCGCAAAATTCACGCGCTTGCGCCAAGCGCTTCGAGCGACGTCCAGAACAGAGCTGGGTCGGCGTCAAAGGCGGAGTGTGCTCGTCAGGCGCGTGGGAGATCACAGACCTCGTCCGTCAGGCGCGGCGTCGAGTCTTGGACGGCGACGCGTCGCACGGGGACGTGCTCCGGCCACTCGAAGGGTGCTGACGAGTGGTACAACGCAGGCTCGTTCCCTTACGCGGCGACGGGGTCCGATGGCTGGACTTGCTTCGGGCCGAGCGGTTCGTTGGCGACCAGGATTTCCTCGGCGGATCGGTCTCGATTCCTTCGGCGACCACGCTGGTGTTGAGCGTTCGAGCCAGCGCCAGGATACTCTCGACAATCGCCGGGCGATCGGGAAGCGAGAGGCTTTTCACGAACGAGCGGTCGATCTTCAGCGCGTCAACTGGCAGCTTGTGCAGGTGACTCAGCGATGAATAGCCCGTCCCGAAATCGTCCAGATAGATTTTCACGCCGAACGCGCGCAGCTCTTGGAGCAGTTTCGCGGCCACGGCCGGGCTGTCCATCAACGCGGTCTCAGTGATTTCGAGACGCAGGTCGCACGGCTTCAATCCCGAGTGATGAACGGCGTCCTCGACGATGGAGAGGAAATTCTGTTGCGTGAGCTGCCGGCTGGACACGTTGACCGTGATGTAGTCGAGACCGCTGTCAGGCAGGCGTCGCCGCCAGTCCGCGAACGTGGAGCAGGCCTGCTGGAGCACCCACGTGCCCAGCGGCTCGATGAGCCCAAGTTCCTCGGCCATCGGGATGAACGTGGCCGGTGAGATCGCCTCACCGTTGCGAGTCCATCGGATCAGGGATTCGAATCCGACGCACCGCCCCGAGGCCAGCAATACGATCGGCTGATAGTGCACCTCGAAGTCGTTGTGGTTGACGGCGTGGCGCAGATCGTTCTCGAGGCCGAGCCGGTCGAGCGTGCGCGCGTGCATGTCGGCATCGAACAGCTCGTGGCGCGCCTTGCCGCGCGACTTCGCGTGATACATGGCGGTGTCGGCATCGCGCATGATCTCGTCAGGGTTGTTGTACTGCGCGCGGCCGAAGGCGATGCCGATGCTCGCGGAGGTGAAGACTTCCCGCCCGCCGATTGAAAACGGCGCGCTCAGCGTCGCCTGAATGCGGAACGCGATGGCGTTGGCCTGCGCCTCGTCGCCGAGCCCGTTCAGGAGAATCGCGAATTCGTCTCCGCCCAGCCTGGCGAGCGCGTCTCCCTGCCGGAGACACGATTCGAGGCGACGCGACACCGCCGTGAGCAATTCGTCGCCCACCATGTGGCCGAGACTGTCGTTGACGACCTTGAAGCGGTCGAGGTCGAGATACAGCGCGGCGAATTGGCTGTCGCTGCGACGTGCTTTGAGCTCGTCGAGCCGGCGTCCGAGCCCTTCCACGAAGACCGCGCGGTTGCAAAGCCCGGTCAGCGGATCGAGGAATCCGGCGTTAGGGAGCGGCTCTTGTCCGACCGCTCGGGCCGTCGTATCGGTCAGTGATCCGGCGATACGGGTCGAGCGCCGACCTGCGGCTCGAACGGCGACACCGCGGCACAGGAACCGCCGGTACGTGCCGTCCTCGTGGCGGATCCGATGCTCGTGCTGAAAGTGATCCGTTTGGCCGGAGAGATGCGCCTCGAGCGCCTCCTTGAGCGGAGCGATGTCGTCGGCATGGACACGGTCCATCCATTCCTCGGGACGACCGATGCCGGCATGCGCGGGCAGGCCAATCATCGCCCTCCATCGGCCTGAGAAGTAGACCTCCTTGCTCCGAAGATCCCATTCCCACAACCCGTCATTCGCGCCTTCCGCCGCGAGTGCGAGCCGCTCTTCGCTTCGCTTGAGTGTGTGTTCCGCTCGGGTTCGCTCTGTGACGTCATGCCAGAGCAGCGTCACGCCACCGACAACGGGGAGGACTCTGACCTGCAGAATCTGCGCACCCGCAGTGGAAGGCAGTCCGAGAGCCGCCAGCGTCCGCGGGCTGCGATTTGTCAACGCATCGTCGATCGCTCGCGGGAGCTCGGTCTTACCCAGGACTGGCACCGCAGCAACAACTGAACGACCCAGCGCTCGTTCGCGGGGACAGCTCAGAATGCGTTCGAGAGCGTCGTTCCAGAGCGTGACCCGGCCGCTGCCGTCGAGAACCGATATCCCTTGATCCACGGAGTCAATGACGTCGCGACGGCGGCGGTCTTCGTCGACGCGGTTCGCGTGAGCGCAGTACGCGCAGTAGCCGAAATACAGTGGTACGGCTGCCACCGGCAAGATTTCCCACGCGTGGCGGTCGATGACTTCAACGAGCCCCACAGCAACGCTGGCGCCGATGACGTAGGTCGGACAGCCGCGGAGAAGATTCTTCGGCCACGATCGATTGATCGGCTGTCTCGTCACGAGCGGCAGAATGATCTCCACCGAAACGCTCTTGACGAAGCAATACGCGATGACCGCAGCCGCAATTGGCAGGCCCTCTCCCGGCCACACGGTGAAGAGGTCCGTCGCGGCGGTGAGCGCCGCGTACGCGTAGCCCGACGCCTGTATGGCCACGATCACGATGGCCATGTTCAAGACGGTTCGGCGGATCGGCTGTGAGCGATCCGAATCGGTGAGCCCGTTGGTGACCGTCCCGGCCGTTGCGACGAGCGTCGTCGCATGAGGACCGAGCAGCAGCAGCGAGACGAAGTCGATGATGAAGGAGGGCGGCATCGTGGCCCAGTCCTTCGTGGTTGGCCGCGGCATCGCGAGGGCTGACGTCAGAATCGCTGCCAGGATCAGAGTGGAGAATTCAAGGGTCCGATTGGGCTGCGGCCAGCCCGCGAGCCCAAGGAGCGTTCCCGCCCCGATCGCTATCGAAGCAAAGAGGACTACGCCTGAACGACGAGGAAGCGTCCGCATTCAGGCGGACTTCGGCGCGAGTTCGACAAGTCGATCCACTGGGCCTCCCGGAGCAATGCTAGGACCACCTTTGGCTCGCGGCACAACTGGCTCCTGGAGAGTGTGTTAGGCAAGATTCGGCGAACGTGGGACCGTCGGCGCGTGTTCCGTTTCGGCACGCGCCTTGGCAGAAACGTGTGCCGAGCAACTGCTCTGTTGAGAGACAAGGATTGCTCCGGCCCACGCTCAGGAAGCGATGTTCATCGTTCGGCACGCGAAGCGCGCCGACGACTCCGTGGATACCGACCTGTCGAGCGAGGGAATCGGACGATCGATCAAGCTGTCAAAGCTTTCCGCCGGGGCAAGTGTCACCACGATTTTCGCGACGCAGCGCATACGAACCGTGCAGATCGCAAGCGCCGCTCGCCGAGGCGCTGCTCATCGCGCTCACGATCGTGGACTCGAGCGACGAAGACGCTCTGATTCAGCAGCGAGACCCTGACTTCAACGACCATGCTAGCATCCGCCCATGCGCGCGATCTGTCTAGCGATCATCCTGTCCGTCGTCAACGTGGCGACGGCTCGGGACGACGACCATCCGAACATTGTCTTCATCATGTCCGACGATCATGCGGCGCACGCGATTGGCGCGTACGGGTCGCGCGTGAACCAGACACCGAACCTTGACCGCCTGGCACGTGGGGGAATGATCCTCACGAGCGTGTTCGCGACCAACTCGATCTGCACGCCGAGCCGCGCCGCGATCCTCACGGGGCAGTACTCGCACGTCAACGGCGTGACGATGTTCAACCGCTTCGACAGCTCGCGCACGACCGTGGCTCGACTGCTTCACGCCGGCGGCTACTACACGGGCATGATCGGGAAGTGGCATCTTGGAAGCGATCCTGTCGGTTTCGATCACTGGGAAATCCTGCCTGGGCAGGGCGCCTACGTGAATCCAATCCTGTACACCGCAAGCGGCGAGAAAACCTACACCGGTCGGTACGTGACCGACGTGATCACCGACCTGGCTCTCGACTTCATGAAGAACCGGCCGCGGAACAAACCGTTCTTTTTGATGATGCATCACAAAGCGCCGCACCGGCCGTGGGAACCCGACGCCGCTCACGGGGCGCGGTTCACCGATCGATGGATCCCGGAGCCGGAGACGTTCTGGGACTCCTACGAGACGCGAACGGACGCCCTTCACGAAAACCAGCAGCGGGTCGCGGCCGATCTCACGCGCCGCGATCTCAAGCTTCAGCCGCCAGCCGGTCTCGAGGCCGCGGCGCTCACCGCGTGGCTGGCGACGAAGCCCGACACCGTGACGACGACTCGCAATGGTCAGGCCGTCACACTCACCGGGGAAGCGTTGACGCGATGGAAGTACCAGCGCCTCATGCAGGACTATCTGGCGACAGTCCAATCCGTCGACGACAGCGTGGGCCGCGTGCTCGATTTCCTCGACCGCAACGCGCTCGCGAAGAACACGATCGTCATCTACACGAGCGACCAGGGCTTCTTCCTTGGCGACCACGGCTTGTTCGACAAACGCTTCATGTACGAAGAATCGCTGCGGATGCCGTTCCTTGTCCGCTGGCCCGCAGCCATCAAAGCCGGAACCCGAAGCGACGCCATCGCCCTGAACGTGGATTTCGCGCCGACATTCCTCGACGTGGCGGGGATGCCCGTGCCCGCCGACATCCAGGGCCGCAGTCTGTTGCCGATCTTGCGTGGCCGGACACCGGCCGACTGGCGCACGTCTATGTACTACCGCTACTACCACGATCCGGGCGACCACAACACCCGCGCGCACTACGGCGTCCGCACTCGTACGCACAAGCTGATTTATTTCTGGAAAAAGGATCAATGGGAGCTGTTCGATCTGGTGAACGACCCGTTCGAGCTTCACAATCTTTACGGCCAACCCGGGCAGGAGAACCTGACGGCGACGCTGAAGGGCGAGCTCCTGCGGCTGAAACAGGCGGTGCGGGACGACGAGCAGCTCGCGAACGAGCAGTTGCCGAATGGAGTCGATGGACCTGTCGCGAACCTACGCGGAAAATGACACGGGAGTTTTGAAGCGCGTTGCAGAATTACGACTCGCCACCACGGGGGACACGGGGGACACAGAGGAATGTACTTTTCTTCAGGTTTGAACCTCCCGTCCTCCGTGTCCTCAGTGGTGGAGAGGCTGCGGCGGTGATTTCGCAACCAGTTCTTACAGCCGAGCCAGCACGTGTTCGATGAACGTTCGATTGGCCCGCGCATTCGCCATCGTCTCTTCCGCGGTTGCGCCGACCTTGCAGCACTCGACCATGATCGGTCCGTCGAATCCGGCGGCGTTCAGCGTGCGGAAGACACCTGCGAAGTCCACCTTCCCCGTGCCGAACTGAATCATCACGTCGCCTTTGACCGCCCCGCAGTCCTTCGCGCAGAAGCCGGTGACGTGTTGCGCGACTGGTTTCAGTTCTTCAATGGGATCTTTACCTGTGTAGTAAATGATGTTGCCCGCGTCATACCAGATCTTGAAGTTGGGATGCCGGACCGCCTTCATGACCGTCAGGATTTCGTCCGCGGCGCCGCTGCTGCCGCCGTGCGGCTTCATCACCAGCTTGATCCTGCGCTCCTGCGCGTAAGCCGCCGCATCGCTCATCACCTTGTAGTAGTGCGCGTACTCTTCCGGCTTGTCGACACCGAACGTGAGGAGATAGGTTAGCGCGAGCGTGCCGGCATGCTCGATCTGCTTCCGAGTTTCCTTGATCGATTCGTCCAGCGGAATGTCGTGCCGCGTGCGCAGCGCGCCCATGTTCGCCTTCAACCCGCTGCGGGCGAGCCGCTGTTTCAGCCTGGCCAGGTATGCCGGCGTCGCGTCAGCGCCGATGAACGGCTCGTCGTTCGTGCGCGTGAGGAGCCCGACGGTCTCGTAGCCTGCCGCTTTGATCTGCGCCAGCGCGTCGTCAAAGCTCCACGCCGTCCAGGGTCGATTGAAGCAGCCGATGGGCCAATGGACGGTGAGGGCGCCGAACGTGATCGCTGAGTACCGCGCAGTATACAACGGTGAATTGTCAGATCGGATTGAACATCGTATTCTCACAGGAGGACACATGACCCGGCGCGTAGCCCTCTTCCTTGGCGCGACTGGGTTCGCCCTGGCGGCGACATTGGCGATGGCGATTCGCGATCACGTGGATGTGCATGCCCAGGCCGAGGAGCGACCGCGATTGTCGGTCAGGCCCGCCGACGACTTCGAGGTCACGGGCACGGGCGATCATGCCAGCTGGCAGCGGGCCGAGTGGGTGACGCTCCGCCGGCGCCAACCGGAGGGCCACCCGTACGAATCGCGATTCAAGATGCTCTACTCGAACACCGGCCTGTATTTTCTGATGGACGGCACGGACCGGAAACTGACAGCCACCATGAACGAGGACTTCATGGATCTGTGGAACGAGGATGTGTTCGAGGTGTTCCTCTGGACGGACGAGCGCTACCCCGCGTACTTCGAGTACGAGATCTCGCCGCTCAATCGCGAGCTCCCGATCCTCATTCCCAATTTCGGCGGACAGTTCCTGGGCTGGCGGCCGTGGCACTACGAGCGCGACCGTCTGACGCGCAAAGCCACCAGCATCATCGGGGGACCGAAGCAATCGCAGGCGGCGATTCAGGGATGGCGCGCGGAGTTCTTCATTCCGTACCAGCTGCTGCGACCCTTGCAGAACGTTCCGCCCAAGCCGGGTACGAAGTGGCGGGCCAACTTCTACCGCATGGACCACGACGAGGGGAGACGCACGCAGTGGGAGTGGGCGCGAGTCGGCAACAGTTTCCACGAGTATGAGCGGTTCGGCGAGCTACTCTTTCAGTAACTTAGAACGTAGAGTGCGTTTCAAAATTACCTCGCCACCACGGGGGACACGGAGGATAGGAGGTTCAAACCTGTTCAAAACGGGATTTTTCCTCCGCGTCCTCTGTGTCCTCCGTGGTGAAGAGCTCAATTCTGCAAGGCGCTCTTAGAACTCAGAACTGAGAAGCTCAGAGTTCTAAGTTTTGAGTTCTAAGTTCCAAGTTCATTTCGGCAGGAACGGAAACAGCTTCCGGATCATCGCCTGATCGGGACGGGTGCCGTACTCGCAGATCTCGAAGGCTTCGGCATAGCGCACCGCGTTCCCTTTCTCCGCCCCGTACCATTTGGCGAGCACGGCCTTGACGGCCGCCGTAGGCTGACCGGCGCGCGTCTCCCGGAGCCAACGCCTGCGGCCGGTGGGGTCCTTCGGCACGCTCTCCAAGGTGCCGTCGACCCACGGCAGCCACTCGTACATCTGCGAGACGTGCGCGTCCAGCATGTCGATCTTCTTTTCGATCACCTCGTCTATCGACACGGCGATGTCGGGAGCGAAAGCCTGCGGCTTCTGGAACCCGTCTTCGAAGTACATGAAGACCGGATTCTTCCGCAGCGCAGGCGTGTCCGGCGTGACGTTCGGGACGACGACCATATAGGCGGCGTCCTGCACGAGTATTCCGGTGTAGCGATGGTCGGGGTGATAATCGTTCGGCCGCGGTGCCAGGACGAGGTCGGCGTTCCACTGCCGAATCTGGCGGATGATCTGCTCACGCACGGCCAGCGACGGCAGCAGCTCGCCATCATGATTGTCGAGCACGACGTAGTCGATGCCGATTCGGCGTCCCGCTTCCTGGGCTTCGGCGCGCCGGCGCGCTGCCAGCGCGCCACCGCCCTCGGTCTGGTGGCCGGCGTCGCCGTTGGTGACCGAGACGAATCGCACGCGGTGGCCGAGCGCCGCGTACTTCGCCGCGGTGCCGCCCGCGCGCTGATCGCAGTCGTCCGGATGTGCGCCGAACGCAATGATATT
>MNEX01000032.1 GCA_001917905.1 Acidobacteria bacterium 13_1_40CM_65_14
TCGCCCTTGATCAGGAAATGGGAGGGCGGCGCTTCGTATTTTTCGCCGTCAACTGGCAACCAGTGCCCATTCGGCTTGTCCGCCGGCGGAAGCCGGCACTTCGGACAACTCACCACATCGTCGCCTTTGCCATTCGGCGCGAACCGGTAGTCGCCATCCGTCGCGACCTCGGCCAGCGGCAACGGCGTCGGCCGCTGCTTCTCCAGCGCGGCGATCTGCTCGCTCAGCGGCTTCCTTCGCGCGAGATCTTCCGGCGTCATCACCTTGTCGAGATCGGCCTGACGGACACCGCCGCCCGACAGCACCTGGGCGGCCAGCAGTTGTTCGCCCGGCGTGCGCTCGGCTTCCTGTTTGAAGACCGCCCTCTGAACGTTCTCGGGAAACTCCTTTCTGATGTGATCCATCTGTAACTTCGTGCGGTAGGGTTGTTCGATCTGCTTGACTGCGTCCTGCAACACCTGCCGCTTGGCGTCGATCTCTGCGCTCGCCTTCGTGTAGGCCTCGGCTTCGGCGCGCGGTGCCAGAGGCACGTCTACCTCGACGTACCCGAACACGTCGGTCACCAGCGTGTAGTAGTCCCTTTGTGAGATCGGATCGAACTTGTGGTTATGACACCTCGCGCAACCGACGGTCAGCCCCAGCACGCCTCGGCCGATCGTCGACACGATATCGTCCAGATAGTCATAGCGGCGCTCAGGATTGTCTTTCTCGCGAAACAGGACCCGCGGTCCGGCGCGCAGGAACCCCGTGGCGATGAGGGTGTCCTGCGTCTTCCAGTCCAGTTCGTCGCCGGCGATCTGTTCCCGCAAGAAGACGCTGTACGGCTTATCGTCGTTGAACGAACGGATCACATAGTCGCGATAGCGCCACGCGTTGGTCCGATCGGTGTCGAACTCGTAGCCGGCCGTGTCGGCATAGCGCGCCGCATCCAGCCAGTGGCGACCGTAGCGTTCGCCGTAGTGCGGCGAGGCGAGGAGCTTGTCGATGAGATGCGGCCACGCGGACGGTGACGTGTCAGCCATGAACTCGGCGACTTCCGCCCGGGTCGGCGGCAGGCCCAGCAGGTCGAGGTACGCGCGTCGTACCAGCGTCAGGCGATCGGCGCGCGGCGCCTTCGTGAGTCCTTTTTTCTGACGCATGGCTTCCACGAATCGATCGACAGGATTCTCGAAAATCGGGTGTGACGGGACCGGTGCCTGCACCGGCAATTTGAAGGCCCAGTAGTTCCGCTGTTCGGGCGTGATCTCCATCCGCTCTAGCGCCGCCAGCGCACTGGTCGCAGGCCTCTTCACTTCCGACGTCGTCGCGACATCCCACATGGCGCCCTGATCGATCCATGCTTTGACGAGGGCAACCTGCGCGGGCGTCAGCGGCGTGCCATCCATCGGCATGGCCGGTTTTTCGAGGCCCGCGATCCGGCGATACAGGCGGCTCTGTTCGGCATTTCCCGGCATCAACACGGCACCGTTGGCGCCGCCGGTCATCGCGGCTTCGCGCGTGCGCAAGTCGAGCTTCGACATCCGCATCGTATCGCCATGACACGACCAGCAGTTGCTCTCCAAAATGGGCTGAATATCGTTCGCGAATGTCACCGCAGATCGGCCAGTCGGCTGAGCCGGCGCCTGCGCGTTCAAGAGCGTCATGAGCGAGGCAACGAAGACGCCCAACACACCGGCCGTTGCCGCTGGTCTCGTTGGTCGAAACCTCACTTCTTGATGCACATCCGCCTCCGCGTCATCAACATCCTGTGATACGCGACACTATAGCCCCTTCTGACCATCCCTTGACACTGAAGAGCGAACGACGTTGATGGCCGCACATTATTCTTGTACGTCTCTTCCTGCACCGCGTCGCACAGCTCGAACCAATGAAACACCGACCGTTGCCGCTCGACCGGATGCGGGCCGCGCACCAGGAGGTTCGCCTCGGGATCGGCGGTCAACTCCAGCGCTTCGTGCGAAAACGTGACGCTCCAGTCCTCGCCGAGCGCGGCGCTCAAGTCGAGAAACACGAAGCCGTACGGGATGCCCAAGTAGTGGCGATCGTGATAGCCCTCGGCGTCGGACAGGTCGGTGTTCTTTCGCAGATACAGAATCGCGTCGCCGCGCATGTCCGCCGGGTCGACGTCGGCGCGCTTGCGTCCCGTCTTGCCTTCCAGACGCACGTGCGCGCCAAATCCCCAGTACGGCGCGAAATCTTCGGCGATCTGGCGATTGACTGCGCGAATCGCGGACTGGAGCAACTCATCCGACACGGCCCCGTTGGTCATGTTGATGAGCGAGATGATCACGGCGGGAAGTCTACACTCATCCGGAGGCCACCATGCTTCACACAACCAGCAAGATGCGCGGCGTTCACATCCTCGCGACCGATGGCGAGATCGGCCACGTCGACGACCTTCTCATCGACGAACGAACCTGGAGCGTTCGGTACCTGGTCGTCGACACGAGCAGCTTGCAAGAGCTCACGCCGCTGAGTGCGCCCGCTCAGATCTGAGCGGCCTCCTCACACTGCACTCGCTGTCCGATTCCGATGGCAGGTCGACCGCGATTCACTCGCGAATTCGACGGCAGCGCCGTTGCTGTCTCTCGGGCGACCCCCGCAACGCATGCTGGATGAGACCGGCCGAACGCAAAGGCCGCAAAGACCTGTTGAGCGAGTGATCTATGCCCTTACGACGCCGGAGCGATTCGCAGCCCCCTCGTCGCGACCCGCTGACCGAAGCGATCGCGCGCCGCGCCTACGAGCTGTTTCTCGAGCGCGGCGGCGAGGACGGTCACGAGGTCGACGACTGGCTGCAAGCGGAGCGCGAGCTTCTCGAAGCGGCGCGCACGCGCTCACACACGACGAGATCCGAAGACTGAGCGCCATCCGCGCTCAGTCACCAGTTCGGCTGCGGCTTTCCTTTCCAGTACCACACGATCAGATCGGTCGTCGGCGGTAGTCCACCCAGCTCGCGCAGCCGCGTCGCGTTTTGACCGCGATGCCACTGGCTGTGCATCGCCGCCTGCGTCAGCGCTTCGGTGACGCTGATCGTCAGCGGCGGATCCTTGACCCAGGGGATCGCCATCCGATCGTCGAACCGCGCCTCGCCGGCCGATGCGAAGAACCGACGGATCTGATCGTGCGACTCGCGCGCGTACGCGCGCAGGTCGTCGAGCGAGGCAAAGTCGTCCGGTTTCGTGATCACCGGCTGAACGGCGCGGTCGCCGGCCGCCCATATGAAATAGCGCTGGACGGAGTGGATGTGATGCAGGCGGTCGCGGATCGCCTTGTCGTCGCGCGCCGGTGTATGCGCGGCGATCGCCTTCCACAGCTCCGCGTCCGCCCACTCCTGGTGACCGTACAAATCGCGAAGAATGGGATTCATATGCGGATATCCTATTCGACCAGCACGCTATGAGATTCCTCCTCTCGTCGGCCGTTGTCGGACTGCTCGCGGTCAGTACGGGCGCTCTCACGACCTCAAGTCGCGCCGCCGCTCCAGCCGCGGGCTATGAAGAAGTCAAGGACTGGCCAAAGCTTTCCTCGGGCGTTCAGTTGGGAGAAGTGGCGGGCGTCGACGTCGACGCGCAGGGTCACGTCTTCGTCTTCCACCGGCCCGGCCGCGGGTTCGAGCCGAGCGCCACCGAAGTGCTCGAGGATCCGGCGGTCCTCGAGATCGATGCCGAGACGGGCAAGCTGATCGCCTCGTGGGGCGCGAAGACGTTTCTCGTACCTCACGGCATCACCGTGGACGATCAGAACAACATCTGGCTGACCGACGTCGGGCTGCAGCAGGTGCTCAAGTACTCGCACGACGGACGTCGGCTGATGACGCTCGGCCAACCGCGCGTCGGCGGCTGGGACGCAACGCATTTCAATCAGCCGACCGACATCGCCATCCGCAAGGACGGCTCGTTCTACGTGTCGGATGGATACGTCAACAGCCGCGTCGCCCTCTTCGATCGGAACGGCGTGTTCCTGCGCGAGTGGGGCAAAAAAGGCAGCGGCGACGCGCAGTTCAGCAACCCGCACGGGCTCGCGTTCGCGCCCGATGGCGACGTGCTCGTCGCGGATCGCGAAAACTCGCGAATTCAGGTCTTCGATCGGCAGGGCGCGTTCAAGCGGCAATGGCTCGGCGCGCGCGACACGGGTCGCGTGTTTGCCGTGGCTGTCGATGCCGGCGGCGCGTTGTACGTCGGCGTCCGCCGCGCCGACTACGATCCGCCGACCAACGGGGTGCTGAAGCTCGATCGCGACTGGAAGACCGTGGCGTCCATCGGATTCGGTGCGGCAGGCGATCCGGTCTTCAACGCCGTGCACGATATCGCCGTCGGGAGAGACGGCTCGATCTACGTCGCCGAAACGCGGACCAAACGCGTCGTCAAGCTCCGGCCGCGCTAGTGAAGCGTCTTCGCTGAAACAGTACCAGGACGATATGGAACGCGAAGGCCGCAATGACCGCAAAGACGCAACTTCACCGGGGCTTCTTTGCGGGCTTTGCGCCCTTTGCGTTCATCGTGATGGCCGGGCCGTTACTGAGTCAGCAGTGACGGGGCGTTAAATCAGCGGCTTCATCGTCCAATCCGGGTCGTTGACGAGCGCGTGGTAGTCGTCGGCCGAGATCGATCGCTTCGCGTAGTTGCAGGACACGATGAAGATCGATTTTTCCTCGTGCCAGTCGGCTCTCGTCACCGTACTCTCGAAGGTCTGACCGCCGCTGGTCGTGAGCGTGAGTGAGGCGCCCGGCTTTGGAATCGCCGGCACTTGTATCCGCTTGATGAATCGAACCGTGCTGTTGTCAATCACCTTGTCGGGCTGGTTGGCGGACCGGATGGTCAGCCGCGGGATCTTCATGTTCGCTTCGACGTCAATCGGCATGTCCTGAGCCTGTCACAGTCACCCTCGCTCCATCAACAACCGGGCACCGCAATTGCACACTCGCGCGGCCGTCCGCTCGTACGATCGGCAGGGAGGCCAAGAAAATGATGCTTCTCGTGCTTTTGTTCGCGCTTCTAGTCCTGACGCTGGCGGCGCTCCCGTCCTGGCCGTACAGCACACGGTGGACGTACTACCCAAGTGGAACATTGGGACTCATCGCGTTGACCATCGCGATGCTCGTGTTCACCGGCCGCTTGTAAGCGGCTGAGCTTCGAGTCCCGCGCGATCCCAGCGCCCAAGCGTCGCGGCGCGTTCGTAGGTGCTGTCGACGAACAGCCGAATCGCGCGATCGGGATCGCCAGCGGCGCGGACCGCCTCGTACGGCAGGATGAACTCGCCGAGCTCGCGGTGATAATACGCCTCAGCCGGCTGCACCGCCGCTTCCTTCAGCCCGCTCGGCTCCGGCACCGCGTACGCATAAAACGCCGGCTCGAGCACTGGACCGCTGCCGGGCCAGAATCCATGACTGATGACTTCGTGCGAGTACGCGTCGCGCATGAACGCGGGCCCCTCGCGCGGCGGAGCGAGCCGTCCGGAAAAACGCGTGACGGCGACATCGAACCCGCCCCAGAAGAAATGCACCGGGCTGCATTTCCCGACAAACGGACAGCGACTGACGTTCAACACGCGCTCGACCTGCACCAGGATGCGCCAGACGCGGTTGGCGTAATCCGGGTCGTATGCGTGGTGAACCGTGTCCTCGTCGAATCGAATCGGCGACGGGATTTCGGACGGCATCGGCCAGATCTTCACGGGCAGCTTCATCTCGCGCAGCACATCCATGACCGCGCCGTAGAAGTCGGCGACCGACTGCGGCGCCAGCGCGAGCGTCCGCATCGTCCCGTCCGACACGCGAATCACGAGGCGGTGGTCGATGAAGTCGAACTCGATCGTGAACGACCGCGCGCCGTGCGCCAGCGTACGCGTCATCAGGCCGCGTGCCGTGATTTGAAACGCGACGCCCCACGAGTGGTTGAGCGGCGGCGCGAGCGCCAGCGCGACCTTGCCAACCACCTCGGTCCACATGTGCAATGTCGCGTAAGTGTCCTTCCATGCGTCATACCTGAGCTCTGGCCATCGTTCGTCAGTCATGAAGGGTTCCACGGTATAATGAGCGTCCCGCTTTCCTGAGCCTTGCGGCCGCTCCGGCCTCCAGCCCTCACCAAAGCATTCATCGAGGGCCAAACACGTGGTTCACCGCCCGTCCGAATACTCAGCGTTCGAGTTCGTGGTCGTCTCCGGGCTGCGCGCCGCGCAATTGATGCGGGGCTGTACTGCACGGGTCGAAGGCGTGCACAAGCGCATCACAACGGCCCAGCTCGAGGTCGCGGCCGGCTTGGTCGCGAAAACCGTGGACGTCGCCGCCGTCACGGCCAAGTTGCCGTAGCGTCCCGCGTCCTATCGATCCGGACCGCTCCCGCGCCGGCCTCCCCGTCCGCGCGCAGGAGGATTCTTCAGAAGCTTGTACTGGTTGATGCCGGCGTTGACCTTGAACTCGACGCCCATCTTGCCGATATCCGCGGTCGCTTTGGCTGGATCGCCGGAGACACCCGAGTCTTGCGGTCCGCCCCATGGCTTGATCTGATCCTTTCGAATGCCCGACGGTCGAATGAACAGCATCTGCGAGGTATCGGTGATGCCGGCGTGGCTGCCTGCGGTCTCCTCGTCGTAGCCGAACGCCGCCTGCAACCACGCGCGATAGTAGATGCGGCTCGCCTCGTAGTAATCGGTCAGTGCGAACACTTTCGTGTCGCCGCCTTCCCACTCTTTGTTCAACTTCTCGGCGACGCTGGTTAGACCCGTCTGGTTTCCGCCGCTGTCGCCGATGAACAAGATGTCCTTGAAGCCATGGACCTTCAAGCTTCGCGCGGCGGCATCGAGCAACATGTCGTACGCCGGCGACGGCAGCGAGATCGCGCCCGGCGGCTGCGTGTCGGGATTCCCCTCAGGCACATACTGAATCGTCGGCGCGACGAGCGCGTTCTTCAGGCGGCGCGCCATGAGGTTCGCGTTGTGCGTGACCACGAAGTTATGTTTGCCGAGGACCATGTGGTAGCCGTTCTTCTCGGTGCCGCCCGTCGGCACGATCACGGTCGTCTTCCCCGTCTTCAGCGCGTCGCGCGTTTCTTCCCACGTCATCTCGTCGATGAAGACGGTGTCCGGCGCCTGCGTCGGTGTTCTGCTCGCCGGCGCGGTGTTCATCGTCGGCTCCAGCGTGCGGCGCTCGGCGTTCAGCACGGCGCCCCGTCCGCCGCGTCCGGCGCGTCCTCCACCTTCGCTCTGGCCCGGCGTCTCGGAGGCCTGCCGCTGCAGCGTGCCGGCCATCAGCCCTTTGATCTGCGCGAGGGCATTGTCGATCTTGATCTGCAGGAACGCCTTGCCGAGCTCCGGCGTCGACTTCGTCGGGTCGCCGCTGACGCCGTTGTTCTCATACGCGTCGACCAGCTTGTTTTTCCGAATGTGCTTCGCGTTGACGAAGAGCAGCTCCGAGGTGTCGAGGACGTTCGCGTGGCCGCCGATCTTGTCGGCCGGGACGCCGAGCTTTTCGGTGACGTACTTGTTCTGATCCGCGTGCGACTTCGTGTAGTAGTCGTCAACCCAGAACGCGCGCGCGTCGCTGCCCTTCCACAGCTCGTTCAGTTTGTCGGCGGCCATCCGCATGCCGTTGCGGTTTCCGCCGGACTCGCCAATCAACAGAATCGTCTTGAAGCCGCCGGCTTTCAGGCTGCGCCCGGCGTTGACGAGCAGCTCGACGAACCGATCGTCGGGGAGCGTGATCGTACCCGGCTTGCTCATGTGACCGGTCGGATTCTCCCAATTGCCTTCCGGAACGTACGTGACGACGGGCGCGACGAGCGTCTTGCCGAGCGCGCGCGCGATCTTGTCGCCCGTATACTCCATGACGAACTTGTGCTCGCCGTCCACCATGTGCGGGCCCTTCTGTTCGGTCCCCGCCGTGCCGATGATGACGGTCGTCACGCCACCTGCAATCAGGTCGCGCACCTCGGCCCAGGTCAGCTCCTCGAGCATCACCGTGTCAGGCGGCTTTCCACTCGGCGCCGTCGGCGGCGCCGTGGCCGGCCGCTGAGGACGTGCCGATGCAGTCACCAGCGTCACCAGGAGAATCGCGAGCGAGGTCATCATCGAGAGCTTTTTCATGGCGCGCTCATCTTACTTCGTAGGCCAAGCACCATCGATCTCATGGTCACCTCCCGGCTGAGTACGTCTTGCTGAAACCGTTGCGCGTGTTCGTCACCGAGAACGATCCATCGGCATTCGCCGACACCTTGATCCAGTAGGCCCGGCCGTTATGGGCGGGCGGGGGTGCCGCTCCGGGTCCGGACGGCGCCGGCATCGCAGCAACCGGCATGGCGGCGGGCTGATCGTCGACGGGGTTGGAGATGAACATTCCGGGTACCGTGTACTCCTGCCCGCTGAGCTGCGAGAAATGCACTTGCCAGAGATCCTCGAGGCCCGGCGCTGAGTAGATGATCTTCATGAACTCGGGCTGGCCGCCTTTGCGCGTGCCGTTGTTGAGGATCGCCACACGTGACTTGATCGCGTGCACGAGCACTTCGGAATTCGAGATCGCCTGGCCGTGATGCGACACAATGAAGAGATCGACGGTGCCGACGCGGTTGTTCGGGCACATGAGATCGAATTCCTTGTTCCACGTCAGGTCGCCGAGGTGTGCGACGCGAAACTTGCCGAACGTGATGATGCTGCCGACCGACTGCGCGTTCTCCGACGGATCCGGCTGCTTCGGCGTGTAGGCCGCGCAGTACTTGTTGGGCGCGCCCGCTCCGGCCAGCGGCGATTTGATCGCCTGCCCGCCGGAGGTCACGATGCGCCAGTCGAGACCAGTGATCGGAATCTTGTCGCCGGGCTTCGCCACCGTGTGCTTTGCGGCGCCGAAGAGGGTCGGATACACGTTCTGCAGAAACGCAGTGGACGCCGGCTGCGGCTCCACGGTCGGTCCATGATCGATGTAATGCCGGATCGGAATCCGCTTCGCGAGCTCCTCGGTGCCGCCGAAATGATCGCCGTGCCAGTGCGTGGTGATCAGATGATCGATCTGCGTGAGCCCCGCGTCCTTGACCGCGGCCATGATCCGCTCGGGATCTCTCGGCCCGGCCGCGCCGCCATTTCCTGTGTCGATGAGCACCGACTCGCCGGATGGCGCGACAAAGAGCGTGGCGTTTCCGCCTTCGACGTCGACGACGTAGATGTCGAGCGTCTTCGACGTGCGGGTCTGCGCTGAGAGCAGCGCGAGGAGGAGCACGACCGCGACCGCGAGAGACGAGGAGAGTGCGCGTCTCATTGGCGTGCCGGCTTCGCGAGGTACGCCTTCGATGCGGCCTCGTCTTTGACGGGTGTCACCTTGTCGGGATCGATGCGAACCATCAGGTACGTGATGTGGTCGTCGATCTTGGTGAACCAGTGTCCGGTGCCGGCGGGAATCACAATCACATCGCCCACCTTGAGCTCGTGCGCGACCCCGTCGCGAATCGATGCCGAGTTGTTCCCCGGACCGTTGAACAAGCGCACGGTCTCGAGATCCGCAGGACGGCGCTTCTTGCCGATGAGATCGGGGCCGGTGACGAGCGTCGCCGATCCTTCAATCACGTGGTACACCTCGCTGACGAGATCGTGCTCGGCGACCGAGTCCGGCGCCGCCGACGCGAGCTTGCCACGGTGCACGACGCCAATCCCGATGTGACTCTTCCCGATCTCGACGTCGCGGACCTGCTGATCGGTCAGCCTCTCCGCCATCGCCTTCTTGACGTACGCCTGAATCTCGTCGGTGGAGATGTAGGTCGCCGGACACATCTTGCACGTCGGATCGGGGCCGCCCTGCGCCACCAATCCGATGAGCGAGCACGCGACGGCGACGATCCCAAAAACAATTCGCTTCATAACCACCTTCTTTTTTTCACTGGCGCCGGGGCCCCCCCGGCGCGACCTTACGCTGACCCCTCGCCTCGGATTTCCACGTCCTCGGCTCGGGGTGGCCGCAGGCGCTTTTCACTGGCGCCGGGGCCCCACCCCCGGCGCGACCTTACGCTGACCCCTCGCCTCGGATTTCCACGTCCTCGGCTCGGGGTGGCCGCAGGCGCTTTTCACTGGCGCCGGGGCCCCTGTACCCCCGGCGCGACCTTACGCTGACCCCTCGCCTCGGATTTCCACGTCCTCGGCTCGGGGTGGCCGCAGGCGCTTTTCACTGGCGGCGGGGCCCCACCCCCAGCCTGCCACCGCTCGCTCTCGCTCGCGGCGCTGGTTAGCAACGACTGCCCGCTGGGTTGGCGTTCGCTCGGCTCATGAATGGAGCACGAAGGCTTTAGAGCGTGTGAACAAATCACGTACAACGCAGAAACCGCGGAACCCGCAGAGAAAAAATGCTTCGGTTTTCTGCGTGTTCTGCGAGTTCTGCGTTCACCGTCGTATTTCTTCACAAGCTGTAAAGCCTTCGCGCTACATTTCTGAGAACGTGACCTCGCGCCTGTCTTCGTCGCGCGAAGGCTTTATAGCCGAGCGTTACGGCAACTTGAACGCCAGGTATTCGCCCGAGTAATTCCCGCCGCTGATGGCGACGACGATGTACTGCTTGCTGTTCAGCGCGTAGGTCATCGGCGTACCGGATTGTTGCGCCGGCATGTACACCGCGCCGACTTCTTTCCCCGTCGCTTTGTCGTACGCGCGCAGCATCGCCCCGCGTGGGCGGTTGCCCGCGGTCGTCGCGAGCGGATCGCCGGCGATGACGAGCGTCTTCGTGACCAGTGCGCCGACCGCGCCGGACTGTCCCGTCCGCGGGATGTTCAGACCTTTCAGCGCGGGGTGATTGCGGACGCTGTCGGGCGTCTCGCCGTGCGCCACCTGCCAGAGAATCTCCCCGCGATCGAGATTGATCGCCGAGATTCGCCCGTACGGCGGCTTCAGCAGCGGCAGACCCTGCGGTGAGGCATTCGCGTTGACGGCGCCGTCGTTCGTGGTGGCCGTCGCACCGCCTGGACCGGTTCGCGGCGGCGCATCGGCGCCAACGTTCTCACCAGGACCAGAGATGTACCGCACGCCGGTGAGCACGTTCGCCGAGACGTACGGCAGATCCGAGAACTCTTTGTTCGGCGGCGGCAGCAGACCCAGAATCGGCATCGACGTGAACGACGGGATGTACGCGATGTGTGTCTCGGGATCGAACGAACCGCCGGGCCAGTTCGTCCCACCCGACGATCGGAACCCCGCGATCGGACCTTCGGCCTTGCTGACCGGCGGCGGCGTGAAGATCGGTCCGGTCTTGTAGCGCGCCGCGATCGTGAGCGCCTCGGCGCGCAGCTCCGGCGTGAAGTCGATCAGGTTATCGAGCGTGACGCCTTGATGATCGTACGGCGGCGGCTTGGTCGGAAACGGCTGCGTCGGCGACGTCTTCTCGCCCGGCACGTCGGACTGCGGCACCGGCCGCTCCTCGATCGGAAAAATCGGCTCGCCGGTGACGCGATTGAACAGATACAGCATCGCCTGTTTGCCCATTACCGCCACCGCCTTCACCGGCTGTCCGTTGACGGTGAGGTCGACGAGAATCGGCGCCGCCGCGATGTCCATGTTCCAGATCGGATGGTGCACGAGTTGGAAGTGCCACTTGCGCACGCCGGTCTTGTAGTCGATCGCGACGATGCTCTCGGCAAAGAGGTTGTTGCCCGGCCGCAGACCGCCGTAGAAATCCGAGCTCGGCGTCTCGACGGGCAAATACGCGAGCCCGAGATCCTCGTCGACCGAGATCTGATTCCACACGCCGACGTTGCCGGTCACGGCCCACGATTCGTCGAGCCACGTGTCGTTGCCGAGCTCTCCAGGCCGCGGAATCGTGTTGAAGGTCCACAATCGTTTGCCCGTCCGCACATCGAATCCGCGGACGAGGCCTTTGGTGTTGTTGTGCGTCTTCGGCGTACCGCCCTCGAGAAACGCCGACCCAATCATGACGACACCATCTCTCGTCACGGCCGGCGTGGCGTGAATGCCGATCTCTCCGTTCACGAGATCGATCTGCTGTCCCTTGCCGAACACCGCGCCTTCCTTCAGGTCGACGACGCCGTCTTTGCCGAAGGACGGAATACGGCTGCCGGTGGCCGCATCGAGCGCGACGAGGCGATAGCCCGTCGTGACGTACAGGATGCGTTCGTCGTTTGTTCCCGGCTCATCGCTCCAGTACGCGACGCCGCGCCCTGACAACTGACGCGGTGATGCGGCCGCGCGCGCGCCTTCGCGCTCTGCGTGCACCCACCGCAGCTCACCAGTCGCCGCGTCGAGCGCGACGACGGATCGCCGAGTACCAGCGGTCGTGTACAGCACGCCGTTCACCATCAGCGGCGTGCCTTCGAGCTTGTACTCAGGACGCGGCCCGAGGCTGTCGGTCTTGAACCGCCAGGCGACTTCGAGGCGGTTGAAGTTGTCGGCATTGATCTGACTGAGCGGCGAGTAATGCTGATGACGAAGGTCGCCGCCGTACGCGCGCCATTCTTGAGCCGACATCGACGACACGGCGCAGATCGCCGCGACGACTCCGACTGCGGTTTTTTGCATACGTGCGAATTATAGTGATGCCATGCCGGCTGGCAACGACTTCGTGGACCCGCGGGTCGGGTTGTGTGCGCAATGCCGCCATGCCGATGTCGTGCGATCGACGCGTTCGACCTTCTACCGGTGCCGGCTGTCGTTTACCGACGCGCGGTTTCTGAAGTACCCCGCGTTGCCGGTACTCGAATGTGCCGGCTTCGAGCCCCGGAAGGCGTCACTGGACTCTGAGGATGAGAATGTGGGCCGTTGAAGAATCGCCCTGCACGATCTCGATGCCCTGCGCCATCAGGTCCGCGCCGCGCACGACGTCGAGGGGCCCCGCATCGATCGAGCTCACCGCATAGTCGGCGTCAGGCCTGAGCCCGCGCGGATGGATCAGCAGACGGGGCACGCCGTTCTGCTGTTGGTACGCGAAGAGGACGGCGTTGCCCGTCGTGCTATCCAATTCTTCGAGAACGTCCCATCCAATCTCGGTGACGGACTCCGCCTGATCGCTCAGGAGGACGGCATCGGCGTTGGCAAGAATGTCGCGAATCTCTCGATACACCGCGATCGCCGCCACGAACGGCCCGCCGACTGACGGTCGCAATCCCGGAGAACGATGTGAGAACCCCAGGACGCCCGGCATGCGGCTGCGCACGTATGCCCGCACATCGGGCGCGCCGACCAGCGGCTCGAGGTCGCTGTCGACCACGAACGACAAGAGGTACGCGGGCGGCAGCACCGACGAGAGCCCTTCCAGATTGTGCCGCACGTGGATCGACGGCTGCGTGCGATCGCTGATCCACGCCGCGTCGGAATAGCGCAGCCATCCGAAGTCGAGACGGCTGCCGCCGTCCGACACGTTCTCGATCAGCAGGGACGGGTAGCGATCGCGAAGCGTCTCGAGAATCGAGTACAGCCCGTGGACCTGCGCCAGATTGCCGTCGAGCGGACCATGATCGTGTCCGCTGCGATCGCAATTGATCCACATGTTGTTGTCCCACTTCAGATAGTCGGGACGAATCTCGTCGATGAGGCGCGTGAGCTGATTGAACACCCACTCTCGGCCGGCCCGAGTACCGAAACAGATCTGCCCCGTCTTCTCCGACACGTTGCGACCGTCGCGTCTTGCGAGCCACGCGTCTTCCACCATGCCACGTGCGCCGACCGTGTCGAGATCGACGCGCGCGGGCTCGATCCACAGGCCGAACTTCATACCGGAGTCGCGCGCGAAATCGGCGAGCGCGCGCAAGCCGTTCGGAAACCGCTCCGAATCTTCGTGCCAGTTGCCAAGGCCGGTCTCGAAATCGAACGTGCCGTCACGTCCGGCGCCTCGATACCAACCAGCGTCGAGCACGAAGAGCTCGACGCCGAGCGCCGCCGTCTGATTCATCTCATTCAGCACCGTCGTCTCGTCGATGCGCGTGCCGTAGGCGTACCACGTGTTGTACGTCACCAGCGGCGTCAACGGGCGGCCCTCTCGGACGCCGTTGATGATGAAATCTCTCACCGCGTGTCCGACCTCGCTCGGACCGTTCGGCGCAACGCCGAAGAAACTGTGCGGGATCTCGAGGGGCGTCTCGGCCGTCACCACGGTTGTGATCTCAGGGAACTCGACCGCGACGTCGATCTGGCTGCCGTGCCGGCGGCAGATGATCTCCCAGGCGCCCGACCACTGAATGCCGCCGTACCACGTTTCCGCCGCGCCCTGAACCATGATGAAGGGGACGTACTGCTCCGACGAACGGCGAAGCGCATACATGTGCCACTGCTCGTCGCTCCCGAGGTCTTTGCGTCTGAGCGTGAAGGCGTCGTCCGAGGGGGTGTCAGGCGCGTCGCCGCGAAGACCGTTGATCCAATGGACGGTGCCGGCTGGCACCGTGAGCTGCCAACCAGTCAAGCCGGAGACCGAGACCGGCGGCGCACCATCGGCCACCTCGACGTGCGTCCACGTTTCGATCGTCGGCGATCCCGGATAGCAGGCGTAATGCCGCACGACCTTCGTGTGCAGTGCGGCGCTGGCGTAAGTGAACGTGAGGCGCACGCCCGCGGGCAGCGTGTCGGCGGTGGCGTCGACGAAGGTGAGACCGTGCGACCCACCTCCCAGCGTCATGGTGGTGTCGTTGAGGGTGATGGTCGTGTCGAGACCGTGCGCGATGTTCAGCGATCGCCCCGTTCGTGGATCGATCACGTCTGCACGCGTCAACAGATCATCGGCGCCCACGCCGAAGCTCGCCGCCACGACGTCGTTTCCAATCGTCCACACGCGGGTGCCGTCGTCGTGCGCGACAAACGCGTCACGATGCGACGCGATGAGCCGCGCGGTCGGGTGCGCGCTCTGCGCGAACAGCAGAAGCGCCAGAACGGAAATGATAAGGCGTAGTCGATGCAGATGAACGCGCCAGCTCCTGTACCTACCATATGAAAGCGATCGGTGCGCAGATGGTCCATCAAACCGTGCAAATCGTCGGCGCCGGTCCCGGGCGGCGTGCCTGGCGGATCCACGGAGGTGCGGCCGAATCCGCGCCGGTCATACGCGATGAAGCGGAGGCCGGCCGCGATGAACACGTCCTCCTGATGCTCCCAGACGCGGCGGCTTCCCGTCGCCGCGTGCAGGAAGACGACGGGGCTGCCGCGGCCCTCGCTGTCGCGGTCCCACAGACGGACACCCGGCAGTTCCGCGTACGCTTCGCGCATCGGAGTCAACGAAGGGACCGGCGTCCGCCGAAACGCTGATAAAAGAGCCAACATGGAGGAGCGGAGGAACGGAGGAAACGGCGCCTCGGGTTCGACGCGCGGCGCGCAGCGCCGGTCACACGGCGGAACGTGGCCGTGCACGAGTCGCCAGGACGATTCGATGCGACTCGTGCACGGTCACGTTCCGCCGCGTGCGTGGGCCTGCTTTGCAGGCCCACGCGTCGAACCCGATCGGCGGTCTCTTTTCGTTTCGGCGTGCGCGGGACCACGGCTGCGTGACGTAAACCGCGAAGCGCTCCGTTCTTTCTCCGTTACTCCGTTTCTCTGTGTGAATCCGTTACCTCCGTAACCTCCGTTCCCTGTGCGTTCCCTAATACGAGGTAACACGCTAGTCGAGATCGGGTGGCGTCTGAAACCGGCCGCGGATGACGATGTCGAAGCGGAAGGCGCGATCGCCTGCATGAGTCGCGGCTGGTTGGCCAATGACGCGATCGCGATCGGCGGCCGGCACGATGAGGAAGATGAAGTCCTTCTCGTTCAGCGGCTCGTCTGGAAAGTACATCTGCGTCACGAGGCGGACGCCAGACCCGACAACGGAGAAATGCACGTGCGGTGGACGCCACCAGCCGATGTCCGTGCGCGCGATGTACGCGCCCGGCTTGATCGTCCGCAGCTGATACCGGCCGTCGTCATCGGTGACGAGCCGGCCGAAGCCGTAGAAGTTCGGATCGAGCGGCGCGTCGTTGCGACCCGCGTCGATGACATGTGAATAGCGACCGTGTGCGTTGGCGCCCCACACCTCGACGAGCGTGCGCCTGACCGGCCGGAGATCTTCGTCGAGAATCCGGCCGGTGATCGCGATCGCCTCGCCGCTCGCCTGCGGCCGTCCCGGCGCGAGGCGCGTGAGGTCGTGCTCACCCGCCCGCATGAAGGGAGCCGGCGGACACGGCGTGAACGGATCGCGTGCCGCGTCGGGAATCCGGTAGAGACGATTCGCCGGCGTCCGCGCCTCACTCTCGCGATCGTTGACGACGACGGGCAGCACGCGACCGCCCCGCTGGACGATGTCAGGCGTGTTCATCCGTCCCAATCGTCGAAGAACGGCGTTTCGTCTTCGCCCCGCAGCACGACGTCGATCTCGTATTCGCCCACGCCTTCGCCGCCGCCGCTGGTGCGCCGCCGCCTCGCAATCAGCCGCCCGCGCACGCGCGGATCCGGAATGCTCTGCAGCACCGGGTCCGATTGATTGGACGACTCGTCGTCAAAGAACAGCTGCGTGATCAACCGATCGATCCCCGAGGCGAAGATCGTGAGGCGCAGGTGCGGCGCGCGAACCTCGGCGCTCTCTCGGCGCACGGGATGGGCGCCAGGTTTGATCGTGTAGAACCGCAGCACGCCTTCGTCCGACGTGCGCACGCGCGCAAAGCCATCGAACTGCGGATCGAGAGGCGCGGCGGATTGATCCTGCGGATGCCTGTAGCGGCCATGTGCGTTCGCCTGCCAGAGCTCGACGACGAGGCTGGGCACCGGCCGCTTCAACGAATCGAAGAACCGCGCCACCAGCACAATCGGTTGTCCCTGCGGGTGATGCGCGACGAGCGGCGCAACGGTCCAGAGATCCTGCGGGAGGTGTGTGAGAAACGCGCCGGGATAAAACGGGCCGATCGTCGCCTCGGGCGTGAACCGCGCCTTCAAATCCTCGCTCGCCATCGACGCGACATCATCTCCTCTTTTGCCCGCTCAGTTCCACCGGGCACGATAGCCGAGACCGAATTCCGTGAACCTCGCCTTCCGCAGCCTGACCGTTCGGACGGCGAACGTGCCCCAGAGATGATCCGAAAAATAAAACCTCGTGCCGTATCGCTGATAGAAGCGCGGGACGTCAGGGTCCTCGAATTCGCGCCACACCGTTCTGCCGAACTGCGCGAGGACGCTGAAACGCGCGATGACGTGCTCGTAGCCCCCGTAGACGCCCAACGCGAGCTGGCCGTCGCGCGTCACATCCGCACCGGCGGCGACTTTGCCAAACCGGTAGAAGTGGCGTTGGAGACCTGCCGTCGCATTGAATGCCGTGGTGCCGTTCTGCGGGCTGCCCGCGCCGCCGGCGACGAATTCCCAGGACGGATCGAAGCGCGGCAGATCCTCGGGCCGCGCGCGCGGCAACGCGACTTGCGGCGCGAGGTTGTAGCGAACGCCGACCTTCGGTCCCACCGCCGCCAGCCCGAGATTCGGCCGTTTCGTGCCGCCGTTCGACCAGTGCATGACGTTCAGGCCTGCGAAGACGCTGGCGCGTTGGCTCGCGAGATAGCGGAGGTAGAGGCCCCAATCTATGTGATAGGCGGCATCGGATCCGAGCGTGGTGTTTGTCGGATTCGTTTTCGGATCGAACTCGTTCCAGTGCCATGTCACGCCGAGGCCGAAGTCGGTCGTTACGTGCACGCGATCCGATATCGGGAACGGCCAGGAGAAAAAGCCGTACGCGCCAAACGGATGCCCGAGCTCGCGCTCGTGATTGAAGCGGCCGGCGTAGAACCCGACGCCGTACGACGGATAGTTGTAGACGCGATGCCAGTCGCGCGTCCCGTCCGTCTGGCGGCCGACCTCGACGGTCATCGCGCGCGCCCCGTTGTCGCCCGACACGAACGGGCTCGCCGCCAACACGACGCCCGGCGAATAACCCGCGCGCAGGAACCAGAGATTCGTCGGCGGTGGCTCGTCTTGCGCGTGTTGTGCGTGCACCGTGCCGGTCGCGAGTATCATCACCGCAATCGCTATGGCTCCCGCTCGTTGCATAATTCGCCCAAGGAGACTCTACCTATGAAACACGCCATCATCACGATCGGTCTTGCGCTCGGCCTGATCAGCGCGCTTGCCGCGCAGCCGCCACAGCCGCAGGCACAGGGACGCGGCCGCGGCGAGCGGCCGCCGGCTGACCCGCGCAACGCGGGCGGCGGCAACTGCAGCGCCAACCCGTACAACTGCATCGACACGCCCAATCCGCTTCCGGCCCCCGATACGGTCTGGATGGAAGAGATGACGTGGATGGACGTGCGCGATGCGCTCAAGGCCGGGAAGCGGACCGTGATCGTCTCGACCGGCGGCATCGAGCCCAACGGTCCGTGGCTCGCGCTCGGCAAGCACAACTACGTGCTGCGCGCGAACTGCGACGCCATCGCGCGCAAGCTGGGCAACGCGCTCTGCGCGCCGATCGTGCCGTTCGTGCCGGAAGGATCGATCGAGCCGCAGTCGAGCCACATGCTGACGGTCGGGACCATCAGCCTCAACGAAGCGACGTTCGAAGCGCTGCTCACCGACATCGCGCACAGCTACAAGATGCACGGCTTCGAGACCATCATCTTCATCGGCGACAGTGGGGGGAATCAGGAAGGCATGAAGGCGGTCGCCGACACGCTGAACGCGCAGTGGAACGCCAGGCCGATCGTCGCGCACATCCCGGAATACTACGCGTACAACACGGTCGCGAAGCTGCTCACTGATCTCGGCGTCACGAAAGCCGACGGTCCGCGGGACAACCTCCACGACGATCCCGGCATCACGCTGAACATGTTCGTGACCGATCCGAGCTCGGTGCGCTTCGATCAGCGCGTCAAAGCCAACAAGGCGACGATCGACGGCGTCTCGATTGCCGACAGAG
>MNEX01000290.1 GCA_001917905.1 Acidobacteria bacterium 13_1_40CM_65_14
CGAGCTTTGCGATGTAGCGGGCGCCGGATTCGGGATCCTCAAGGACGTCCTTCTCAGTCGCGCCTCGCACGCTGATGCCTTCGACGACGCGGAAGTGATCAACTCGTTCGAAAAATGATTGTTTGGCTGCTCGACGTATCGCCACGACTCCATTTAGCCTACATCGGAGCAATGGCGCGGAAACGGCCAGCCGCACTCAGTAGATCGTGGCCGCTGGTGCACCAATCGCGGAACGGCGTGATTTGCTTTCAACAGGGGTTGCATGCGACGAGACCGGGGAAGGATCATCCTGCGATGCATCGTACGACTGTGTTGTAAGGTTTCGTCACGCGCGGGCAAGCGCGATCACCACGCTGAAGATGACGATGTCCGTCAGCACGTGCGCGATCCACGGCGCCAACAGCCCTCCCGCCATGCGGCGCAGCGCGCCGAGCGCGATCCCATAGACGAACGCGAGCACGACGCCGGCAACGCCGCGCGGGAGGCCGCCATAGAGGTGCAGCGTCCCGAACGCGAGCGCCTGCAGGATCACGGCACGCACGCCCGGCCCGAGCGTCGCGTCGAGCGCGGACAGCAGGATGCCGCGATAGGCCGCCTCCTCGATCGCCGCGTTCAGCATCGAGAACAGGATCGCGCCCGGACCCAGCACCCATAGCGGCTGCTCCGGCACGAACGTCCGAAGCAGATCCGAGAGATCGGGTCTGGTGATGGCGAACCACGCGAGGAGCGTGACGCCGGAGACGGTTGCGATCGCCACCGCAAACGCCAGGACGGTGGCGTCGAGCGCGCCCCATTTCAGCCACGAGCTCGCGCGCCGCAGCCACGGCACGCGCCACACGACGATGAAGTACGTCGCAATCGCGATCGGAAAGAGCACCTGCAGCGGGCCGACGCCGGCGACGGTGAGACCGATGCACGTGACCGAGAACAAGCCGAGCGACGCGGCGGCCTGTTGGCGGCGGCGCCACGCGAGGACCGTGAGCACCGCGATCGCGCCGGCTGCGGGAATCGCGAGCAGCGGGACGAGTGGAACGATCGTGAGGAGCGCGGTGAGGACGAGGACGATCATCTAAAGTCTGAAGTTTTGAAGTCTGAAGTCTGAAGTCTGAGGCTCGGAATTCGGGTCTGATCCGCAGACTTCAGACTTCCGACTTCCGACTTCAGACTTCCGACTTCAGACTTATCACTTCGCAGGTGCCCGCACCGCGCGGCCGGGCGCGACGCCCTCGACCAACCGGCCGTCACGCACGACGGCGACGCCGTTGACAAGAACGTACTTGATGCCGGTCGACGATCGCGCGGCCTGCTCGTACGTCGACTGATCGGCGATGCGCTGGGGATCGAAGACCGTCACGTCGGCGTCGGCGCCGAGCTGCACGCGTCCTTTGCGCTGCATCGACGGCACACGGCGCTCGAGACGCTGGGCGGGCATGATCGTCATCTTCCGCAACGCGTCCGTCAACGTCAGGACGCCGTCGCGCACGTAGGGACCGAGAACGTGCGAATAGGTCCCGGCGGTCCGCGGATGTGTCGGCGCCTGACCGCCGTCGCTCGCGATCATCGTCAAGGGATGCGCCGCCGCGCCGCGCACGACTTCTTCGGTGTTCGAGAACATGATGATCGAGCCGCCGATCTTGCGGTACTTCGCGAAGGTCTCGCGCGTCAGGCGCTCGCCGGTCGCGGGCCAGAGATAGTTCTTGAACCGATCGTCCGGGTACGACTCC
The DNA here is from genome assembly GCA_001917905.1 of Acidobacteria bacterium 13_1_40CM_65_14. Taxonomy (GTDB): domain Bacteria; phylum Acidobacteriota; class Vicinamibacteria; order Vicinamibacterales; family CAVVIG01; genus QHWF01. The sequence continues at coordinate 1,725 of MNEX01000290.1, forward strand.
CAGCCGTCGAACAGCGCCGATTCGATGCGCGTCTGCCCGGCGATGTACGGATACATCTCGGTCGTCACGTCGACGCCGCGGCCGCGCGCGTCGCTGACGACCGACAGCACGCGCGCCGTCTGCGCGCCGCCGCTGCTCTGGACGTGGACGATGTGCAGCGGCGCGCCGGCTTCGGTCGCGATCCCGATCACCTCGTTCGCGCTCGCCACCGGATCGCCGCCTCGCATGTGCACGTGCGCGGAGGCGCCCGCGCGAGCTGCGGCCTTGAACGCGTCGACGAGCTCCGCGCGCGCGGCTTCCGGCGTATACGCGAACCCGAAGCCGACCGCCACGGCGCCGCGGCTGAGACCGCGCTCGATCCGTCCCGCGATGTCGGCGATCTCACCAGCCCTCGCCGCTCGATGCGCCGCCGGTCCGCTCGGCAGAAAATCACCAGGGTCCTTCATCACCGCCATTCGCGTGGGAATGTGGCCGATGCTGACGCCGTAGTTGAGGAGTGATTTGCCCTCGCGCGCGTCGTACCAGCGGTCGATGTCGTCGGTCCCGACTTCGAGCTCCAGCGCCGTCGTGACGCCGTCCATCACCTTGAGTTTGTCCACCGCGGGATTGATCGTGCGCTGGGCGTGCTGGTGGAGATCGATGAAGCCCGGCGCGACGACGAGGCCGGAGGCATCGAGCGTCGTGCGTCCGTTCAATCGCTGCGCGCTGATCGCGCGAATGACGCCGTCGCTGATCCCGACGTGCCGCACCTCGTCGAGGCCCGACGCCGGATCGATGACGCGTCCGCCGGCGATCACCACGTCATATGTGTCCGGCTGAAATCCTTCGACGACACAAAGGCCGCCGGCGATGAGCACGGCCAGAGCGATTCGAGTGGTGGCCAACATGATCTCCCTCAGGTGGGGCATTCTGCCACGGCGCGTCGCGGGCCTGAAAGGCCCGCGCTACAGCTGTAGGGCGGCCCTTTCCGCCTTCGCTGAAGCTACGGCGGACCGCCGAAGCCTTGGCGGAGGCTGGTCAGGGCCGCCGCGAGGCGGCGTCGCGTTCGAAGGCGCCGACGTTCTGGAAATAGCGCACGGCCCGGTCGTGATGCTTATCACACGTCGAGGCGATCCTCGTACGGCACCGATTCGCCGTGCTCGAAATGACGACGGAGGATCCGAAGATACATCGCCCAGCAGTGCGTCGAGATGCGGAACACGCGAGCAGGCGACGCCTTGATTGGAAAATCCTGAAGAATGTCGGGCATGGTTACGTCACGACGGCAGCGACGCGACGATCTTCAGAAACTCCGCCTCCGGAAACGCTCTGAGCGTTTCGGTTCGCACGTTCCCTTGCATCGCCGTTCCCAATGACAGTTTGGCGGCGGTCTCGTCGTCAGGCGCCTCCGAGATCACGACGGCGTCGTATCGACCCATGACGAGATAGATCTGCTTGATCTCCGCTCCGAGCGCCTTCGAGGCCTTGCGTGCGGCGTCCAAGCGACCCGGGAGTTGTTTGATCGATTCCGCGCCCTTCTGGGTGTACCGGATGAGCGTGACGTAAGTAGCCATATGTCCTCCTGCGCGTCAGGCGTCGTCGAGCGATCGATACATCACGTATGCGTCGACGAAGCCGAGTTTCCCATGATTGAACGCCGACGGCACCGTGCCGATGATCTCGAAGCCGAGCTTCTTCCAGAGCGCGACGGCCGGCTCGTTCGTGGCGACGACGAGATTGAATTGCATCGCACGAAATCCCAGTCGCCTCGCTTCCGACAGGCAGTGCTCGCCCATCCGACGGCCGATGCCGCGTCCCTGCGCCGAGGGCGACACCATGAACGCGGCGTTCGACACGTGCGATCCGCGTCCGGGTTGATTCGCCTTGATGAGGTACGTGCCGACAATCGAATCGTTTTCTAATGCGACGTACGTGTGGACCGTCGGCGCCATCCACATCGCCAGCGCGCTCTGTCGGTTCATGTCCGCCGGGAAGGCGTACGTGTCGCCAGGCTCCACGACGGATATTACCGATCGTCGGTGCGCTCGGCTAAAGAGCCTGTGAAAAACACGACGTTTGAACGCAGAGCTCGCAGAGCACGCCGAGAAATCCTTGGGTCTTTCTTCTCTGCGGACTCCGCGGTCTCTGCGTTGAACGTGATTTGCTCACAATCTCTAAAGCCTTCGCGCTACGGCTGCCACAAAAGCCGTAGCCGAGCGAGACTCGCCACGACATCGCTGAATCAGATCACGCCAGCTTCAAAAGCGCCGCGGCGTTGCGCCAGTAGATCCGCTCGCGCTCGGCGGCACTGATCTCCAGTCGATCGACGATCGCGACCGTCTCGCGGATGTACATCGGGCCCTTCTCCGGATCGAACGGCGCATCGGACGCGAACAGCACATGATCGGCGCCGAAAAACTTCAGACCGCAGACCGTCGCGTCGTATGCGCCGAAGAGCGCCGTGTCGGCGTAGAACATCTTGAAGTAGTCGAGCGGACGCTTCGCCAGCGACTTCAACACGACCGAGTAATCCTTGTCGGACGTTCGCGAGCCGAGCTGATCCCAGCCCGGCCCGACGCGTCCCGCGAAATACGGAATCATCGCGCCCATGTGGTGCGCGATGATCTTCAGGTTCGGAAAGCGATCGAAATACCCGGCGAACACGAGCCTCGCCATCGCCACGCTCGTGTCGTACGGCCAGCCGAACGTCCACCAGATCTCGAACTGCGATCGATCCTCGGTCTGATAGTCCGCGAAATCGGCGCCGCGATACGGATGCAGCCAGATCGGCAGGTCGTACTCGGCCATCGCCTCGAACAGCGGCAGGAATTCCGGTGCAGTGATCGGCTTGCCGACGATGTTCGAGGTCAGCTGAAAACCGCGGGCACCGAGATCGTCAACCGCCCGGTGCAGCTCGCGCGCCGCAGCGTCTGGATCGCTCAACGGGAGGGCGGCGACGAACCCGGGGAAACGATCCGGATAGCGCCGCACGAGCTCCGCCATCCCGTCGTTCGCCGCTTGGGCGAGATCCAGCGCGATATTGCTCCCCCGCGCAAACACCTCGATCGGAGGCGTCGGCAGCGAGAACACCTGCTGGTAGTCGTCGCCGAACGCGTCCATCACGCGAAAGCGGACGTCGAGATCGGTGAGCATCGGGATATTGCGCATCCGCTTCCCGATGTCTTTGTAGGTCGGCGCGACCTTCATGAACAGGTCGAAGAACGGCACCGGATAGACGTGATTGAAGATGTCGAGTTTACGCATTGATCATCACAAAAAAGCAACCGCAGAGCTCGCAGAGACCGCAGAACCAAACTTTCTCTGCGGACTCCGCGTGCTCCGCGGTTAACGTCATCTCAGATCCAGCGCGACGAGCGTGTCGTGACCGTTGGTGTCGCTGTTGCGCACGTACAGGAATCCGTCGGCAATCGCGGGATAGCCGCGAAGCGTCGGCGGAAGAATCTGGGCGCGGGCGAGCGGACGAAATGCCTGCGGCGACGCCTCGGCCAGCACCAGCTCGCCGGTCTCACGCAGGATCACGAGCTTGTCGACGGCCAGCGTCACCGTTCCCGCGTGGAACTTGTCTTCGCTCCACCGCACTTTGCCCGTGTTCAGATCGACGGCGCGAAAGCTCGGATTGAATTCCTGACGGCCGTGAAATCCATAGAGGACGCCGTTGTGCACGACGCTCGTCGCGTAATGATTCGACATCGCTTCGTCCGACGACCACACCTCGCCGAGCGTATCGTCCTTCACGCGGAGCAGCGCCGCGCCGGTCTCGTATGTCGCCGACACAAAGATCAGATCGCCGATGACGAGCGGGCTCGCGGCATTGACTGACGCCTGGGACCGGGAGCGCCAGGACTTCTGGAAGCGGACGGCGCCGGTCGCCGGATCCAGCGCGACGAGACCCTGACGCGTGAAGAAGACCGCGGCTTTCTTGCCGCCGAATGTGGCGCTCACGGCGGACGAGTAGCTCGCTTCGTGGTTCGTCGCGGTCCACAGCACGGCGCCGGTGTCGGCGTTGAACGCGACGATGCCCGCGTTGTTGTCGCCGCCGACGTTGGCGATGACGCGGCCGTCCTCGACGAGCGGCGACCCGGCGGCGCCGAAATACCCTTTGCGCACGTGGAACCGCCGCATCGTGTCGACGGCCCAGAGCTCCTTGCCGGTCGCGAGATCGAGCGCGCGCAGCTGTCCCTCCGCGCCGAACGTATACACGCGATTCTGCGCGACCACCGGCACGGCGCGCGGTCCCTCGTCGAATCCAAAATCGTCGCGGTAGCTGGTCTTGTACGCGTCATGCCAGCGCGGCGCGCCGGTCCGCGCGTCGAGCGCGTCGACGACCTCCTCGTCGTTCACGCGATGAAAGAGAATCAGCCGATCGCCGGCGACGACCGGACCCGCAAACCCAGTCCCAATCGTTTTCTGCCACACTTTCTTCGGTCCGCCCGCGGGCCACGAGGCGGCGAGCGGCGGTCCTGTGTAGACGCCGTTGCGCTGGGGACCGAGAAACTGCGGCCAGTCGGGTGCGGAAACGGACAATCCGAACACAACGGCACAAAAGCAACCGCCGAGCGCGCCGAGAACGCAGAGGAAGACTTTCTCTGCGCGCTCTGCGACCTCGGCGGTTGCTTTATGACGCATTTCCCGGGTCACGATATCACGTCACTCTTGTAAGCTGACGAGTATGAGACGAATCGTTTTCGCGCTCGCGATCGTCGCGGCGTTGTGCGCGACGCGCAGTCACATGATCGCTAACGCCGGATCCGACTGGACGCAGTGGGGCGGACCGACTCGCAATTTCATGTCGGAGTCGAAAGGACTCGCGTCATCGTGGCCGCCGGGCGGACCAAAGAAGCTCTGGACGCGCGCGCTCGGCGAGGGCCATTCGTCGATCCTCGTGGAAGGCGGACGTCTCTACACGATGTACCGGCCTGGTGGACTGGTGACCTACGTCCGCCGCAGTCAGGAGGAGGTCGTCATCGCGCTGGACGCGGCAACCGGGAAGACGATCTGGGAGTACCGATTTGCCGCGCCGACCGACGGCGTCGATTTCTCGCAGGGCGCCGGGCCGCACGCGACTCCGCTCATCGTCGGCAACCGGCTCTATGCGACGAGCTCGAGGCGCGAGCTGTTCGCGCTCGACAAGGCGACCGGCAAGCTGTTCTGGTCGCACGATTTCATCACGGAGTACGGCGCGCCGAACCCCGGTCGCGGCTACTCTTGCAGTCCGCTCGCCTACCGCGACACGGTCATCGTGACCGTCGGCGGTCCCAATCAGGCCGTCGCCGCCTTCAATCAGCAGAGCGGCGCGCTCGTGTGGAAGAGCGGCAGCGGCGAGACGTCGCCGGCGTCGCCGATTCTCATCGACGTCGACGGCCAGCCGCAGCTCGTCGTCTTCGGCGGCGATCGCATCGTCGGGATGAATCCGGCGAACGGGCAGACGCTCTGGAGTCATCCGCACAAGACCGACTGGGGACTGAACATCAGCACGCCGGTCTGGTCGCCGACCGATCATCTGCTGTTCGCGTCGGCGGCGTACAGCACCGGAAGCCGCGCGCTCGAACTGCGTCAGTTGGACGGCAAGGCGCACGTCGCCGAGAAATGGTTCACGAACCGGATGCGCGTGCACATCGGCACCGTCATCCGTCTCGGGGACTACGTGTACGGATCGAGCGGCGATTTCGGGCCGGCGTTCCTCAGCGCCGTCGACATGAAGACCGGCAAGGTGGTGTGGCAGGACCGCAGCTTCTCGCGCGCGCAACTGCTGTACGCGGACGGCAAACTGATCCTGCTCGACGAAGACGGGAATCTCGGGCTCGCGGACGTGTCGCCGAAAGGACTGAACGTGCTCGCGCGCGCGCCGGTGCTGCAGAACATCTCGTGGACGCCGCCGACGCTGGCGGGCACCACGCTCTACGTCCGCGATCGGAAAACGATCGCTGCGTTCAACCTGGGTGCATGATCACATGCCGAAGTTTGTTATCGAGCGAGAGATACCGGGCGCGGGGGAGATGACCGACGACGAGATCCGCGCAGCGGCGATCAAGTCAGTGGAGGCGTTGAGGGCAATGGGACCGCAGATTCAGTGGCTGCACTCGTACGTGACGGCCAACAAGGTCTACTGTGTGTACCTCGCCCCGGACGAGGCCACGATTCTCGAGCACGCACGACGAGCGGGGTTTCCGGCCGATCGCGTGTCGGCGGTCCGTCGGCTGGTCGATGCCACAGCGGCGGAGTAACTCTGAGAGTACTTTCAGACCTCAGACTTCTCCTGTGCATAGGCCAGCAACGACTCGAGCGGCAGGTTGATCCCCTCCATCCAGGCGACCGCGGCGGCAGTGTGCTCCACATGATTTCGTGCGACGGCCAGATGGCTCTCGAGCCTGGCCGCTCGCGAAGGCGGCAGCCGTGAGCCGAGGGTGTCTCGTAGCGCCGAAGCTGCGGCGGCCAGACGCAATGCGCGATCCCAGCGTCGCTCGTCCAGGGCGCACGCGACCAGGTCCTCGAGCACCCGCGCGAGCTCGACGACTTCGCCGAGCTCGTGAAACCGCGACAACGCCTCGAGATAGCGCGCTCGCGCGGCGCGAACATCGCCCTGGTCGCGCGCCAGACCGCCGAGGTCAACGAGACATCGCGCGATCGCCGACTGATTGTTTTGCTCTCGAAACATCTCGAGCGCCTGTTCGTAGAGCCCACGTGCGCCGACGACATCTCCCTGCTCGTGTGCGATGTCGGCCTGGTGATTGAGCGACCACGCGATCGCGGCAGAATCGCCTGTTTCTCGAGACATCGCGAGACACTCGGCCTGGACGGCACGCGCTCGGGGAAAATCACCCTGCGCACGAATCACGTCTGCCAGATTGCTCATGGCATGCGCCACGGACGTCGGCTCTCCGATTTTCTGCAACAGGTGGACGATGTCGAGGAAGAGCGCCGCGGCGGCTGTGTGGTTGCCTTGTTCTCGATTCAGCACCGCGAGGTTGTTGAGGCAGACCAGCACGCCGCCAGAATTCTCCAGCTCGCGATGGAGGTCCAGCGCCTGCTCGTTCAACTCGGCGGCCGCCGCAAAGTCGGCTTGGTCGAGCGCCAGTCCGCCCGCGGTCGAGAGCGCTTTCGCCAGCAGCTTCGGCATCGCCGCGACGCCGGGCAGCTGCATGAAGAAAGAAAGCCGGTTGCGTCCTTCCGCGGGCGCGCAACTCATCCAATACAGATAGAGCGCGTTGCAGAGGCGCAGTCCCCACTCCGCATTGCGGTTGACGGCCAGCCAATCGAGCGCGGCCCGGATGTTGTCCCGATCCGCGGAAAGTCGATCGATCCACGCGGCCTGACTACGGCTTGACGCGAGATCGATTTCGGCTTCTTCCGCCACAACCAGCCAGTAGGCGGCGTGCGCGCGCCGAACCGGCGCGTCCTCGCCGCTGTCTGCAAGACGCTCCAGGGCATATTCCCGAACCGTTTCGAGCATGTGAAAACGTGGATCGCCGTCGGACCGATCGGATCGCCAAATCAACGAGTGATCGATCAACGACGCAAGCCCTTCGAGCGGATCGACCTCGAGATCGCCCTTCACATTGCAGACCGCGTCTGCCGCTTCGAGGTCGCATCCTCCAGCGAAGACCGACAGCCGCCGCAACAGCTTCTGCTCGACGGGCGTCAGCAACTCGTGACTCCAGTCCAGCGTGTGCCGCAGCGTCCGATGGCGTTCCGGCACGTCACGCGGGCCACGACCCAGCAGTTGCAAGCGATTGTTCAGCCGCGCCAGCATCGCAACCGGTGAAAACAGCTTGGTGCGCGCCGCGGCGAGCTCGATGGCCAACGGAAGACCGTCCAGTCGTGCGCAAATCTCCGCAGCCGCTCGAACGTTGTCCTCACTCGATGCGAAATCGGCGGCCGCGGCTCGCGCACGCTGGAGAAACAGCGCCACTGCGGGCGACTCGCCGAGCTGCTCGACAGAGGTGAGGGCTCCACGTTCGGGCAGCGCGAGCGGACGTACGCGAAATTCGTGCTCACCGCGCACATGCAACGGCGCTCGGCTCGTGACCAGCATCTTCAGCGCGGGCCAGGCGTCGAGGAGCTCCGCCATCAGCGGCGCCGCACTCAAGACCTGCTCGAAGTTGTCGAGGAACAGCAGCGTCGGTCGTCGCGGCGCGCGCTTCACATGCGCTGTCAGAACCTCCATGAACGATCGGCCGCTCTTGAGGGGCAAGTTCAAGGCCTGCGCGATGGCGGACGCGACCGTACTGGGATCGGTCGCAGAGGCCAGTCCGACAAAATAGACCCCTCCCGGAAATCGATCGACCACATCGGTAGCGACCTGAATCGCCAATCGTGTTTTCCCGCAGCCGCCCAATCCCACGAGCGTCACCAGCCGGACGTCGGACTTCAGCACGAGCTCGCGTGCCGACGAGCGTTCGCGGTCCCGCCCAACCAGCTCGGTGCGCGGTGACGGCAGATTGTGCACGCGTGCTGCGCTGCCCGACGGCGGCCGTTCGACGTGCTGGCGCACGATGACGAGCTCGCGAGCGAGGAGTTCCGTCGACGCGTACCGATCCTCTGGATGTTTTGCGAGGCATCGCGTGACGATCCACTGGAAGGGTGCGGGCAGCCCGCACGCCACGTCGCCGACAGGCTCGACGTCGACGCCGATGATGGCGGTCAGCGTCTCAGCGGCGGTCTGTCGCTGAAACGGGCGCCGACCGGTCGCCATCTCGTACAAGATCGTGCCGAACGAAAACTGATCGGATCGGAAGTCAACCGTCGCTCCGCTCGCCTGTTGCGGCGACATGTAGGCGGCCGTCCCCACGAGTGTGCCCGCCTGGGTCACGTGATCGGCGTTGCCGCTCATGACGGAGCCGGCGGCACGCGAATGTGCCACGTCGACTCTCGCGAGGCCGAAGTCCAGGATTTTCACGCGGCCGTCGCCGCCGATCATGATGTTCTCGGGTTTGAGATCCCGATGAACGATCCCTTTGCTGTGCGCGGCCGCGAGGGCGTCCGCGATCTGAACCGCAATATCCAGCAACTGATCGGTCGGCAACGCGCCGCCCGAAAGGAGATTCCGGAGCGTGCATCCCTCGACGAGCTCCATGGCGATGTACGCCACTGACTCCAGACCAGACGATGCGCCACCGATGTCGTAGATGGTGACAAT
>MNEX01000250.1:0-257 GCA_001917905.1 Acidobacteria bacterium 13_1_40CM_65_14
GTGGACGCCAACAACGCGCCCACCGCTGCTTGGGAAAACCCACAGAACGGTTTTCCACGAGCTCCCACAGGCAGTATCGCTCGTTCAGAAGGGGACATTTCTATTTCGCGAAGAACGGGGACATTTCTATTTCGCCTTGACACACGTTTGCTGACGCGTTGACTTGAGGGCGCGGCTCGGGCATCGTAGACGCGACATCGGAAGGGCGAGGTGTTCCATGAGCCGTCGAATTCTCCCGTCTCTCGGCGATGGGCTGG
>MNEX01000250.1:322-1133 GCA_001917905.1 Acidobacteria bacterium 13_1_40CM_65_14
CCCGGATCTGCAGGGGACCTGGAACAACGGCACGATCACGCCGCTCGAGCGCGCGCGTGGTACCGGAGAGAAGGAACTGCTCAGCAAGGAAGAAGAAGCTGAAGTCAACCAGCAATCGGACACCCGCGCCGAGCGCCGCCCTGCCGACAGAGCCCAGGATCTCGAACTGGCCTATGACCAGTTCTGGTGGGACCGCGGCGCGTCGATCGGTCGCACCTCGCTCATCATCGACCCGAAGGACGGACGGTTGCCCTCCGCTCACGCCGGACGGGCAGAAGATGCTCGATGCACGCGCGGCCGCGCGGCGAACCCGAGGTCCTGCCGATTCCTGGGTAGACCGGCCGCTGCAGGAACGCTGCATCCTGTACCACGGCGTGCCGCCGCTGCCGACCGGGTACAACAACAACTACGAGATCGCGCAGGCGCCGGGACTCGTCGCGATTCTGCACGAGGAGATTCACGAGGTGCGGCTCATTCACCTGGACGGCCGTCCGCACATCGGCGCGAGTATCCGTCAGTGGTTAGGTGATTCGCGCGGCTACTGGGAAGGCGATACGCTCGTGGTCGAAACCACGAGTTTTCACAAGGACGCGACGTTCAGGTTTCCCGCCGATGCGGCCACCCTCCGCGTCGTCGAACGCTTCCGTCGAGTCGGCCCCGACGCAATCGATTACCAGTTCACGGTCGACAATCCAACAATGTACTCACGTCGGTGGACGGCGACGCTGCCGATGAGGAAAAGCGACGGGTTGATCTACGAGTACGCCTGCCACGAGGGCAACTATAGCCTCCCAAACGTGCTCGGAGGCTT
>MNEX01000250.1:1230-1852 GCA_001917905.1 Acidobacteria bacterium 13_1_40CM_65_14
CATTTTCCAGGGTCGTGTGAAGACCTTCGGATCTTCGATCGTGACCTCGTACCAGAGATGGTCGGGGCCTGTGCGGGTGTAGCGTTCGACAACGTGGAGCGCGTCGCTGTGGAAGTTTCCCGCGCGGTCGAACCATGTCCGGTCGTTGAAGCCGGTCACATCCACCACGAGGGTTTCACCTTCCCAGCGCCCCCGCGACCATCCCATCCAGGAGTCAATCGGCGCATCCTCCGTTTTCGTCATGCGCACGATCCGGCTGGCACTGGCAAATTCGTAGGCCATCAGGATCGTGTTGGGCGTCTGGACGATCTGAAACGGATGCGGCATGTACGTCGCGCGGGGCACACCAGGCATATAGCACTTGATCTCGGGATCGAGCGTCAGCCAGTTGTCGGCGTTCTGCTTCTTCTTCTCTGAGGCCCACGGCTGGTACGGGATGTCGTTGCCTTCGACCACACCGGCGCCGGCCGGGATGCTGAACGCTGCGCCGAGCGCGGTCACCGGACCCTGCCGTGCCGGATGATCCTGGATATCCCAATTGGCGGTGTTCACCGCCTGCCAGGTCCCGTTCAAGTCGGGGTGGCCGTCGTGCACTCGAGGTGCTTGGTACCCGGGCGACGGG
>MNEX01000250.1:1885-37837 GCA_001917905.1 Acidobacteria bacterium 13_1_40CM_65_14
TTTTGCATTGCGCTCTCACCGTCCTCGGTGCCTCGCCCGCCGTTATGGTAGTGGGTTACTTTCTTTGAACGGATCGTCGCTCTCGGAAAGCCTCGCGATTTCCTCTTCAATGTCGTACTGCACTCGTCGGATTTCGACCTCATCGCCGTCGACGACGGCGTAGGCGGCCCGAGGATCGCCGTCGTACGACAGGCTGACGCTGCCTGAGTTCGCCACGGTGAACCTCGACAATCGCCGAACGTATGGTTGGTGGATGTGTCCATACACGACCGACCGCGATGCGAGCGAACCGTAGGCACGTTCCAACTCGTCGTCCGAGGCGTTCGCGAAGGGAGAACGATACGCGTCGTCAGGCCCGGCGTGCACGACGGTCAGATCGCCGGTGGACCACCGGATCGGAAGCGAGCGCAGCCATGCGAGCCGTTCCTCGCCGATCGCGCGGAGCGTCGCCGGTATCGTGTGCGTCAACAGCAGGTCTCGCACTCGTTGAAGGTGAGGAGCCTGCAGCATCTCCGTGACGCGGTGCGGCATCCAGAGCATCTCATCGGCGTTGCCATAGACGCCCGGCCAGTTCAACTCGCGAACACGATCGATGACTTCCGCCGGACGCGATCCGCCGCCAACCAGGTCTCCGCCCTGAACGACGAGGTCGGCCCCCGCCGTTTGCAGGTCCGCAATCACCGCTTCCAGTGCTGTCAGATTGCCGTGGATGTCCGAGACCACCGCGATGCGCATAGGGCTGTGAACGAAGCTTACAGTACGCAGGTCGGAGGAAACGTCCTCATGAGAGACTGACGCTCGTGGGCGTTCTTCTCACGCCGATCATCGTCAAGCAGACGCTCTCGCTCGACGATCTCCGCGGCGCGCGGCTGGCCGTCGACGCTCACGGCGAGCTGTATCAGTTTCTCGCGCTCATTCGGCTTCGCGACGGCACGCCGCTCCGTGATTCAAAGGGACGCATCACGTCCCACCTCGCCGGGCTGTTCTACCGCACGACGCGGCTCATCGCCGATTACGGATTGCAGCTCGTGTTCGTGTTCGATGGCGTACCGCCGCCGCTCAAGATGGCCGAGCTCGACGCGCGGCGCGCGGTCAGAGAACGGTACGAGCAGGAGCACGCGGCGGCGCTGGCCGCGGGCGATCTTCCGGCGGCGTACTCGAAGGCCACGATGACGTCGCGGCTGACGCGCGACATGGCCGGCGAAGCGCGCGAGCTCCTGCGGCTGCTCGGCATCCCGATCGTCCAGGCGCCGTCCGAAGCCGAAGCGCAGGCGGCGCACATGGCGCGCGCGGGCGCTGTCTGGGCGGCCGCGACGAAGGACTACGATTCGCTCCTCTTCGGCGCGCCGCGCGTCGTCCGATTTCTGACCGTGTCGGGCAAGGAGTTCCTGCCCAGTCAGGGAATCGCCCGGCCCATTGAACCGGAACTGATCGAGCTGGATCGGCTCCTGGATGCTTTGCAGATCCGCCGCGAGCAGCTCGTCGATCTCGCGATGCTCGTCGGCACCGATTTCAACAGCGGCGTCAAAGGGATCGGCCCGAAGAAAGCCTTGAAGCTCGTTCGCGAGCACGGCCGGATCGAACGGATGCCGGACGACATCCGCCGGGCTGTCGGCGACGTCGACGCGGTCCGGCAGATCTACCTTGCCCCGCCGGTGACCGACGAGTACGACATCCGCTTCGAAGAACCCGATTTCGAAGGCGTCGTCCAGTTTCTCTGCGGGGAGCGGGAGTTTTCGCGAGATCGGGTCACGGCCGCGCTCGACCGTGCGTTTCGCCAACGGTCCTTCGACGCGTGACGATCGGAGCGTCCGGGCGGACACGCGGGTCCGCCCCTACTTCGAGTCGAGATCGAGTGCGACGATCGTGTCGAGCGGGTCGACGACGTCACTCGGCATCTGCACGACAACCCCGAAGTCGTGCTCGGAGAACGCGGCCGCGCGTCCCGTGGTCAGGAACCGCGCGCTGCGAACCTTCGCGCCGAGCGGCGGGAGCAGCAAAGCCCTGTAAGCCTTGTCCGGCGCCTCGAGCACGTGGACGTACACGCGACTGCCCTTTCGCGTCGTGACGCCCCACGCCTGCGGCGCAATGGGGCCGCCGCGCGTGCCGTAGATCGCTTCGCCATTCCTGGCCAGCCACGCGCCCACCTCTCGAAGACGCGTGACGAATTCCGGCTGGATGCGGCCGTTCGGCATCGGACCGACGTTCAGGAGAAAATTCGCGTTCGAACCCGCCGCGCGCACCAGATACCGAATGAGATCACGAGTGGACTTGTAGCGCCGGTCGGTGATGTTGAATCCCCAGGCGCCGTTGATCGTCTCGCACGTCTCGAGCGGCAAGTCGCCGATCTCGGAGTCTTTGTTGAACTCGGCGGTCCTGCCGCCGGGCAGATCCTTCTCGAACATCTGGAAGTCCTCGCCCGGGAACGGGCGGCGATGATGATTCGCGCCGATGAGCGCCTGTGGCTGAAGCCGATGGATCAGCGAATAGGTCGTGTCGAGTCGCCACTCCGCATCGGGACGATCCCACCAGCCGTCGAACCAGATGCCGCCGATCTCGCCGTAGCTCGTCAAGAGCTCGCGAAGCTGCCCATTCATGTAGTCGATGTAGCGGGGCCATTCGCCCTGCTCCCTCCGGCCCGCGTCGCGTCCCGTGCGGCCGAGTGGAAAGTAGTCGGGGTGATGCCAATCGAGCTGCGAATAGTAGAAGAACAGCTTGAGGCCCTGTTTGCGGCATTCCTCGGCGAGCAGCTTCAACACATCCTTCTTGTAGGGCGTGCGCGCGACGATGTTGTAGTCGGAGACCTTCGAGTCGAACATCGCGAAGCCGTCGTGATGCTTGCTCGTGATGGTGATGTACTTCATGCCCGCGGATTTCGCGAGCGCAACCCACTCCGCCGCGTCGAACGCCACAGGATTGAACAACGCCGGCAGCTTCTCGTAATCGGCGGACGGGATTCTGCGGTTGTTCATCACCCACTCGCCGTCGCCGAGCACGCTGTAGACGCCCCAATGCACGAACAGACCGAAGCGCGCGTCCTGGAACCACTCGCGCGCCGCCAGGTTCGCGCCGCTCGGGCGATAGCTTGTTTGTGCGCGACCGGCGACGGCCGCCGACAGCGCCGCGGCGCACGTCACGACCCAAAGGGCGTGTTTCCCCGCGTTGAAAGAGTGTTTGGCCTTCATGGCTAGAACTGCACGCGCATCTGGAACCGGACCAGGCGCGGGTTCAGAATCGTGACCGGATTCCCCACAACCGGCCCGAACGTGCTCACCTGCGTCAGCACCGGATTCACGTTCAGCGCGTTGAAGACGTCGACCTGCGGCGTCAACACCACGGATCGAGACGCACGAAAGGTCTTGGCGGCGCTGAAATCGAGCTGCGTCACGCGCGGCATGTAGCGAAATCCCGGCGGATCGAGCAGAACGTTGACCTGCGTCTGCGTCAACGCCGGGATGATGGTTCGATTCACCTGGTAGTTGATCGTCGCGTCGTGATTGTCGGGATTCGCCGGTGGCGTGTTGGCCGGGGCCGTCGGGCCGAAGCCGTCGGCGCTCTGGAACACGCCGCTCACGCGAAGGCCGTAGGGCAGCGGATACGTCCCGCTGATCTTGATCGTCGTCGACCAGGGAATCTGGAACTGACGCTGATCGCAGAAGCGGAGCGCGTTGGGATCGCCGACGTCGCACAGCACGCTGATGGTGTGCCCCACGTTGACGCCGCCGTTCAGCGTTGCGCCGTTCCGGCCTCTTCCATTCATCGTCACGTCGAAGCCGTTGTAGGTCCGCTTGTTGTTCGGCGACGTCGTATCGAGCTCGTTCACCAGCCCCAGGAACGGACGCTGCAGGTTGTAGGCCGGCAAGGTGTCGCCGTTGCCGCGCGGATCGGGGATGTTCGTCAGGACGTACGCGTTCAATGGCACCGCGAGGTTCCGGGTGTAGACCATGTGGTGATACTCGCGCCGGTAATAGTTGGCGGACAGCGAAACGCCGGTCCACACCTCGCGCTGCACGCCGACGTTGTAGAGAACCTGATACGGCCGCTCGAGGTCGGGATCGGGGTTGATGTTGCGGCGGACGCCGAGCGTGGCGTTGTTCGCCGCGCCCAGCTCGCTGTCCTGGGCGATATCGTCGCGATTGAGATCGTTCCACGTCACGATGTCGCTGCCCTGGACGAGCGGGTTGTACTTGTCCGCGAACCCCGTCGCCTCCTGTTGCATGTAGCGGCCCGCGGCGCCTTTGATCGCCGTCTTGCCGTCGCCAAACACATGCTCACGCCAGGCAGCACCGACCCAATCGTCTGATAGTTTCGTCCTGTCGGCAGCGCGTCGAGGACATCTCGCATCAGCACGTCGCGACGCAGCGTGGTCTGGACGTCGACGATCGGCGACGCGCCTGATACCGTCACCGTCTCCTCGAGACCGCTGACCATGAGCTCGACATTCACCGATGCCGTGAAGTTCGCGCTGAGCTCGACGCCGTCCCGCTTGACTGTGGTGAAGCCTGGCAGCGCAAACGTCACGGAGTACGTGCCTGGCCGCAGATCGATGATCTTGTATTGGCCCTGCGAGTCGGTGAACGACGTGCGGGTTTTTTCAATGAGGATCGGGCTTGTCGCTTCGACCGTCACGCCGGGCAGGACCGCGCCAGAGGTGTCCTTCACGACGCCGGCAATGACGCTTTGGGCCGACGCAACCGCCGGCAGCGCCAGGCAGACCACAGCCACGAGCGGCGACCAGAACGTCCGGCGCATACCTCTTCCTCCCGAGCTATTGTCGGTGTTGCTGCAGCCGCTTCAATGCTTCGCGGGCGAGCGCATAGTGCGAATCGAGCTCCAGCGCTCTGCGGAACTCGCCGTCGGCCTCATTCAACCGCCCCAGCGGCAGCAGCACGTTCCCAAGGTTGTAGTGCGCGGCCGCGGCATCGGGCTTCAATCGAAGCGTCTCCGAGAATTGCCGCGCGGCGCTCTCGAGGTCGCCGGCTTCGACGAACAGCAGCGCGAGATCGTCGTGAAGCGACGCGTTGTCGGGGTCGGCCTCGAGCATCGTGCGGTAGCCGCTGATGTGCTGTGGCAACAGCTTCGCGCGCAGGCTCCGGGCCAGCGCCGGCAGGTCGGCGGGATTGCGCGGCAAGACCTGCACCCAGAGATCCCCCATCTCGTCGGAGGAGCGCTGCCCGAATCTCACTCGAACGGGTGGTGTGTTCGGGTTGGCCGGATTGCGATCGGAATTGTCGTAGGTGTACTCCATCGACAGGCGGGTGCCAGCCGGAAGATTCACCGGCTTCTCATATCGATACGAGTCCTGCCAGTGGAAGTCCCAGTTGCGGATGTAGATCAGCCACCTGGTCGTGCCGTTCGGCAGCGTCGCCCAACCCTTGATCTCCTTCGCCAAGTTATGTGCATGCGGCTGGACACTGTACGCGTCGACGTCGACGGGAAGCGTGTAGGAATCGGCGGCGACGTAGCGCTGCTGGCCCGCAGGGATATCGATGTCCTGGCGGTTGAGGCGAATCATGGCCGGCGTTCGCGTGGGTGGTGCGGCGGCGAAGTGCAGCCCGACGCTCGCGTCGATCGTCTCCCACGCACCGGTCGGGCGCAGGTGGAGCATCAGCACCAGGTCGGTGTCCTTGTCGAGCGACCACGCCATGCGGTCGGGTGCGGCCGGCGGCGTCTGACCGGGCGTCCAGCCAAGAAAGTAGCCGTCCGGGTTCCTGGCGGACAACGGAATCAGCCCCTCGTAGCCGGGCTCCGGATCGCTCCGATCCATCTGCAGCGACGCTCGCGTCGGATCGATCATGATCGTCGCGTGGTGAACGACGCGCGGATTGTTCGTTCGGAACTCCCACGCGTTGACGTAACGCCGCGAGGGTATCGGGACCGGGATCACGAAATTGCGAAGCCTGTCGGGCCCACCAGGCGGCAGTCGGTACGCTTCGGGCATCTTGACGATGAGATCGGGCCGACCCGCCTGCCACTCGCCGGTCGCGTCAGGCCGCGATGGCAGCGCCGCTGGGTCGCCAAGCGGGGCGCCCTCGTCGGCCCACCGGACGATCGCCGCGATCTGTTCGTCGGCGAGCCGACGCGCGCCGATGAAGTCGCCGTATCCGGCCTCTGGCTTCCAGGGCGGCATCGTGCGCCGCCGGACGGCAGCGGCAATGGCCTTCGCGCGCGGGCGTGCGTCGGCAAACGTGAGCAGGCTGAACGGCGCCGAGCCGTCCGGTCGATGGCACGACGCACATTGCTGAGAGAGAATCGGCCCGACGTCTTTCGCAAACGTCACACTGGTTGGAGACGATCCGCTGACGGACGCGATCCGCAAAGCGGCCGCCCCCACGGCGACGAGAGACGTCACGTGGCGGTCCGACATGGGGAGTCAGCCAACGCGCCTCGCAAGCCGCGGAGCGCGCCGGCGATGCTTCACTTCACGACTGAGATTTTCGTCGGCCTGATCGCGACGGTGTAGTCGGTGTACCGGTCGCGCTTTCCCTTGACTTCGACTTGCTTCCCGACGAAGGGAAGCAGCTTCGCGTTGTTGTTCTCGGTATATTCGCCAACGAACTTGAACAGACCATCGCCATCGGTCAGCAGTCCGAGTGGCTTGCCCTGTTTGGCGCAATCCACGGCGCACGATACGTGCGCGGCTCCTGTGCCCTTGGCGACGCCCTGTTTGCCGTAGCACGCGACGTCGACGACTTCGCCTCTGAGCGTCACCTCGTCGTCGGCACCCCGCAACAGTGGCGCCGCGAGAAGCAGCGCCAGCGCCAGAAATCCGGCGTGCCTGCGCATCGCTAACCTCCTGTCTTCGCCGGCACCACTTCCACGGTGACGTCGGCGGGCGTCGTGAGGATGCCATCGTCGGCATACGCTCTGATCACATAGGTCCCCGGCTGACTGAAGACAACGCGCGTCGTCGCCTTTCCGTCCTTGACGACCATCGTCATCGGATCGAACGTCATTTTGCCGGGACCGCGCCACTCGGTCCACGTGACGGCGAGTCCTTCCTTGCTCGCCTTCACGATGGCCTGAGTGATCGGGCGCTCGCGAAACGTGAGGAGCCGCACGCCGTCGACGACCGCGACGTTGGGGTTGTTGCCACGGCCGCGCTGCGGTGGCGGCGCCGGAACACCGTCGTCGCTCGCCAGCGCCGTCAGCGTGACCGGTTCACCGACCGACACGGTCCGCGTCGTCAGCTCATCGATCGAGATCGTCGGCGGCCGATTCGGCTTGGCCTTCACCGAGTCGTTCCCCAACCCGCCACGATTCTCGCTGATGACGACGTCAGTGATCTGTTCTTCCATCATCAGGGTGCCGTATGCCTTCTCAGTCTGTCCGTTGCGCGTCAGCGTCCAGACGAGCTCCTTCTTGCCGAAGTCGGCCGGCACTTTCACTTTGAACATGAACTGCTGCCGCCGTGGATAGAAATGCGTGGCCTGCCCCTGATCGGCGGGTCCCGGTGAGAAGTTGTTGTCCGGCCCGATCGGGATTTCCGGTTCTTCGGCGTAATTCCGGTTCATGTACCCGAACAACAGGTTGAACGTCCCGTCCGGGTTCCTTTCCCAGCCTTCGAACACCGGGACGACGTTCTGACCGGAATTGTGGCGGATCTGCCCGATCTGTTGTCCCAGTTGCGCGCTCGACCGAGCCGGGGCCGCCAGCACCAGCGCCGCGGCGAGCGCGCACGTCGTGGCTCGTGGATGCGTTCTCATAGCGTTTCCACCGTCGACAATGTTGGGTCGAATCCCAGTGGCGTGTCCACGCTGATCAAAGACCACCTCGCGGGCGGGGCATCCCGGCTGGCTGCGTTGCTCCTCCCTCGAATACTCCCGGTATGCTCGGTCGTCGCGCCTTGCCATCCGGGCGCCGCGCTCCGCGATCTGGTCCTTGTTCAGCGTGGACGCGCCACTAGCGCTGCGGCTGCGTCGTCTGCCTGACGTCCTTTCCTTTGCGCTCCTCGACCTGCGCTTTGAAGTCTTCGTCGGTCAACCAGATGTAGTTCACCCATGCGAACGACATGTCGTCAATCGATCGCTGCCCGAAGCCGACCCAGTTGCGCGGATCCGGATTGTAGCGGTTCGACGCGGTGTTGTTGTGCCAGCTGATCACGTGCAGCATCGTGCCGGCCGGCAGCAAAGGCTGCACGTCGTCGACGTAGTTGTAGACGATGTGCCAGCCGAACTTGTAGTTGTTCACGCAGTTCAACTGTTCGACTTTTCCGTTCGGGTAGATGGCTTCCATGCACTGCGCTTTGCCGCGATTGTGGAGGTGCGGCTGGAACGAGGTGATGCGCGTGTTCTGCGCGAGTCGCGTATAGCCGTCGGACCGGATGTTGTCCATGCCTGCCGGCAGGTCGAGATCGTCGAAGTCGCCCGTGTGCGACGCCTGAATGTAGTACTTCGGCTTGTAGTCCTTGGGATAGAACCGGAGCGCGACCTCAGTCTGATCGACGGTCTCTTCACCGACCGGGTGATAGTGCATGTTGAACCGAATCTTCGCGCCGGCTTTCACCAGGCGGCCGGTCCCTTCAGGAAACACGTCGCCGTTCTTGCCTACGGCGTACTCGTTGAGGAATCCTCCCGCGTCGCCGCCGGCTCCCGCGCCCTGGGTCGGCCCGCGGCCGATGAGGTCCGGTTCGCCTTCGTCCTGCAGCAGGAACGTGACCGCGTGATGCACGACCTTCTTGGCGCCCGCCGCCGGCTTCGTTTCAACCGCCTTCAGATATCGGTCCTCGGTCAGGCCGGTTTCGACGACGTAGTCGCCCCACCAATCCGAACCGGTCGAGGGCACTGTGTGCTGAGCCGACTTGATCACGAGATCCGGCTTCCCGATGTGCCAGATATCGGAATTCTCGAACTGGCGCGGCGGCGGCAGATCGGCCGGGTTGCCCCTGACCGCTCCCGCGTCCGCCCACGCGGCGAGCGTCTCGATCTCCTGGTCCGACAGCGACGGATCGTCTTTGAACTTCGAGATCCCCACCGTCCGATCGATGAACCACGGCGGCATTTCGCGCGCGGCCACCTTTTGTTTGATCGCGCGCGCCCACGGACGCACGTCCTCGTACGTGAGGAACGACATCGGGGCCATCGAATCGGGTCGATGGCAGTTCTGACACGACCGTTGCAGAATGGGCGCGACCTCCTTGGTGAACGTCACCTGACGTGTCCCCTGCTTCGCCGGTGCCTGCGCCGCAATCGCCTGTGTCAGCAAGGCAGCGGCAACCAGTGCGAACGCGGTTAACACCGTTGCCAGGGCCCTCGTGATGCGTCTCATCGGCCTGCCCTCCTCAACTCACCGCGTTAAGGGTTCTGTCAGCGCTCCGACGTCGACTTCGTCATCCGTTCGGGATGAAGCACGAACTTTTGCACGCGCCAGTTGAGCAGCTCGCCCGTCCAGATTTCGTTCTCCGAGACGCAGGCGAGCGCGTGAATCCAGCCAAACTGTCCGAGCTTGCGGCCCGCCGTACCGAACTGGCCCACCAGCTTGCCGTCGAGCGTGAACTTCTGCACCTGTCCAGGAATCATCGAGTTTGTGTAGATGTACTGCGTCGGTCCCGGCGTGATGCACAGCGTGTTCGGCCAGAGCGCATTGTACGTCCCCTCGCGCTTGCCGAAGTCGGGAATCGGTGGGACGTACGCGGACGGTACCGACGGGAGGAACCTGATTTCGCGCTTGTAGTTGAGATCGTTGTCCAGGACCTGGATGCGGCCGTTCGACCGGTCGGCGACGTAGACGGTGCCCTGGCTGTCGACGGCAATACCGTGCGGGGTGCTGAATTGCCCGGGGCCGCTGCCTCGTTCGCTCCCCACCAGCTCGATGATGTTGCCGTCCTTGTCGAACTTGTGGACGCTCGAATTCCGGTAGCCGTCGCTGATGAAGATGTTACCCTGCGGATCGAATGCGATGTCGGTCGGCTCGTAGAAGTAGCCCGGCCGCGGCGGCGGAATCGGCTGGCTCGGGTTCATGCCCGCGCGCCGCACCCGTTCGCCGACGGCCTCGTTCCTGCGGCCGAGAATCAGCTTCACCTTGTAATCGGGTCCGAGCTTCACCACCTCGTCTGTGCCGTTGTCGACCAGCCAGATGTTGTCGTCTTTGTCGACGCGGACGGCGTGCGCCCACCCTTTCGAGTACAGGCTCTTGCCGATCTCCTTGACGAACGTGCCGTCCGGATTGAACTCGAAGATGCGCGCCGATCGCGGCTCGAGAATCGTGCCGCCGTCGTCGGGACCGGTGCGCGTGTAGACGAAGATGTGACGCTTCGAGTTGAGCGCGAGGCCGGCGACCTCGCCGAGGTACAGGTCGGCGGGCATCTTGATGACGTCCTGCACATCGAACGGGATGTCGGGCGCCGATTGCGACGGAGCAGACGCAGGTTGCTGGGCGCGCAGTCCCGGCGCCAGCAGCAGCAGCGAGGCGATCAGCAGCTTCTTCACGGCAGTCCTCACATTCCCACTATGCGTGGGGCCCCACCCCCACGCCTGACGCGCACCGTTGTGCTCGCGCGTATCCAGAACAGAACGTCACAGCCGCCTTACTTCTCGAGCGCTCACCACGTCAGTAATTCAGTCGGAACCCGAACCGGAGCAGTCGGCCGGGCAGGATCGTCAGCGGCTTTCCGACCTGCGGGCCCCACGTCGCGACCTCGTTGGTCACCGGCGAGACGTTGAACACATTGAACAGATCGAGCTGCGGCTTGAACACGACCCGGCCCGCCCGGAAATCGCGCGTCAGGCTGATATCGAGCTGAGTGTCGCGGTCGAGAAAGTCGGCGCCGGGCTCGTTCAAACGGGTCGTCACCTGCGCGAGCGTCAGGTTCGGAACGATCGTCCGGTTGACAATGTAGTTGATCGTCACGTCGCCGTCGTTGCTGGCCGTCCGCGTTTCCAGAACGCCCGGCATGCTTTGGAACACCGCGCTGAAGCGGAGCGCGTACGGCAGCGGGAAGGTGCCGGTGAGCTTGGCTTGGGTACGGAACGGCTGCCGCGCGTCGCAGCCGCGAAGCTGGTTCGGGTCCGGCACGTCGCAAATCACGGCGTGAAGATTGCCCGTCGATGTTCCGCCGACCAGCGTCGCGCCGTTCCGAAAGCGCGCGTTGACGGTGAAATCGATGCCGTTGTACGTGCGGCTGTTGCTCGTCGAGTTCCGGTCGAGCTCGTTCACCTGGCTCGCAAACGCCGGGTTGACGTTGTAGATCGTCACCGTTTGCCCGTTGCCACGCGGGTCGGGAATGGCGATCGGCGTGTACTCGGCCGTCCATCCGGAAACCGGAATCGCCAGATTTTCCGTCCAGATGATCCGATAGTAGTCACGGCGGTAATAGTTCGCCGACACCGACAGCCCGGACCTCATCTCGCGCTGGACGCGGACATTGTAGAGGACTTGGTACGGCCGCTCGATGTCGGGATCCGGCTTCCTGTTGCGGCGAATGCCGAACGTCGAGTTGGTTGGCGGCCCGATCTCGTTTTCTCGAGCGATGTCATCACCATTGACATCACGCCAGGTGCGAATGTCGGTCGAGCTCACGCTCGGATTGTAGGTATTCGAGAAGCCGGTCGCCTCCTGCTGTGTGTACTTGCCGACGCTGCCCTTGAGCGCGGTGCGCCCGTCGCCGAACAGGTCGTACGCAATGCCCACGCGCGGCGTGATGTCCTTCCAGTTCGGCAGATCGGGAATGGCGTCGAAATGTCGCGCCGGCACGAAGCGTCCCGCGGGCAGGTCCACGGCTTTCGTCGACCCCCGCAGGTATTCGAATCGCAAACCCGGGTTGAGCGTCAGCCGATTGATGCGCCAGGAGTCTTGAACGTAGATGCCGATGTCCGCATCGAGATTCGACTGCTGGATGTACGGTGTGTTGGCGACGGAGACCGAGTCGGGCAGCCAGACGCCCGGGACGAAGAGATTCCCGGTTCCGCGATAACGCTGGACCAAATCGGCGTTCTTGCCGAGCGAGCCGTTCCGGTTGTAGCCCGACTGAAATGTAAAACCGGCTTTGAGCGTGTGCGTGCCTGTGATGTACGACAACGCCGCCATGACGCCGTCTTTCCACAGCCGGTTCCAGGCGGGATTCTGACTCGCGATGTCGGTGATCCCGTTGCTGATGTTGAAACGCGAGATGTCGCCGTAATCGGTCCCAGGCTCGCAGGTGACCGACGCCGTGAAGCACGTCGCGCGGCGCACCTCCGGCTGGTACTTCGAGTTGTAGTAGTACGGGAAGACGATCCCGGCCGCTTCGAGCAGCAGCCGGTTGCCGAGCGTCGAAGTCCACTTCAGTTGGCTGATGTGCGTTTGAACGATGTCCAGGATGCCGGCGCCGTACGGAGTGTTCAATCCGGTCTCGATGCCTGAGTGGTAACGGATGCGCGGGTATCGGTTCCAGGAGAGATGGATGCGATCGCGCGGCGTGGGCAGAAGCGTCAGACGATTCGAGAACGCCTGCACATGGTTGTCGTCGACCCCCGGCCGGCCGTCGCGATAGAAGATGTTCCCGACGTAGTTGTTGTACGCCCAGTCGCGGTAGGACACAAAAAACCAGATGCGGTCCTTCTTGATCGGCCCGCCGAAGGTGGGATCCACGTCCCACAGCCTTTGGAGCCGGCCCGGCGACACGTAGCCGCGACGGACGAGATCGTCGGTGAGATTGCTCGATTGGAAGCGCGTCGACGAATAGAGCAGGGCGGCGTCGCCTCTGAACTGATTGCCGCCCGCCTTCGGAATCATGTTGATCCGCACGCCGCCGGTCTGGCTTTCGGCGGGGCCGCCGGCGACTTGGTACACCATCTCCTGAAACTCGCCGTCGTTGTGATAGACGAGCGGATACCAGCCCCGATCGAGCGTGCCCATGACGTTCAGGCCGTCGATTTCCATCGCCAGGTCGGTGCCGGTCCCGCCGTACACGACCAGCACGCCCTGCTGCATCGCGTTCGATCCAGCGACGTCGAAGCGGCCCATGCTCAGCGCGGGCAGCGTCGCGCCAATCCCCTGGAAGCTCCGCCCTGTCGGCAACGTGTCCAGCAGGTCGCGCGTGAGCACCTCGCGCTTCGCCGTCGTCTGCACGTCGACGAGCGGCGAGGCGCCCGTGACGGTGATTGTTTCCTCGACGGCTCCGACCTTCATCTCCGCGTTCACGGTCGCCGTGAAGTTCGCCTCGAGGGGAATCCCTTCACGCCTCACGGTCTGGAATCCCGACAGCTCGAAGGTGACCAGGTACGTGCCTGGCCGGAGATCGACGATGCGGTACGCGCCGGCACCATCGCAGACCGCAGTCCTCGACCGTTCGATCAGCGCCGGGCTGCTGGCGGTGACGGTCACGCCCGGGAGCACGGCGCCGCTCGCATCCCGCACGATCCCGCTGATCGCGCTCTGCGCCAGCGCAGGGCTGGATGCCGCGAGCATCCAGATCGCGGCAAGCAGCGACGTCCGCAGCAGTTTGCCCGACTCCATCTTGCCCTCCGCGCCTAACGACTCTTCTTCGGTACGAACGCCAGGAAGCGCCGGGGGTTGTCGAACAGGATGGCGTGAAGCGTCTCGTCCTTCACCCCGGCGGCGCGCAGCTTCGCGCCGAACACGGTCTTGGTCCGCCCGTAGAGCGGACCCTCGAGCGTTCGGGCGCCCGTGAAATCCGACGACAGCAACAGCTGCTCGGTGTAGCCAGCGTCGAGCAACGCCAGGACCATCTTGACCCGCTTGTCGTCGGGCACGATCCGCTCGAGCGTGGTGACCCGATCGAAGCCGACCCACGCGCCGCGCTTCGCGATCTGCTTGATGATCTCGGCCTCGGGATCGTCGAGGCAGCAGGTGTGCCCAATCGCGACATGCTGCGGCTTGACGCCCGCCGACTCGAGCACATCGAGCTGTCGCAGGCCCGCGTCCTTCGGCACGTTGGGGCCGGTCCCGTACGCGTTGTGCGTGAAGATCGGAATGTTCGATCGCACGTGCGCTTTCCCGACGGCTCGAAACACCTTGCGCTCGAGCTCGCTCATGGCAGCGTTGGGATTCTCGCCGATTTCGCCAAACGCGCCGTAGCGGTTCGCGCCGGCCTCTCGCGCGAGATCGTCGGCAATCTGATCCTCGCTCCGGGTCTGGAGCTCCGGCGGATACGTGCGCTCCATGTAGTAGCCGCCGCTGGCGACGATGTGCACGCCCGTCGCGTTCGCAATCTGCTTCAGGTACTCGAGCCGCCGGCCCATGTCCGCATGGCCGCCGTCGACGATGCAGGTGATGCCGTCCTTCGCGGCGACCTTCACCTCCTCGATGATCAGGTTGACGTCGGCGGTCGCCGGCGTCTGCGGCGCGGGCGCGTTCGCCGGGCGTTGTTGGGTGGGCTGGACGGGCGGCAACTCGATCGAGAGGTGCTCGTGGAACAAGGTCACGCCGCTCGCCAGGGCATCGGGCGACAGGTCCTTCAGGATCGTGCGGACGATGGCGCCTTTGGCAAACGTGACGTTCCTCGCGGGAGACGCTGCGGCCTGCCACATCGCGGCATTTCCAGCGCTCGCGAGCGACGAGGACAGGAGGCCGAGCCCGGCGCCCGCGCCGAGCAAGCCGATCGCCTCCCGGCGATTCATTTCGTCGGAACGGCGGCTGCGCGTGTCCATGACCTCAGAACTCCACCTTGGCGCCGAATTTCGCCAGACGGCCGATGAGCGTCGAGGTCGGCGTGAGCCACTGATCGGTGATCTTGTGGCCGTAGCGCCACGTGCCGGCCGAGGAGCGATAGCGGAAGTTCGTCGACTGCTCCAACACCGAGATCTGGTTCGTCCCGAGCGGCAGCGGCTCGGTCGGCACCGTCGGGTAATCGAAGATGAGCGTCGTCGCGCCTGCTTCGAAGAGCAGGCGACTGGTCGCCGGGCGGCTCCACGTGACCTGCAGGATGTAGTTGGGCGGTCCGAAGTTCCAGCGGTGCACGCCTTCCGGCGCCGCGGCGCCCGTCAACCCGCTGTGGCACACGCAGTCCTGCTGGAGATCCCACGAGAGATTCAGCCGGTTCCTCGGCGATGCCTGCCAGGTGAATCGGGCGCTGTGATGACGGTTGATGTTGTCGTTGACCGCGGGCCGCGCCGCGTCAGGTACGTAGATCCACGCCGACGTGTCTGCGTTGTAGAAGTCTCCCGGCACGAAGGTCGAATTGCCCCACCATCGCTGCGCGGAAAAAAACCACAGTTTGTCCTGCCGGATCGGCCCTCCCAGCGAGCCGCTGTAGTCGTAGATGCGATCGACCGCGCCGATGGTCGGGAGGCCGCGGCCGCGCAGATCGGCGGGCAGCGACGTGCTGTTCAAGCTGTTGTTCGTGTACGCGCCGTAGAGGTAGCCCTTGAACGTATTGCCGCCCGATTTCGGCACGAGATTGACTTGGACGCCGCCGAGCTCGTACTCGGCCGAGTTGCCGCCCAACTGGATGCTGATCTCCTCGGCGCCGGTCGGATCGACATAGAACCCCGTCCCGGCGTTCTGCACTTCCATCGAGTTCCAGCGCATCCCGTCGATCAGCCGGCGCGTGTCGCTGCCCTTGCCGCCATGGATCGTGAACGTCGCGCCGGCGTCGTTGCCGCTGCTGCCGCCGACGTCGTTCGAGCGCGACGCGCCCGGCGTCAGCGCCGCGTAGTTGCTTCGGCTGTTGGGCAGCGATTCGAGGAAGTCGCGCCGGATGACTTTCTGCTGGACGACGTTCTGCGTGTCGACCATCGGCGACTGGCCGGCCACGGTAATCGTCTCCTCGAGCGCGCCCACGCGCAGCTCCGCGTTCACGGTCGCGGTGAAGGCGGCCGACAGCTCGATGCCCTCACGCTTGACCGTGCTGAACCCGGCGATCGAAAACGTCACCGTATAGGTGCCGGGGCGTAGATCGACGATCTTGTACTGCCCCTGCGGGTCGCTGACGACGCTGCGCGTCCGTTCGATCAAAGCCGGACTCGAGGCTTCGACCGTCACTCCCGGCAGGACAGCGCCTGTCGTGTCTTTCACGACCCCGGCAATCGCGCTCGCGGCCTGCGCCCAGACGCGGGCCGGCGCGCACGCCAGGCACGTCACGACAACCAAAGCGACGCCCGCGTGTCGTGCCATCGGTCGCCTCCAGTCAGCGTTGAACGGGTTTCGCCTGTAGGGTCCTGTCCGGCGTGGTTATACACCCGCGAACTCCGTCATGTCATCGGTTCGATCCGCGAGATCGAGGAAAGGCGGGAAAAGCACGGTGACGATCGGCCTCCGCATCAGCGATAATCGGCCGCGCCGCCGCGGAGCGGGGCTGTGATAAAAGTCGCGCAGCGAAGCGAAGCTGCAGCTCTGGGGCGCGCAGCTTCGCTGCAGGTTGATATGCGTTTTCAACGATTGTTCGTCGCCATATGCCTGACCGTCGTCACGGTGCACGCGCAGCGCGGCTGGACGCCGCTCTGGAACGGGAAGAATCTCGACGGCTGGACGACGTGGATGCGACAGCCGGCGCCGACGTCGGAGGTGCCCGGACTGAAGCGGAACGCCGATGGGAGCTACGCCGAACCGATCGGGTCGGGACGCGATCCCCTCAGGGTCTTCACCGTCGTCAACAACGTCGACGGACGGCCCGCGATTCGAATTTCCGGCGAGGTCTTCGGCGAGCTGCGCACCAAGGCCTCGTTCAAGGACTACCATCTGCGGCTGCAATTCAAGTGGGGCGAAAAGAAGTGGCCGCCGCGCGACAGGCCGGAAACGCCGCGCGACAGCGGTTTGCTGTACCACGTGCACGCCGAGCCGGGAGTAGAGGGACGGACGTGGGCACGCTCGATCGAGCTGCAAATCCAGGAACACGACGTCGGCGATCTCTACGCGATCGGCTCCGTGATCGCCGTCCGCGCGCGGTCTCGCGCCGGCACACAGCCGATGATGTACGACTACGATCCGAAGGGCGAGTGGACCTTCTTTTCGCAGAGCCAGGGCGCGTCCGGCCGGTGCATCAAGCAGCCGGATAACGAAAAGCCGACCGGCGAATGGAACACCGTCGAGTTGGTCTGTCTGGGCGATGACTGCATCCACATCGTCAACGGCAAAGTGGTGATGCGCCTCCGTGGCCCGACGCGCATCGACGCCGATGTCCCGAGACCCGTGACGTCCGGCGCGATCATCCTGCAATCGGAGGGCGCGGAAGTGTTCTATCGCGATATCGAGGTTCGATCGATCACTGCGATCCCGGCGGAGTTCGCCGTGAAATAAGAGAGCGTTGCAAATTTACCTCGCCACCACGAAGGACACGGAGGACAGGAGGGTCAAGCTTGTTCAAAACAAGATTCTCCTCCGCGTCCCCCGTGTCCTCCGTGGTGGAGAGCTTAATTCCGCAACCAGCTCTAATCTAATCTAATCGAGACTGCCAGACGCGTCAGTGATGCTAATCCGTCGCTGGCGGTGCAGCTGCCGTTTCTTCGCTGGAGTGCTCACCCTGCGCATCGAGGAGGAGCGGCGGCGGCTCGAAGTCGAGGAGATATTCGAACTGGTGCCGGAATTCATCGGCGCTGATGCCGGCCGTTGCTGCGAGTTTCGCGATCTCGTGGGGATCGGTGAAATCGTCGCGCCTGAGCCGGATCATGTACCGCCGCGCGATTGCATAACGTGTTGACGTGATGTCGACGAGCCGTACACGTGTGCGTCCGGTTTCCGGATCGAGCATCTTCTCGAATGGAACCGGCACGAAGTGGCCGCCCTCGATCGAGATCATCGCGGCATTGCCATCAGTGAGCAGGTATTTGGCCGCGCAGTAGCCGAGATCCCGCGTGTATTCCATGTCGAACGGGATTGGGTCTGCGCAGCGCAGCTCGTACCCGATGTTCTTGGCGGCGATGGTCATCTTGATGCCGTATCCGCGCAGCCGCGCCAGCACCTGCGCTTTGAGGATTTCGCCCAGATTCACGTCGGCGATCCGCAGGTGGCCGTGGTCGTCGCGTTCGACCTCGGGCAACCCTTCCAGATCCTCCGGAGCGATGCACAGCACGAGCCCTTCAGCGAGGATCGTCACGCCGTCGCGTCTCCCGTAGCTCAGGCGTTTCACGATCGCGCCGACCAGCGTGTCGATGACGGTGCGGAGCCGGATGGGCGGCGGAAACTCCTCCGAGATCAGCGTGAGCGTGGCACCCGCCGCTTTGCCAATCCCCAGCGCCAGATGGCCTGCCTTCCGGCCCATGGCGACCACGAAGTACCAGCGCGACGTGGTCTTCGCATCGACCATGAGGTTCTTCACGATCTCGCAGCCATTGTGCCGGGCGGTCTGGTATCCGAAGGTGTCGATGTGCGCCGGCAGATCGAGGTCGTTGTCAATCGTCTTCGGAACGTGCACGACGCGAATACGTCCGTGCGCATGCTGCTCGAGCCGCATCGCGGAAAACGCCGTATCGTCGCCGCCGATGGTGATGAGCTGCGTCACATCGAGGCGCAGCAGCGACGTGATGGTGGTCTCGAGCCGCTCGGGATCCACAGTCGGGTTCGCACGCGAAATGCCCAAGTGCGAGCCGCCGCGGAAGTGGATGCGGCTGACCGCGTCAATCGTGAGCGGGACGACGTGGTCGATGTCCCCGCGCATCAGCCATTCGAATCCGTCACGGATGCCGACGACGTCGAGACCCTCGAGTCGGGCTCGAATCGTGGCTGCGCTGATGACGCTGTTGATTCCTGGAGCGGGACCGCCGCCGACGAGAATGGCGAGGCGCTTATGGCGTTCCATACGTACTCAGGGATGTCGGTGCAGAGAGTGGCGATTAGCCGACCGCTTCGACGATCCGTCCTGTCCGACGGGGCAGTTTAGCAGGAATGTCAGGCATCGCTGGCACACGCGTCACGAACGCACCCGACCTTCGTGATCTCGTTGATCGAAACTCGCCTTAGAAGCTAGCCGATGAGGGATCCCACCGGGCGCGTGAGCAGGGCTTCCACACTATCCCCGTAGCGGATTGTGGGAGCAGGTCACACGGCCTCACGGCCGGAAGAGAAACGATTTGCGTGCCGTCATGAGCAGCCACCGGGCAGTCAGACCCCCGGGACAGTCGTGCCCTTCTCCTCTGTCAGTCATGCCACACCCCCGTAGGGTAGTCTCTCGACCCGCCGCTAGAATCATTCGAGAGCGCGATGAACGCGATGAAGACGAATGGCCGGATGCGAGAGCTGGCTGACACAACTTGGTAACCGACCGCTGCGTCAGGAGCACCCTGAGGCAGCGACCGGTCTCAATTCGAGCCCGCCTTTACGGGCATCCAAGCACGGCTTTGATCTGCTGCGCCGCGGCGATGAGCTGATCCGCCTGAGCGACCGACAGCTTCTTGCCCGACTGGGCCGTCGTCTCGTTGATGAACGCGCCCATCTGACCGCAGACACCTGACGCGTTTCCGTCCTTCGCCGCATTCAGCGCGGTGACGACGTTTTGCAACTTCGTATCGAGGCTGTTTTCGATGCCCTGCGCCAGGTTGAAGCTCTGCACCTTCGCGATGAGCGCGGTCACCTGGGCGGCCGCGGCCTGGACGAGCACGTTGAAGTTACCGCTGACGCTGTTGCCCGGGGCGTCGGCCGCCGAGCAGGTGACCGTCGTCGTGCCGATCGGGAACGTGCTCCCGGACGGCCGCGAGCAGTTCACGGTCACCGCGCCGCTCACGATGTCGGTGGCTGATGCGCTGTAGGTCACGACGGCGCCCGCGGGACTCGTCGCATCGACGGTGATGTTGGCCGGCAGCGTGAGCGTCGGCTTCGTCGTGTCGACGACCTTCACCGAGAAGGATCTGGAGCCGGTGTTGTTGTACCGATCCGTCGACGAGCACGTGACCGTCGTGGTCCCCATCGGGAATGTCGATCCCGATTGCGGGACACACGTCACGTCCGTCGATCCGCCGCCCGCGTCGACCGCCGACGAATTGAACGTCGCCACGGCTCCGTTCGGCGACGTCGCCTCCACGGCCACATCACCCGACGTCGTCACCACAGGCGGGCCCCACGTGAAGGTGCGCGTGAACACGGCCGACGGGACGTTGACGTTACCGGCGAGATCCGTGAAGAGCGCGCCAGGGATCGCCGCGGTTACGGCGCCGGGCGCGTTGGGAATCAGCGCGAACGTGTAGACCGCGCCGCTCCCTGCGAATCCAGACACCGTGGCATTCGTCACGACGAGCCTGGTCGCGTCGAAGCCGGCGACCGGCTCGTTGAAGACCACGCTGACCATTATCGGCGAGTCGCTCGTCGTCAACGCGGACGGCGAGGTGATCGCCACGGTCGGCTGCATCAGATCGGCGCCAACCGTGACCTGCTGTCCCGCACTCACGGTCTGCGTGACGTCGCCGATCGTGACGGTGACGCTGCCGTTCAGCACCGAGAACAGGATCAGGTCCTCCCGATTCGTGCCCGGAGTGACCGACACGTCCGCGGACTCGCCGGGATCCAGATCAAACGATCCGACCTCGACCTGATGCCCCTCGTCGTCGATCTGCAGCAGCATGACGTGGACCGGCTCGGTGTTGTCCGGCGATGCGGTCACTGGACTGCCGGTCGACGCCGTCTCTCCGTCTTTCAGCGAGATCCGATACGCGTAGTAATACGAGACCGGTGACGGCGACGCCGAGCACTGCGCCCCCAACGCCCGTCGGATACCGAGTGGCAGGAACATCGAGAACGATTCGCAGCGGAGGTAAGCCTGCATCACCGAGTCCGGCGTCTGCTTGTATAGCTCGATCGTGCCCGGGCCGCGACCGGTCACGGTGACCGTGCCCGTGGCGCCGCACGAGATGTCGGCGCTCTCGCCGACGGCGTCCAGCACGACGTACTTGACGTTGCCGGTGCACGCCAGGATCTGCGCGGTACCCGCAGTGACCAGCGTGACGCGAACGGCGCCGCCGTTGCGGACCGCCGTCACCCTGGCGTTGCTCAGCCGTTGGATCTGGCCGACCGTGGTGCCGTCGTTGAACTCCGACGAGTAGACGCTGCTTTGATCCGCGCCGGTCGCGCGGCTGCGATCGATGGCGCCCTCGATGCCGTCGTTGTCGAACACCGCAGACGTGCTCCCCTGGAGGCCGCCGCGATCGGTCGCGTGGGCGGTGATCGTCAGCGCGGCGCCGGCCGCCGGGCCCGTCACGTTCGCGCGCCACCGTGTGCCCTGAGCTGTCGGGCCCACGTTGGTCGCGCTGACGCTGTTGATCGTCACCGTTGACGCGCCGCCCGCGTCCGCGACTTGGACGTCGACGGTGACGGTCGATGGCGCTGTTGCGATGAAGTCGCTCGGCGACGGCGTGAGAAGCGTCACGACCGGAGCCATCGTGTCACGTGCCGTCACTGTGAACGAGCCGGTTCCCGGGTTGTTATGGGCGTCGTTCGACGTGCAGTTTACTGGGGTCGTCCCGAAGGCGAACGTCGCGCCCGACGCCGGCGTGCACGTGACCACCGTCGGCCCGTCGACGAGGTCCGTTGCCGACACGCTGAAGGTCACGACCGCGCCGCTGGCCGATGTGGCCTCCGCGATGATGTTGGCCGGAACGGACACGGACGGTCCAGTCGTGTCGACGACCGTCACCAGTTGCGTCGCCGTGCTGAAATTGCCAGCGGCGTCGGTCCCCTTCCATGTGATCGGTGTCGCCCCCACCGCGAACTGATTACCCGTCGGCGTTCGCGTGATGGTCACGGCTCCCGCGAGGTCGCTCGCCGTCGCCTGACCAGGATTGACCGTCGCCCCGTTGGGCCCGGTCGCTTCCGCCGTCACATTGGCCGGAGCGGTAATCGTCGGCGTGGTCGTGTCGACGACCGTGATTATCTGGGTCGCCGTGCTGAAGTTGTTCGCAGCGTCCGCCGCTTTCCACGTGATCGTCGTTGATCCCAGCGGGAATTGGTTGCCCGCTGGCGTCCGTGTAATCGTCACCGATCCCACGAGGTCGCTCGCGATTGCCTGACCCGGGTTGACCAACGCGCCGTTGGGACCGGTCGCCTCCGCCGTTACGTCGTCCGGGGCGGCAATCGACGGGGTCTGCGTGTCGACGACGGTGATAGTGAAGCTCGCGGTCGCGGTATTGCCGGAATTATCCACGGCGGTGCAGTGCACCATCGTGTTCCCCAGCGGGAATGTGCTGCCTGACGGCGGATCGCAAGAAACGGATGCCACGCCGGAGCCCGAATCGGTCGCGGTCGCCGCGTCGAACGTCACGAACGCTCCCGCGAGGCTTGTGGCTTCGGCCGTCAGATCCGGCGAGACCGTGATGACGGGCGCGATCGCGTCGATGGGATCAAACTGCAGCGTGATGATCAGGTCGTCGCCCGCCTGGATGCTGAAATCGGCCTGCGTCGGCGTCACCGTGTAACCGGTCGGCGGCGTAAACACGAGCCGATACGAACCCGCTCCCAGTGTCTGGGACTCGCCGATGGGCACATCGAACGTGTCCTCAGTTTGCCCGGTCGCCGGATCGACGGCCGTGACGGTGACCGTCGGGAACACGGCGCTGCCTGATGCGAGCGCAAAGGTGATGTGCGCGGGAGGTGAGACCGTCAGAGTTCCGCACGTGGTCGGCACGACACAGGAAATTCCGTTCGCGGTCGCCACGATCGTTGTCTGGCCTGGCGCGTTGCCGGTCGCGAATCCGAAGGAATCGATACTGGCAACCGTTGTATTCGTGCTCTGCCACTGCACGGTCGGCAACGAACTGGATCCCCCGCCGGTTCCGCCCGTTCCACCGGTTCCGCCCGTTCCGCCGCCATTGTTTCCGGAAATTTGCAGCGTGACGCTGAACGTTCCGGTCTGCGAGCCTGCCGTGTAGTTGCCCTGGAACAGTCCGTTGCCGCCGGTTGCGGACAAGGTCGCGGCGAGCGATCCGCAGCTGACGGTCAACCCGAACGTCGTCCTCGTAATCTGACCGTTGCCGAGGCCAAAAACCTGGAACGCACCGCTTGGCACCGGAATGAGATTCCGGCTCGAGACCAAGCCTGCGCCGCACGCCGACAGATCGAGCGCCGGCGTGAACTGCAGCTGCCACGACCCGGCGAAATCCGGCCCCGGGCTGCCACTGGTTGAGAACACTTCGTTCGTGCCCACTGAGCTCTGTGGATTGGTGCCGTAGGGCATGCCGCCAACCGCATAGAACAGGGTGCCGATAGCCCCGGCCGCCACCTGGCTGCGGGACGCCATCAGCGGCGACAGGATCACCCACGTATCCGTGTACGTGTCGTACACCTGGAGCGAGCTGTTCGCGGCGCTCACGTAAATGAGGCCGCCTGTTGGGCTCGGCGCGTTTGGCCCCGCGGGCATGACGGCCGCAGCGAAACCGCCGCCGCCCGACGGCATCGACGCGCGGGACGACCATTGATTCGTCGACGCGTCGTATGCCTCGACCGTGGAACCCGTCGTGCCCTGGTTCCCGCCGAACACGTACACGATGCCGTTGAAGCTGGCGATGCCGAGGGAAGTGCGCGCCGTTGCCATTGGCGGCCCGGACGACCACGTGTTGCTCGCGATGTCGTACACATCCATGCTGGCGACTGCACTGGTGCCGCTGCCGCTGTTGCCGCCAACGACATAGATCTTGCCGTTCACTTCGGCCGCGCCGGCGCCCATGCGCTGCGTGGGCATTGGCGCCAGCGGCACCGACGGTGCGAACTGCGTGGACCACTGGTTCGTGCTCGCGTCATAGACCTCGACCACGCCGGTGACGCCGCCCCCGCTGATGTTGCCGCCGATCGCAAACAGCTTCGTCGTGCCGGCCGGAACGGCAACGGCAACGCCCGCACGCGCCGTGGGCATGGCCGCTTTGGTCGTCCAGGGCGTCGCCGTGTTCGAGGGATCGAATGCCTGGACGGTGTTCATCGACCCATTCGTCACGCCGCCGACGACGTACAGCACGTCATTGATGCTGCCGGCCCCCGGTGCCTTCGTGCCTCGCCGTCGCTGGATTGAACGTCGCCGTAATCGTGCCTGTCGCCGTGCCGGTGTTGTTGCACGAGAGGTTCAGCGTCAACGTCGAAGGCAGACTTGTGTTGCCAGTGCCATCCGCGTGGACGTGCAGAACCTGGTTGCTCGGTTCCCAAATCGTATCGATCGTCCCGTTCGTGCCCAACATGAACGCCTGGGAGATGAACGTCAAAGAGCCGGTCGCGCAAGCCGATACGTTGATTTGCGGCGAGAAGTACACGGACCATTGAGCGGAGGGCGAGAATCCGCCGGTGCCGCCGCCCGTACCGCCCGTCCCACCCGTACCGCCCGTACCACCCGTCCCGCCGCTGCCGCCACTGCTCGAGAACAGCTGCTGCGACGATCCGTCACTAAAATGGCCCGTCGCCTGGAACGACCGGTCGTCACCGACGGTAATCGACGCGGTCAACGGCGCAACCGAGATCGACACCAGCGTGGGAGTCACGCTCACGGTGAACGACGTCGAGAGGTCGCTCGTTTCTCCTGCGAGCGTCTGCGATGCCCGCAAGGTGTGCGATCCGTACGTGAGCGGGACCGTGGCTGACCACTGACCGTTCGATGTCACCACCGCGGTGCCGAGCCCGGTCTGGCCTTCGAAAATTGTGACCGTCGAACCCGTCGGCGGCGTCTGGGCACTACCGTAGAAACCGAAGCCGCTCAGCGCAACGCTCGCCGGCGAGGTTGCCGAAGACACCGAGCTTGGGCTGGAAATGAACGTGTGGCTGCCGACGAAGAAGCTGCGCGACGCCGACCACTGCCCGGCGGCATTGACACCGATTCCGCCGCCGATATTCGACGCGCCATCGAAGAGCGACACACTCGCACCCGACACGCCGGTGCCACTGAGCGTGATGCTGTTGCCGGAAACGACGGTCGTTGGCGAGGCCGTCAGTGTGGGCGGACCCAGCGGCTGATTGACCGTCACCGTGAACGAGTTCGAGAGGTCGCTGGTCTCTCCGGCGAGCGTCTGTGACGCGGTCAGCGTGTGGGATCCATAGGCGAGCGAGATTGTTGCCGACCACTGACCGCCCGACGCCACCACGGTGGTGCCAAGCACTGTCTGGCCCTCAAAGATCGTCACCGTCGAGCCGGTCGGGGGCGTCTGGCCGCCGCCGTAGAACCCGGAGCCGCTCACCGTGACGCTCGCCGGGGACGTCGCAGAGATCACCGAGTTCGGGCTGTTAATGTAAGGCACCGATGGCCGCACGTGCAGGGTCACTGCCGCTGACGCGCCGCTCGTCTGGTTCCCGCTCGACTGCTTCGCCGTCATCGTGTGCGAACCGACGAGGAAGCTGTCGACCGAGAAGGAGCTCGACCAATTGCCGGTACCGTCGACCGGGGTGCCGCCTTGGAACGGACTTGTTCCGTCGAAGAGCGAGACAGTCGCGCCCGGCACGCCAGTGCCGCTGAAGGTGAAGGTGCCCCCGGTGCTCTTCACGGCGGTCGTCGGCGAAACCGTCAGCGTGGGCGGCGCCAGCGCCGCATTGATCGTGATGCGTGCGGTCAGCGACGGATCGAACGCTTCGTTCGTGCTGAGCAGGGTCGCGCCGTACCCGTCAATCGCAAACAGCCTCCCGTTGACGACTCCGCCGCTGACGTACGTTCGCGCGGTCGGCATCGGGATCTGCGAGGTCCAGGTGTTGCTGGCCGGATCGTAGGACTCGTTGGTGGCCAACAACCCGCCAGTGCCTGCCCATCCACCGACGACATAGACCTGCCCATTGATCACACCAGCGAGACCGCCCCACGAAGCCGTGGGCTTCGCCGATCGCGTCGACCAGCCGCTGGTGGGGTTGTACACGTCCACCCGAGCGACGGCAGACTCGATGTCGCGTTGATACCCGCCGATGACGTACAGCTCGCCGTTGAGGACCACCGACATCGGGAGCTCACGCGAGGCCGGGATAGGCGTGCCGGTCGTCCACGTGTTCGACACGGGGTCGTAGATCTCGGTCACGTTCGTCGGCGTGTACCACGGGAAGCTTCCACCGGTCACGTACAACTTGCCCCCGATGACACCCGCGGCAGCCCCAAACCGCCGCGTCGGCATCGGTCTGCCAATCGACCAGGTGTCGAGCGCGGGATCGTAGATTTCCAGAACGTTGGTGGTGTTGCCGCAGTCCGACAGCACGCAACCGCCGACCACGTAAAGTTTGCCGCCGATCGCGACCGCCGTCGCGTACCCGCGGATGACACTCGGCGACGCGCCAATCGTCCAGGTATTCGAGAACGAATCGTAGATGCTCAGCCGGGAGACGAAGCTGCTCTGGTTCCCGGCTGGATCCTGATCGAACCCCTGGACGTAGAGCTTTCCATTGATTTCGGTGACCGAGGGAGACGACTTGGCGTGCGGGTCCGGCGCCATCGTCGTCCACGGGTACGCGTTGCTGAACGCCGGATTGCTGCTCGTAAACGATGCGCCCGCCGAGTAGCGGCCGGCCGCCACCGGAGCGGATCCGCCGGGGACGTACGAGAAGCTGAACGTCCCTGGCACTGTGGCCCCGAAGGCA
This sequence comes from Acidobacteria bacterium 13_1_40CM_65_14, assembly GCA_001917905.1. Lineage (GTDB taxonomy): Bacteria > Acidobacteriota > Vicinamibacteria > Vicinamibacterales > CAVVIG01 > QHWF01. The sequence continues at coordinate 28,271 of MNEX01000250.1, forward strand.
TCGGTCGCCGTCGCCGTTGCGGGGTGCGGATTGCCATCGGCGTTGAACGTGCCACCGGTCACGACGACGTTGGGCCGGTTCGGGTTCACGATGACGTCGAAGAACGCCGTCGCCGTGTTCCCGGCGACATCGGTCGCGGTCACCTGCTCGTGCGTCGTCCCTAGCGGAAAGGTGTCGCCGTTGACTTTCGGCGTCACGCTGACCGAACCCAGGAGACCGCTGAGGCTGTCAGATGCGGTCACCAAGAACGTGACGCTCGCGCCGGCGCTCGACGTCGCCTGCGCCTGCACCTGGAACGGGTACGACAGGGACGGCGGCGTCTTGTCGATCTTGATGCTGATCGCGTGATCGCCCTCGACGTTGTTGCGGTAGTCGATGGCGTGGTAGTTGACGGTGGTCGTGCTTTCGACGGTGATCGACACCGATGCGGAATTGCCCGCGACGGTGAAGGGACCGCCGTTCTGATTGCCGTTGTACGAGTACACGATCGACTGCACACCGCTGCCGCCGGTGTTGTCAGTCGCATTCAGCGCCACGGTAACGTTCATCTTGTTCCAGCCCGCCGCATTGGCGGCCGGGGACGGCGTCGCCGTCGTTGTCGGCGCGGTGTTATCGCTGACGGTCAGCGTGGTGTTGCCGCTGATTCCGTTGAACGTGGCCGTGATGACGCTCGTGCCACTGGCAATGCCGGTGGCCACACCTGCAGCTGTAATGCTGGCGACGGCGGGCGTGCCTGAACTCCAGATGGCCTCGGAGGGCTGAAGGATTTCGAGCGCGCTCTGGTATCCGTTGTTATATCCGCCGACCGCAAACACTTTTCCGGAGCTGCCGTCCGCCGCGACACCCAATGCATGACGCCCTGTCGGCAGATTCGCGTGCCGGATCCACGTGTTCGTCGCGGGGTTGTAGGAATGAACCTGATTCTCCGGACTCGGCCCGCTGCCGACGACCCAGAGTTGTCCGCCAGCGACCGCGCCCGGATTATCGCGAGGATTCGGCATCGAGGCGCCGGTGGTCCACGTATTCGTCGTCGGATCATAGATGTCGAGCGTCCCGACGGCGCCACTCGGCGTGTTGCCGCCGGCGGCGTACAGCCGTCCACCGATGGCGCCGACGGCGGGTGCCAGACGCGCCACGGACAATCCGGTCCCTAATGTGGACCAGTTGTTCGCCACGGGATCGTAGACCTCGACCCGTGCCGTGTATTGGTTCGCCGACGTCACGCCCCCGACCGCGTACAGCTTGCCGTTCAGTGCCGCGGCCGAAAGGCTGTAGCGCGCGCCGCCCGGCATCGACGGCAGATTCGTGATCCAGGTGTTGTTCGTCGTCTCGTACGCGGACAGCGTCGCAACCTGTCCGCTTCCGCCCGTGTCGCCACCGACCACGTAGATCTTCGTGCCGATGACGGCGGTCCCGAAATACTGCAGCAGCGGCGAGACCGGCAGGTTTGCCAGGTTCGTCCACGCGTTGGTTGCCGGGTCGTACTTCGCGACGCGTTGAGTGACGAAGCCGGAAATGACGTAGAGCTGACCATTGACAACCGCGGCTCCCGGCCCGTAGCTCGCGACCGTGAGCGGCGTGCCGGAGGTCCACGAATCGTTGGCCAGCACGCGCGTCGCGCCCGAGCCGTAGGAGGCCGTCGCGGTAAATGTCTGGCTGCCTCCCTGCGGGATCGTCGGCAGCGACGGCGTCACCGACACGGAGGCGAGGGAATCAGCAATCGTGAGCGACGTCGAGGCGTTGCCATTGACGCCGAAAATATCGGTGACCGTCAGCGATACGTTGTGATTGCCGACGCCGAGGCTGCTGATCTGCGCGACGGTCAATGATGGCGACTGCGCGGTTGAAGTGATGGCGCCGCCATCGATCGTCCAGGAGTAGCTGATCACGTCGCCGCAGCTCGCATTCGGATCGCTCGAGCCGCTTCCGTTGAGAGCGAAGGCGCTGCCGAGACTCGCGGTGTACGGCCCGCCAGCATTCGCGACGGGCGCCGAATTCCCCTGATTGACGTTGACGACCAGCGTGCTGGCGCCGGTCTTCGCCGGCACGTTGTTGTCCGTGACGGTCAGCGTCGCGTTGTACGACCCGAACGTGCTGTACGCATGCGTCGTCGTTGAACCGCTTGCGGTCACACCGTCGCCGAAATTCCACCCATAGCCCACGATTGCGCGATCGGGCCGGCCCGCGGTTGACGAGGAGCCGTTGAACGTGAGCGTTTGCTGACAGGCCGCCGGATTGGGATTCGCCGTGAACGATGCGGTCGGCACGTTGTTGTAGATCGAGAGCGTCGTCGACGCGGTGTTCGTGACGCCAAACGTATCGGTGACCGTCAGCGACACCGGGAAGGTACCCACGCCCAGCGCATTGACTTGCGCGGCCGTCAGCGACGGGCTCGCAGCGATGAACGTGATCGCCCCGATCGTCCAGGCGTAGCTTGTGATCGAGTCGCCGCACAGCGTGTCGGCATCGCTCGACCCGGTGCCGTTCAGCGTGACGCCTGCACCGAGATCCGTGCTATACGGCCCGCCATGGTTCGCGACCGGCGCGTGGTTGCCTTGATTCACGTTGACGACCACGGTGCTGGCGCCCGTCTTCGCCGGCACGTTGTTGTCGGTGACCGTCAGCGTCGCGCTGTACGTCCCGAACGTGCTGTACGCATGCGTGGTGGTTGAACCGGTGCCGGTCACGCCGTCGCCGAAATTCCACGCATAGCTCACGACATTCAGGCCGGAACTCGCGTACGACCCGCTGCCGTCAAATGTCAGCGACTGGCTGCAGGCGGCCGGGTTCGAATTCGCGGTGAAGACGGAGGTCGGCGGCGGTGCCGGATTGACTGTGTGCGACAGCGCAGACGACGTGCTCGTCGCGAAATTCGTGTCCCCGCCGTACACCGCGGTGATTGAATGACCGGCCACCGACAACGCTGACGTGGCAAACGTCGCCTGGCCCGAACCGTTCACCGTGCCGCTTCCAAGGGTGTTTGCGCCGTCCTTGAACGTCACAGCGCCTGTTGGCGTGCCAGCGCCCGGACTGGTCACGCTCACGGTTGCTGTGAACGTCACCGACTGTCCGGAGACCGACGGATTCGCGGACGAAACAACCGTGGTCGTCGTGCTTGCCGGGGTGACAGCCTGAGACGTCGACGCACCCGATCCGCTTGCGCTCTTGATGATCCAGTACTGGATGCTGCTCCCGACGGTGAGCTGCGCGACGAGTCGATCGCTCGCGGAGTCGTAAGCGATGCCACCTATACTCGGCTGCCCGCTGGGCCCGCCGGTCGTCGTCGCGAGGGTCCACGCAGGCGTTGTCGCTGTACCGCTCGCATCGAGGCCATTCGCGTTTGACAAGCGCCAGAGATTCGGCACCAACGTCGAACTGGCTTCGACCAGGAACAACGTGTTGCGAGCCGGACTATAGTCTGTCGGCCAAACGCCGCCTGGGGGTGAGCCCGCCGCTCCTTGACTGAGTAGCTTCGTCCACGTCGGCGTTGAACCCGTGTCCCTTCCGTTTGCGTGCGTAAGGATCCACAGCTCGTTGTAGTTTGCACAGCCCCAGCCGTTGGAGATGATGAGTCGGTTCGAGTTCGGATCGTATCCGCCCTTCGAGAGGTACTGAGTTCCCGGTGGCCCGCCGGACGTCGGCAGCGACGCCCAGCTGAATGTCGATGTGTTGACGGTTTCGGTTGTCCCCGTCGTTGAGCCTGAGCAAGCGGATCCACCGCCGTTCTGGCCTCCATAAATCATGAGCGCGCTATGTGCCGAGTCAACGGCCGCGAACTGTCCGACGAGGTATCCGTTGGCGGGCGGGGCCGATGGAATCACCTGCGACCATGTTGGCGTTCCGACGCCGAGGCCGTTTCCGTTGGTGAGCTTCCAGGTATCCGGTGCGAGCGGGTAGCACCCGCCCGCGCATCCTCCCGACGCGATGAGCTCGTTCAGGATTGAATCGTAGGCGAGCACGTGCGCATGGCGGGCGCCCGGGTTAGTTGTCGTCGGGATCTGAACCCACGCGGTCGTTCCGTTGACGCCGAATGCATCACGTAGCGCGAAGGTGTTGCTCGAAGTGTTGCACCCGGTGGGGCCGCAGCCGCCAAACATGATGAGGCTGCCTTGACCGTCGGACACAAATTGCTGGGAGTTCACGTCGGGGCCCGTGCCGGTCGGCGAGAGCTGCTGCCATACGGGCTGCGCTGCGCTCGCGGAGAAGCTGACGTCGCCGCTATAGCTGGCCGTGATGACGTGTGAGGCAACCGACAGCGAGGACGTCGTAAATGTCGCCGTCCCGCCGCTGAGCGTGCCGGTCCCCAATGTCGTCGCGCCATCCTTGAACGTCACGGTGCCCGACGGCGTGCCGGCGCTGGGCGATACCGCGGCCACTGTCGCAGTGAACGTCACCGGCTGCCCAAAGACCGACGGCGTCGCTGACGATGCCACGCTCGTCGTCGTGCTCGCCTGGCTGACCGTCTGCGTCACCGTTGGCGACGTACTAGTCGTGAAATTCGTGTCGCCGCCGTAGACCGCCGTGACGGTATGCGACGCCACCGACAGCGAGGACGTCGTGAAGGTCGTCGTCCCGCCGATGAGCGTCCCTGTCCCGAGGGTCGTTGAGGCGTCCTTGAACGTGACAGTCCCGGTCGGTGTGCCCGCTCCAGGCGCCACGGCGCTCACGGTCGCCGTGAAGGTGACCGACTGTCCAAAGACCGATGGATTCGCTGACGAAGTCGCGCTCGTCGTCGTGCTCGCCGGTGTAATCGTGATCGTGAGCGAGTTGTTCGCGCCGGGTAGATAGTTCGTGTTGCCGGCAAAAGAGGCGTTCACGCCGTACGAACCTGCATTGACGGGCGCGGAGGACGTCGTGGAGTTCGTGCTCAGATCCGTGTATGTGATCGTCGCGGATCCAAGGGTGTCGGTGGGAACCAGTACTCCCGTCACAGATCCGGCCGCTGCATGCGTCTGACCGTTGTACAGAAAGGTTCCGGCGCCGGTGACGGTGATCGTGGCGCCCGTTTTGCTGACGGTGAGATCTCCGGTTGCGTTGCTGCCTTGGAAGTTTCCGGTTGCGGCGAAGGCGGCCCCGACGACACCCGAATAGCTGCCGGCATCCACACCAGCAAGGGAGACGTTCGTCAGCGACGCCACGCCGTTGGCGCCGGTGACGGTGGAACCCACCGCGTTTCCGGACAGCGTGAAGTTCACTGTCGCACCGCTGATCGGCCCGCCCGACCCGGATAGGGCCGCCTGCAGTGTCGCCGTTCCTCCGTACGAACCAGCAGCCGACGTTGTCAACGTCGTCGGCACCGACAGTCCGTAGCGCTGTACGATGACGTGATAGAAGCCGGTCGCGTCGCGCTCGCCGCCGACGACATACAGATCGGTGCCGTCGGTGGTCACGCCCGTGAACGCCTGATCCTTCGCGTCGTTCGTGCCGTAGGTCGTCGTTGAGACGACGTCCCCGTTGGACGGGTTGATCTCGAAGATCACGCCGTCGCCAAACCCGTGATATGCGGAGTTGTCGAGGAACACGGGCGTCGTGGGGCCACCCATGTTGTGCGCCGTCGCGGGATTGTCGAGATCGCGCGTCCAACCAGTCACGAAAAGCCGCGAGCCGACTGCGGTAATGCCAGTCAGCTGCTGACTGTTGGCTTTGGTCGCGTCCGACGACCAGACCTGGTGGACCAGACGCGTGCCGCTTGTGTTCCATTCGTCGAGGAGATAGGCCTGGCGTTCGCCGTTGCTCAGGTATCCCGCCGCGTAGATATTCCCGCCGAGCAGCGCCACTGACGTATATGCGGCGCTCGTGTACCCCGCATCGAGTGTCCCCGTGAACGTTGCCGACGGCCCGCTCGACCCTGCGGCGGCGCTGAAGCGGAGTACCTGAGGAACGTTACCGGCATAGCTCGAAGAGCCCGCCGCATAAACGTTGGTGCCGTCGACGGCAATCGCATTGATATCCGACCCGCCGCACGCTCCACTCAGCTGCTGCCACTGCCAGACGGTCGCACCGGTCGCCGTGTATTTCCGAATCGCGTAGTTGTTATTGCAGCTGTTCTCCTGCGCATGGCCGCCGCCGTAGAAGTACGTCGTTCCGCCTTCAACCGACACGCGAGCCGCGTTGAAGAATTCGTCACCGTCGTAGCCGTTGCTACCAGGATAGAAACGCTGGCGCGCGACCCAGACGGCCCCGGCAGTATCGCCGCCCGAGGTTCCATCGAGGTTGAACTTGGCGACAATCTCTTTCCGTTCCTTACCGCCCACGGAATCGGACGTCTGCGAATAGCTGGCGCCTGGGAAATAGACGCCGTCGGCGCCCACATCCGCGCCCAGGAATGCGTCGAAACCGCCGCCACCGGGCCAGCCCCGTGACCACGCGGGAAGCGCGCCGTTCGACATCGGCGCCGCAAACTTGCCGACGAGCGCCTCCGCCTCATCGTTCCCCGGATGCCAGAACGCGGAGAAATAGACGCCCGAGTTGCCGTACGTAATGCCCGTCCCAACAACCTCGTCGCCAGGCTTGACGACCATCGACGTGGCCACGAGGGTGGGGGCGCTGCCGGTGCCCGAGGTACTCACTGTGAAGGCGACGGTAAGAAACAATCCAAAGAGAAGGACAAGACGAAGGCGGCGGTTCAGCGAGGATTGCTGGTTCATAGTTTCTCTGGACATCGCGGCGGACACGAGGAGCGTGCCCGGCAACCGATCAAATTCAGTGATGGAACGTCTCCGGCGGACGCCGGAGCAAAATTACGTAAGAGACTTCAAAGATTAGCCGCTGCGAATGCGAGAACGGTCAGGGCGGGCCGGGAGATGCCTACGGCAGCACTCATGAGTCTCCAATTCAGCGACTGAACCGCGAAGCCACGCTCATCGATGACAGGGGACAGTATAGTCAGCTCTTAGGAACTCTGAATGACGATATTGGTTAATAAGGTGCGTCAATGCACGCGTCGGCACTGTTTATCGCCGACGATATCTGTTTCATTACTGACGAAACTGCGAAGGGTTTCCGGCGGCCTCGTCGTGATCGATGGTGAACGACCCGCTCGACCTCGAGGCGTGCGAGCGGACCTCACTCACTTCCCAAGGTACCATCGGATCGACTTTCATCGCGAGGTGCGCCGGCAGATCGGCCCTGCTCGCAAAGTAGGAGAGCTGCGATTTGCCGGCGATGGTCGCACTCACGCCGCGAAGACGTCGTGATTCGACGCAGATGATTTGTTCGTGGGCTAGTGGCTGTCCGAGCGTGAAGAGGCGACTATCGCCCAATTGATCACGATCGGTTGCAGCACGCTGTCATCGCGAATATCCGCAATGTTGCAAACCCACCCACGTGGACAGGTTGGAGCAGGTGGGATTCGTCCCCGTACATGTACCGAGTATCGAGCAATTCGCCTATTTTTTGAGGCTTTCAATCCTCCACAAACACTCAAAAGCGGTATCAGGTACAACCGCGACGATGGCGATGCAGAGTGCGAGACGAAAGCGCCTCATATCAGCGAATCCCGACTTGTCCTTTGACGGCGGCGACGAGCTTCGCCGGATCGTAGCCAACGCCGTCCTTGAACACCGTCGTCATGTTGCGAATGTCTGCCGGCTGTGCGATCGGGTTGCCGCGAATGACGACGAGATCCGCGGTCTTGCCGGCGGCAATGGATCCGAGCTGCTTATCGACGCCGAGAATCTTCGCGCCGTTGAGCGTCATGATCTGAATCGTCTCGAGTGGCGAGAAGCCCGCTTCGAGCAGCAGCTCGTAGTTGCGCTGATCGCCGAAGCCTGGGAGTGCGCCGCCCAGCCCGGTGGGATCCACGCCGGCACCGAGCAGGCCACCCGCCTTCACGAACGCGCGCTCGAAGGCCTGAGCGCGGCGGAACAGCTCGGGCATCGTCGATTGCGCGGCGCGCGCCGACGTCTCGCGTCGCGAGCTCAAGTACTCTTCGCGCGTTTCGGGCGCCAGCGCCTCGAGCACGCGGTCCTCGAGCGGCGGACGGTCCGGGTACGACAGCTCGTAGACCGCGAGCGTCGAGTTCATCGCCACTTTGTTCGTGACCATCGCCTGAATCGTCCGCTGCACCTCCGGACCGTCCATCGCCACATTCAGCAGGCTCGTTCTCATCTCCGGCGAACAGTGGTCCCGCTGCCGGTTCGGCACATAGTCGCTGTTGGTGAAGAAGCCGTGCTCGAGGCTGTCGATGCCGAGCTCGACCGCCTCGCGAAACGAAACCGAGCAGAGATGGCCGGTGAACTTGAGGCCGCGCTTGTGGGCCTGGTCGATCGCGGCGCCGAGCGCCTCGCGGCTGATGTCGGTGTAGGCCTTGAACCACGTCACCCCTTCGTCCGCCCAGTAGTTGACGATGCGGCGCGCCTCTTCAGGCGTCCCAATTTGCGCCATCGTCGCCGAGCCGCCGGGCCCGGTCAGGTACGGGCCCGTAAGATGGATGCGCGGGCCGGGAATCTCGCCGCGATCGATCGCGCGCTTCATATTTACTTCGTGATACGGCGAGGTGCCGCCCGTGGTGCGGATCGTCGTGACACCGGAACCTAAGTAGAGCCGCGGCGCCGAGAACTGGAGCTGCACGCTCCGCCCGCGTGTCGTGTAAAACGTGTGGTCGTGCATGCCGACGAGGCCCGGGATCACCGTGTGATCGGTCAAATCGAGCGTGCGCGCACCGGCAGGTACGCGCGCCTCTCGTGCGAGCGTCACGGCGGTGATTTTGCCGTTCTCGATCACGATCGTCTGGTCCTCGCGCGCCGGCGCGCCGGTGCCATCGACGACGCGAACGTGCGTGAGCGCGACCGACGTTTCGGGGACGCTGACGAACTGGCGCACCGGTTCGGCGAGTGACGAGAAGGTCTGCGCGGCCAGCGCGATCGGCGCGAGCGCCATCGCGAACACCGCGATCATCCGACGGCGGCCGTTGGCAAGCTTAAAGGCCTGCGCTACCTCAGGCCGCCGATCGTCGTCGTGCGTAGCGCAGCCCTTTAGGGCTGCCCGGAACGTTGCCAAAACCCCGCCACCACGGTGGACACGGAGGACAGGAGGCTCAAATCCTACACAAACAGGTTTTGCCTCTGTGTCCCCCGTGTCCTCTGTGGTGGAGCGCGTAATTGTGTTGCGCATAACGTTTGCCTCTTTGAAAAAAGATCACGGCGCCATCTCGAACACCATCCGCATGCCTGATGCCTGGACGACTGCCGCTGAACGGCGTCCAAGTCAGTACCGGCACATCTGCGAGTTCGCCTTGACGAAGTACGTCTTGTAGTTGGAGGCTTTCGGATCGGCGCACCCCTCGAGATTGAGGAGCTCGATCTTCCGGAAGTCGGTCGGCGCGGTTTCCGCCTGGATGGCGATGTAGCCGGACGTCATCGGCGTGCCGTCGATCTTGACGGCCGGATCCACCGGCGACACGTTGCCGCCACCGATCTGCGGCTTCGTGTACTCGAGAACCGTGCGGCCGTCGATGATGTGCCGAACGAGCTCGTCACCGTGCACTTCCACTTCCACGCGCACCCACTGGTCGCCATCGTAGGTCTTGGACGTGGAGATCGTGCAATGCGGCGTGTGCAGCTGGCC
>MNEX01000094.1 GCA_001917905.1 Acidobacteria bacterium 13_1_40CM_65_14
GACAGGCCCTCCCCGAACACGTCCGCGTAGTTGTAAGTCAGGACGAATCCGCTGAGTACAAAGAAGAACGCAACGCCCACGTCGCCCGAATTGAAAACCAGCCACCCTTCGCTCAACCCATTCATCCCCGGGATTAGTTGCGGAACGTGATACAGAAAGACGACAAGCGCCGCATAAAACCGAATGCCGGTGAGGGCCGATAGTTCTACTCGACGCATTAGTTACACTTCCCGTGCTAAGCGAAACCAAAGAAATGGCCTGGACCGTTGCCGGTACGATGGACCGCGTCGGGATGGACACCTAGACTTTCCCCGCGGCCCAATCTGAGCCCTTGCTCGACACGCGACGAGAATCACCGGCAGTGCCAGAATCGGATACCCATCGACCTTGAGTGTCCGTGCCACATCACACGGAATCTTGTGGAGCAAGCCATGGCGCGTTCCTGTGCAGTATCACGAGCAGCATCCCCGTCCCGCGAATGGCGCCCGGTTGAGGCACGCTTTCCTGCTGCCCTGTCGATTAACCGTCTCCCTACCTCGTCGCAAGCCGTCGTTCCTTCTCGGCGGAGATGTACGACAGCCAATTGCGATACAACTGCACCGCCGTCGAGCGCCACGGGCTCGCCACCTTTCCTGCCGCCAACGCGGTTGGGAAATCTTCGAAGAGCTCTTCTCGCCGATCCGACAGCGCCCGCTTTCGCAGAGTGATCAATGCATCGACCATATTCCTATCGAAGTAGCCGAGCGGCATTGACGGGTAGCTGTCTCTCTCCCCCCTCAGGAAGCGCCCGACGTCTCGGCGATATTCGAGCAGCAGGCTATGTGACTCATATTCCGGATGCCCTTGGAAAAAGACGAACAGGCTTCTTCTCTGCTTCACGAACGTATCGACGCCCGCGTCTTCCGACCGCGTGAGCACGCGATACCCGGATGCCGCCAGTGTCTCCTCCGGGATTTCGTTCCACCTCGAATGCGGCATCGGCACTCGCGATGGAGCGCCGGCCGTCAATTGATGGTCTGAAACACGTGCGCACTCGAAAACGCCAAACCGCTTGTCGCCGAGCGACTGCCGGCCGATACCATCGAGGTAGAGAAGAGCGGCATGAGCCGCCAGGCAGGAACAGATCGTCGAGTAGGTGTTCTGTTCAGCCCACTCCAGCACTCTTGTCAAACTCCCCCAGTATGGCTCGTCCTTGAGATTCGCCGCCCGCGGCTCCATCCCGGTCATGATGAGGCCGTCGAGATGGCTCTCCCAGAGATCATCGATGCGCGAATAGAAGCGGCCGGTCACATGGCGTCGGCCAAATTCCGTCCGCGGAACTTCCGGCAATGCATAGAGCGTCAGCCGGACGATGACGCTGTCGGCCGCCGAACGAAGCAGCGACCGAAACTGGCGTTCGGTCGCTTTCAGCGCCGCGTCCGGCATGTTGTTGATCAGGCCGATGTCGATGCATCTCGGGTCCGATTCACGGAATTCGATCCGCGACTTCCCGTACAGACGCCGTCCTCCCGCCAATATCATGGAAGCGACAGATTGCCGACCTACCAGTGTCATGGCCGCTCCTTGGGCGGTGGATCTCCCGCCCGCGAACTCCCCACAGAGTTACACACAAAATTCCAGCCCATCTCGTGTCGATTTTTGGAACGCGACAAACTTCGAGGGTTAGGAACCGCGTCGTGCGCTCAGAGCTACAGACCGGCGAAACGTTCTGTCACGTAATCTGACCCGACGACCACCCGGAAAGACTCCTCGTGGGACGGAATTTTATTTCAACCCGCTGCTTCCGTCGCATCAAGCGCCTGATCGAGGTCGCCGATGATGTCGTCAACGTGTTCGATGCCGACGCTGAGCCGCATCATCTCTGGTCTCACCCCGGCCCTGCGCTGTGCTTCAACTGACATCTGCCGATGCGTCGTCGAAGCCGGGTGACAGGCCAACGACTTGGCGTCCCCCATGTTCACGAGCCGCTTGATCAACTTGAGCGCGTCGTAGAACTTCTTGCCAGCCTCCAACCCTCCCTTGACCCCGAAGGTCATCAGCGAGCAGGCCCGGCCGCCCAGATATTTCTGGGCGAGCGCGTGATAGGGACTCTCCGGGAATCCCGCGTAGTTGACCCACTCGACCCGGCGATTCGTGCTCAAGAATTCGGCTACGCGTCTGCCGTTCTCCACATGACGCTCGACCCGCAGTGCAACCGTCTCGATTCCTTGAAGCAACAGGAACGCGCTTAGGGGCGCCAGAACGGACCCGGTCGTCCGCTGGTAGACACTGCGGCAGCGCCCGGTGTACGCGGCCTCCTTGAAATGCTCGACGTAGACCAGATCGTGATACGAGGGGTCCGGCCGGCTGAACATCGGGAACCGTTGCGCGTGCTCCTTCCAGGGGAACTTGCCGCTGTCGACGATGATGCCGCCGAGCGTCGTGCCGTGCCCGCCCATGTACTTCGTCAGCGAATGCACCACGACGTCCGCGCCGTAATCGATCGGTCGCAGCAGAATGGGCGTTGCGACCGTATTGTCGACGATCAGCGGAACGCCGTGTTTGTGCGCCACGCAAGCAAGGGCCTCGATGTCGCAAATGTTTCCAGCCGGATTGCCGACGCTCTCGCAAAAGACCGTCCGCGTGTTGTCATCGATCAACCTTTCGATAGCATCAGGCTGATCCGACTCGGCAAATCGGACAGTGACGCCCTGACTTGGTAGCACGTGTGCGAACAGGGTGTGGGTGGTGCCGTAGAGTTGCGGCACCGAAACGATGTTGCTCCCCACCTCGGTGACGTTGAGCATCGCGTAATTGAGCGCCGCTTGCCCAGAACTCACGCACAGCGCGTCCACTCCGCCTTCGAGCGCGGCGACGCGCCGCTCCAGCACCGCCGTGGTCGGGTTGCTGATACGGCTGTATCGAAATCCCTCGACTTCGAGATTGAACAGGGCTGCTCCATGGTCGGCGCTGTCGAATGCATAGGCATCACTTCTCATCTGATCCTCTCGGTGTGATCGCTTGGAAGACTAAATGAGCCGGCCCATCTCCCGAACCACCCACTCGATGTCCGCCTCGGTGGTCCGGAAACTCGTGACGCACGCCCGCACCACAGGGGCGCCGCCGCCGAGCCGAACTTCAGACATCCATGCGATCTGACCCTGGTGGAGGGCCGCCAAGAACTTGGCGGTGACGAGGCCGTCCCTGGTGAAGCACACCAACGGCAGGGGGGTGTCGTTGACGATGCGCCATCCCGCGCGCTTCAGCGACTCCCGCAGCACGTCGCCCATGCGGGCCTGATGCTCGATCATCTGAACGTATCCCGATTCACCCTGCTGGGCGAGCGCCAGGAAGAGCTTCAACCCGATAAACCGCCGCGACCATTGCACGGACGTCGTGTAGGGGTCACGCACCGGGCCGACCGTCTTCGCCGGCATGTAGGATGTCTCCGCCCGGAAGGCTTCGTCGACGGCGTCAGAATGCCGGCAAAAGAACATGCCGGCGGCCATCGGCACCGAGAACCATTTATGCGCGTCGCAAGTGATCGAGTTGGCGGCCTCGATCCCCGCGAGCCGCCCGCGGAGGGACGGCGAGATGATGGCGGCCCCGCCCCACGCCGCATCGACGTGCAACCACAAGTCTTCCGAACGACAGAACCGAACGAGATCCGGCAAGGGATCGATCACGCCCGCCGCCGTGGTCCCGGCGGTGCCGACCACCATGAAGGGCGCTAATCCACTCTGACGATCCTCGGAAATTCGTCTGGTGAGATCGTCGAGATCCATCCTCTGGTGGCCGTCCGTCGCGACGATGCGGATCGCCCGGCGCCCGAGTCCAGTCATGTGCGCGATCTTATTGAACGAGTGATGAGACTCGTCCGTCAGGTACACCGTCGGCGAAGCGGTGAGGCGCCGAAGCCCGTGTTCGCCGTAGTCCGGGAACGCGCGGGTCAACGCGACGATGACCGCCGAGAGATTCGCCTCCGCTCCGCCGCTCGTGAAGCTGGCCACCGCATCGGCGGGGAAGCCGAACTTGCCCGACAGCCACGCCAGTGTGTGCCGCTCGATCTCGTTCGCCGCCGGCGAGGTTCGCCACGTCGCAAGCTGCGGGTTGTACATCGCGACCAGCGTGTCCGCGATGACCGACGCGAGCGTCACGCTCGGGTTAAAGAGGCCGAAGTAGCGCGGATGGGTGACCTGCACCTGCCACGTGCGCAACATCCGCTCGACATCCGCGCAGACATCCTCCAGCGCCAATGGTCGCGCGAAGTCATAGTGCGAGGCGAGATAGCTCCGAATCTCCTGCGGCGTTACCAGCGGGACGATCGGGCCGCTCGCCACGTCGGCCTCGACTCTTGTCACGACGTTCCGGAGTTGATCACACACCATGTCCGTCATCCACATTAATGGTATTGTAGGTTGCGAAGCTCACGTAGCTCACAATTTATGAGCAATTTTTCTCCGACCCACGCGTGGGCTCGCGCGCTCCACCTGACCGCGCCGATCGCCGGTCACCCCGATCGCATCCTACCGACAGTGATCGAGGAACTCGCCGATAAGTTTGGCGAGGCGCCGGCCCTTTCCTCCGATCGCGAGTGCCTGACCTTTCGCTCGCTCGCGGAGCGGTCGAATCGGTATGCCCGCTGGGCGCTCGACCAGGGTCTCGCCCGCGGCGACGCCGTCTGTCTCTTCATGCCGAACCAGCCAGACTACATGGCTCTCTGGCTTGGCGTCACCAGCGTCGGTGGTGTCGTAGCCCTGCTCAATACCAATCTGATCGGTCCCTCGCTCGCGCATTGCATCGATATCGTCGCACCCAAGCACATCATCGTGGCTGCAGAGCTCATCGATCCGTTAACCGGCGTGTTGTCGACTCTTGCGGGTGCGCCGACGGTCTGGGTTCACGGCACGAGCCATGGTGGATTCCCACGCATTGATCGCGACATCGAGCGATACGCAGGCGAAAGGCTGCGCGACGCCGAGCGCCGCCGGCTGACGATCGATGATCGGGCTCTCTACATCTACACCTCGGGCACCACCGGACTGCCGAAGGCCGCCAACGTCAGTCATGCCCGGCTCATGCAATGGAGCCATTGGTTTGCCGGCATGATGGACACCCGGCCGAGCGACCGGATGTACAACTGCCTGCCGCTCTATCACAGCGTTGGTGGCGTACTCGCGACCGGCGCCGTGCTGGTCGGCGGCGGCTCCGTGGTAATCCGCGAGAGATTTTCCGCACGCCAGTTCTGGAACGACCTTCGCCGTTGGGATTGCACGCTCTTCCAATATATCGGCGAGCTTTGCCGCTACCTGCTGCACACCGAGTCTCATCCGTTCGAAACGGAGCATCGGCTCAGGATGTGCAGCGGAAATGGGTTGACCCCCGATATCTGGCATGCGTTCAAGAACCGGTTCCGGATTCCACACATCTTCGAGTTCTACGCCGCGACCGAAGGCAACGTCTCGCTCTTCAATATCGAAGGCAAGCCCGGAGCCATCGGCCGCATCCCGCCGTTCCTCGTGCACCGCGTCCCCGCGACCCTCGTGAAATTCGATGTCGACAGCAGCGAGCCGGTCCGGAATGAGCAGGGCTTTTGCGTTCGCTGCGCGCCGAACGAGGTCGGCGAAGCGATCGGCCCGGTTCTCACGGACCGCTCGAACGTCGGCAGTCGCTTCGAAGGCTACACGAGCGAGGAGGCCTCCGAGAAGAAGATCCTCCGCGGCGTGTTCGCGCCGGGCGACGCCTGGTTTCGCACCGGCGACCTGATGCGACGGGACGAGCAGGGCTACTTCTACTTCGTCGACCGCATTGGCGACACCTTCCGCTGGAAGGGTGAGAACGTCGCGACCTCCGAGGTGGCGGAGGCGATCTGCGCGTTTCCCGGTATCAAGCAGTCTAACGTTTACGGCGTGGCCATTCCCGGCACCGACGGCCGCGCCGGTATGGTCACGCTCGTCACCGACGCTGAACTGGATCTTGCGGCATTCCGGACTCACCTGATCAACCGCCTCCCCGATTACGCTCGGCCGGTGTTCCTGCGCATCCGGACCCAGATGGAAGTCACCGCTACCTTCAAGTACACGAAGAGTGCTCTCGTTCACGAAGGCTACGATCCGGCGGCGAGCAGCGACGTCGTGTATTTCAACGATCCGGAACGCCACGCCTTCATTCGACTCGACGGCGCGCTCTATGCGCGCATCCAAACCGGCCAGATCCGCTTCTGACCGGCGCTGCCCTCCAGGGCAGCCTACGCCGTGTTGCCGGCATCGACGGTGATCACGCTCCCCGTGATGCTTTTCGCCTTGTCACCGAGAAGGAACTCGACCACATTCACCACATCGTCGATGTCGGGTAGGCGCTGGAGCGCACTCCGCCGCGCGATCTGCTGCCGCTGCTCGGAGCCGAGCCCCTGAGTCATCTCCGTGTCCATGAAGCCGGGCGCGACCGAATTCACGTTTACGCCCGCACGGCCGACCTCCCGCGCCAGCGACCGAGTGAAGCCGATCATCGACGCCTTTGTCGCACCGTAAACCGAAAGACCGCTGTATCCGGTGAAGCCGATGATGGACGAGACGTTCACGACGCGTCCGCCCCCGTCCGCCATCATGTGGCGGACCACGTATTTAGTCAGAACGATCGGTGATAGCGTATTCACGCGAACCAGGCGCTCGATCTGCGAGTTGTGCATCAACCCCAAGGCGCCGTCCAGACTCACCGCTGCATTGTTGACCAGCCCGTAGATCGGTCCGAATTCCTTGCGCAGCCTCTTGACCAGATCAGGAATGCCTTGAATGTCGCTGAGATCGAACGCGATGAAGTGGAGCGACCCCGGACGGGTTTGTTCGGCCTGTTCCATCGTCGACGCCAGCTGATCGTTCATTTGCCGCGCCACGGCGAACGCGCAGTACCCCCCCGCGGTGAGCCGGCGAACAATACCCAACCCCAGCCCGCGGCTTCCACCCGTCACGATCACGTTACGCATGATGACGAGCCAGTTTGCCTGCGGCAGCAACATCCAATGCCGGGACGAAGCGGAGTGTCGCAGGAACCTTGTGTGCAGCCAGGTTCTCGTTGCAAAGTACCAAGATCTGCAGCCATACCTGTATCTACCTCCTTTGCCTGAAAGAATGCATCTTTTGTACAATATCGAATATCAGTTGCTGTTACCAAAGCAAGTGCTGCTCCTATTTTGTTTAAATTTAATTTGAATTAAATAGCGGTCACCCCGTAGCTCCACGACGTCGCCCGTGTCGACGAACCCCTCATCGTCGACGAACGCCGGACCTTCCTCACCGACATGCCGGTCAGCGGCCCGCGCGGAACGGATCCGGAGCGAACTATCCTCGATCTTCATTTCCACTTCGCCGCGCGCGCCGATCGTACTTGGGGGAAAGCCCTCGAGACCATCATTCACCTCGAATCCAACGCCTGCTTCCGTCGAAGCATAGGCATGCCCGATACTGGCCTGCGGGTAGCATGAACGCAGCGCATTCAGGATCGCCTGGTCCGCGATCTCTCCCGACAAGCGAACGTAGCGCGGCGCAATTGCGCGAACCGCCGGGCTCATCAGCGCACGACGCCAATGCGACGGGGTCCCCGAGATGTGCGTCACCGCGTGCGCGCCGAGCCGACCGAGATAGTCTCCCGCCGACTCGTCAGCGCTGGAGAGCACGAATGATCCACGACCCAGGATCGCGCGCAACAAGATCTGGAGGCCACCGTACCGGCGAATGTCGTAGAACGTACCCCAGACGACGTCGGTTTCTTGATTCTGGCCGCTCTTGATCGGAGCCGTCAAGCTCGCGAAATTGTGCACGAGCATCTTCGGCGCGCCGGTCGTGCCGGAGGTCAGGAGCACCCATTCGGTCGCCTGAGGGTCGACTTGCACGCGTGGCGCCCGTGTGATGGTTGGACCGCATCGCACATGCAGCGGCGCGTCGCAATGTTCGCGTTGGTGGAGGCCCCAATCGGACACAATCGCGTCCACGCCGCCCTTCGCGATCACCGCTGAAAGATGTTCGGACGACAAGTCAGGCGTGCCGCGGGGATCGCGAGTTGCGATGAGAACCGACCGCCCCGACAGTTCCCGGAGACGACCGCCCAGACTCGTACCGCATAGCAGATCACGCAAAGACACGCTCGCTGTGGCACCCCACAGAAAGCGGCCCGAACAATCCGACGCGTTACCGAGCGTATCCCGAAGCGACGTCGCGCGATTTGGCAGCATTTTCATAGAACCTGACGAAGTCGCCGAGGGTGACGGGATAGGAGATGTCGTCGGATTCAGTGAACGGATCCAGCCCCAATGTCTCTTCGAGTCGGGCGACGAGGATCGCGATGCCGAGAGAATCGAGCCCCGATTCGAGCAGGACCAGGTCGTCTGTCAGCGGGGGTAGATTCCCTTTTTTTTCGGCGGCAATCTGCTGAATCTCGCAAATAACAATTTCCATAATTGACATACAATCCTCAGTGTAGTGCATTGGACTACAATTCACTTTTGGCACGTTACATCGACGTGACAACCGGGTCAAGACGGGTGGTCAAGGGCACCACAAATCACTGACAGGCGACCGAGTTTCTATGACGGCCCCGTTCCCGTCCAAGGAATCGCGTTTCGGATGGACCTCGGGGAGGGGACTAGTAGTTCTTTGCGGGCGAACCTCGACAAGACAAGCCTTTCGAGGGTTGAGCGATCATGAGCCGCGACGTTCAACCTTCAAATCGAAAATGTGGGCTCAGATTTCATCGAGCAGGCCCACTTCGTGGCCAAGGTTTCAAGGCCTGGTCGTCCCCTGGCGCTATACCCGCGCTGTCGACCTTGTCCACTAGGATGATGCCCCTTGCCAGTTCCTCCCGCAGGGCCTTGCGCGTCTCGGGACGCCGCAGGCTCTCTGCAATCGTCTCCGTCGTGTACCGTGGGCGCCCCGACGCCTCCTGGGCAATCTTCTGTGCGTACTCCGCCGCCGAGCAGACAACCCGCGCCGGGGAACCTGCGCAGTAGGAACCCGCTGGCAGGGAGGTGGAGACGACGGACCCCGCCTCGACAATGCTGCCCGCGCCAATCTCGACGTTACACAGAATCACGCAGCGCGCCCCTATCCGGCAGCCGTCTCCGATGACGACGCGCCCCACCCGCCCGGCGTCGAGGAACTCATCCATCTGGCCGTCGTGCGCCAGAATCAGGCACTGGGGGCCGAAGTGGCAGCGGTCACCAATGGTAATTAGGTAACAGTAGGAAGAATCCACTGACGTGGACAGCGGTAGCCTTACGTCCCTGCCGATCCGCATGCCGAGGCGTTGCCAACGCGCCCATTTGAGGCGGGCTCGCATCATCGCCAGGCGGTTCTCTACGGTCGCAAGCCAATCGAGGCTCATCGTCGTTAACGAACGACGCATCGTAGGCAAACTCCTCCAGAATGCTCTCTGCCCGGTAACCGCATGATAACATGCCGCTAATGCCGACCCATTTACACCCGATCGCGTTGCTCGCGAGCCTGAAAGGGCGCCTTGACACCGTCCGGCGCGGTCACCGACTCCAGAGTCTGCGGAATCGCGGGATGCACATCGGCCGGGACGTCAACTTTGTTGATCATCTGTACGTCGACGAGGAGTATTGCGCGCTCATTAGCATTGGCGACAGCACCTTCTTCGGTCCCGAGTGCATGATCCTCGCGCACGATGCTGGCCCCGAAATAGCGCTAGGCGCTGTTCGCGTCGGAACCGTCGTTCTGCACCCGTCGTGCCACGTCGGGGCGCGAACCATCATCCTGCCCGGTGTCGAGATCGGCCCGCGGACCGTGATCGCTGCCAATTCCGTGGTCTCCCGTTCCCTGCCGGCTGACACGGTCTGCGGGGGCCGCCCGGCACGGCCCTTCAGCACGCTGGCGCGGTACCTCGAAACGCATCGCCAGCGTATCGAAGCTGCGCGCACCTTCGAGTACTCGGCCTACGAGAGCCCGGACCTCACCCCGGAACGGCGCGCCGCTCTGGTAAGTGCCGTCCTCGCTGGCGACGTCTACATGGTCGGTGGCCGTTCGGCCGAGCTCCAGCAGATCGGCGGGTCGCAGCGGACCCCCCTGGAGACGTATGCGCCTACGCCACCGATCGCTGCCGAGTCGCGCC
>MNEX01000293.1 GCA_001917905.1 Acidobacteria bacterium 13_1_40CM_65_14
CGCTTCGATAGCGTACGGCTTCTTAGTCCGGCGCCTGTGCGCGACAACGGTGTCGCTCGCTGCCTCCGCTTCGCGCGCCGGGACGTCACGCGCCGCTCGCCGTCCTGTCGTCCCGCGCGGCGACTACGGGTTGTTCGATTCGCTTGTCGGTTGGTCGCGCAAGCATCGCCGTCGCTGGCTCGACGCAGTACGGATCACGCGGACCGAAGTCGCCACGCCATCTCGCTCCGCGCGACTTCCGGCTTCGCCCCCCGTCGGCGCGCTCACACGTCGGCTGCGATCGACACCGTTGCCGCGCGATCCGAGCGCGCCCTTGTCGCGACCGCGTCGGCTGGACGTGACTGTATCGCGGCCCTTTAGTTAGGCCTCCCAACGGCTGCCGGACAGCTCTAAAGTGTCCTCACCGCCGCCTGTCGACCGACTCAGTACGACGCACGGTGTCAGCGTACCTGTTTACGACACGAACCAGATTGTTCCCAGCAACACCTGAAACGTTTTTCGAACAATATCGGATCCGCGCGATACTAGTCCCGGACTCTGATTACTGACAAACACGCAGCTAACTTCGGTCGTTCAACAGCTTGATCGCGGATGACGCCAAAGTCGGCATGACGAGGATTTGCGCGCGCTCGCCTGCGTCGCGCGCTAGCACGTCGTGATAGAGCCGTCCGACGTGCTGCGAGCGATCGGGACGAGCTATGCGAAATCGGCCTTCGTGTTGCCGCCCTCCGTCACTCACGCATGCCACAATCCGAAACGCAGCCACGGAATCCGCCTACAATCGCGGGGCGATTCCACCCGTCTCTCCTTTGCTGTGTTCAGAACATAACACTCGAAGCGGGCGGATCTTCTTCAAGCACTCGCCATGAGCCACAGCGGGATTTATGGGACGCGAAGCACGTGCACGTACGGCGAAAGACTCACAGCGGCGCCTTTTGAACCAACAGATCCCGCAGACGGGTTTGCCTGGCGAACCGGGGCACCTCGTCCTGCATAACGAGTTCGTCGCGGGAGACCCGCGTAACGCGATACCAGTAGGCGGAGGCATCGGTGGGTACCGCGTCATCCTGACATTGGCCCGTCCCGGTTTCTTGCCTGTCCCAGAAACGGAGTTCTCGTTTGACCCGGACATCCCTGGCGATTCTCATCTCGCGATCGCTGCACCCGCTGTGAAGTTGGTTGCTCGACCTGACGATCCCATCGTGGCGATGACGATGTACTCCGAATCGAGCGCGGGGCGAATTGAGTTCGTCGGTCGTCCTAACAAGAAAGGCTTCCTCGGCCGAGTCGAAGGCGAATTGCAAGCGAACAATCTTCTTGATGCCGAACGTCGCGCATATCGCACGCTCGCTCCCGCGCTGAGCGACTGGTCTGCGCAGCTTGACATTCCGTTACGCATCTGGCGCATCCATGTCACCGCCGTCGAGACGGGCGCCACACAGATCAGCGTCATCAATCCGTTCGTCGAAGCGACCGTACTTTCTCCGACGGGCATCTTGAGTCCGGAGTATCGCGGCTTTTCAAGCCTCTATCGTGAGGCGCTCGAAAGCAATAGTCCGGCCTATCAGTTCCTATGTTTATTCAAGCACACGCCCAATCGAGAGTGTTCCGGAACACGCCGACGAATTCGAGCCATGGTTGAACGCGCTGTATCCGACTCGCCGACAATGGGACGAAATGGCGCTGGATTCGATTTTTGTTCGAGAAGCGCGCGGTCGCCGTTTCGGGGATGTGATTGGACATGAATTGCGCGATCTGCGCAACGCCGTGGCACATGCGCTATCTGATTCGACGGGCGCGATGACCGTCTCCGCTGACGAGGCGCTGCACCTCGACCGAGTCAGTCAATGGATTCCGCTGACAAAGTGCATCGTGCGCCGGATGCTGAAGAACGAATTTCCAGAGCAATATCTCGCGTACTTGAGAGAGGACGGCACCCTTATCGACACGTCGGCGACCGAGCGACCTTAACGACGCTCAAATTCCCAGACGACAGGATCGGCTATGAACCCCGAGAAACTCCTCACGTAACGCCGCGTGTCAGACGCCGTGCTGGGCGCCGCGACTCAAGCGCCGTCGATCGGAATCGACATCACGAATCGGCGGCTCATTCCACGCGCAGCGCACGCAGCGGATCGAGATGGGCGGCGCGTCGAGCAGGCACGATGGCCGCGGCCGCCGCAATCAACAGGAACACGCCGGCCGCTCCAACCATCGTCGATGGATCGTGAGCCGAGACGCCAAACAGCAGCGTGTCGATCCACCGCGTCGCGATGAGTGTCGCGGCTCCGCCAACGGCGAGGCCGGCGGCCACCGGCAGAATCGACTCGCGCAGGACCAGCCTCAGCACGTCGGCTCGTTGCGCGCCGAGCGCCATCCGGATGCCGATTTCTGATGTTCGGCGCGTCACCAGGTACGCCAGCATGCCGTAGATGCCGATCGATGAAAGCACGAGCGCGACGGCGCCAAACGCGAGCAGCAAGTTCGTCAGCAGTCGCTCCTGTTGCATCTGCTGCTCGCGCAGCTCGACGGGCGTCATCTCTCCGAAGGTGGGAACGGTCGCATTGAAATCGGCCATGGCGCGGCGAATCGTCGGAATCATCCGCTCCGGCCGTCCGGTCGTACGCAGGACGATCGTGACGACCTCGCCCGTGTCGCCCAACGGCACGTAAAACCTGGGCGCGGCGCTCTGACGCGGGACGTTCTTCATGTCCGCCACCACGCCGACCACTCCGAGCTGCGTGGGATTGGCCGGGCAGTTCACGCCGAATCGCTGCTCGAGCGGGTTCTTGCCGGCGAAAAACTTCCGGGCGAATGCCTCGTTGACGATGGCGCCCGGCCGCACGACTCGATCCCGCCATTCGAACTCTCTGCCGGAGACCATCGGCGATCGCATCGTTTCGAAATAGCGAGGCGCGACGCCGCTCAACGACGCCACGGTGTCCTGCGGATCGGGCGGCACATAACCGGGAACGCAGACCGGGAACGTGAGGCCGCCGAAGAAGATCGTCGCTCCTCGTCCGAGCGGCGGGGAATCAGTGGCGGTCGCGCTGATCACTCCTGGCGTGCGCTCCAGGTGCCTGACGGCCTGCTCGAAGAAGTCTGCGCGCCGCTCCGGCTGGATTCCGCCGGTTCGCGGTTCGATCTTCGCGTACAGCAACCCGTCGGGCTGATACCCGAGCGGCGCCGTCCTCAAGTTGGTGATCGTGCGGAGGAACAGGCCCGCGCCGAAGATGAGCATCAGCGACAGGGCGGCCTGCAGCGCCACCATCGCTTTGTCCGCCGACATTCGGGACGCCCGCGCGCCGGCCGCCGTCGGGTGCTTGATCGACGACATCAGATCCACGCGTGTGGTGCGGAGCGCCGGCAGACATCCGAACACGAGGCCAGTGACGATGGTGATCGTCGCGGCGAACAGCAGCACCCGCGCATCGGGCATGACGACGACGCCCAGATGTCGATTCGCTCCGTAGAGCGTCGGCATGAACCGGCTCATGAGCGCCGGCGACAGGCGTCCCAACCCATACGCCACCGCGACGCCGGCGAGTCCGCCGGCGACGGAGAGCAGCAGGCTTTCGGTCATCAGTTGGCGGACCACACGGCCTCGTGACGCGCCGAGCGCGAGACGCGTCGCGATCTCACGATGTCGCACCGCTCCGCGCACGATGAGCAGCCCGGCGATGTTGGCGCACGCGATCAGGAGGATGCTGACGACGACCACCATCAAGATCAGCAATGGCGTGGACATCGCGTCGCGCAACGTTCCGAGTCCGTGCCCGGCATCCATCAGCCACAGGCGAGGCATCTCGTAATCCGTGTGCGGCGGATGCGCGAGAATCGCCGCGCGCAGCCATGGCTCCGCTTCGGTGCGCGCGTGCTCGTCTGACACACCGGATCGCAGTCGCCCCACGACGCGGCACACCTGCCAGAGCGTCGGGTTCTGCAGAGGATTGCTGGTCGCTGCGGCAACCTGGATCGCGCCGATCGGCACCATGACATCCGGCGTCGTCGACGGATCGACGCCAAAGAAACCCGACGGCGTGACGCCGATGATGTTGAACGGCTTGCCATTGAGATCGATCGTCTTGCGGACGACGCCTGCGTCGCCGCCGAACGTGCGCTGCCAGAAGGGATAGCTCACCACCGCCGCCGTCGTGCCCGGCGTGTCGTCGTCAGCCGTGAACGTTCGTCCGAGCACGGCGTTCACGCCGAGCGTGTCGAAGTAGTTGCCGGAGACGAAGTGCACCGATCCAAAGCCGACCTCGCGCATCACGACGGGTCGCGATTCGCCGAGATCGGCCCAGCATGCGAGGTTCGAGAAGCTCTTCGCGCCATCGCGCATCGACACGTACGCGAGATAGGAAAACGATCCGTACGTGTCGACGGCCGCCAGCCGCGGCCCGGCGATCACGTTCGGACCGAAGACGTACGACGGTTTTCTCGACGACCAGACAAGGCTCCGAAGTTCGTGCGGCTTCGAGACGGGAAGGGTCTTCCAGAACACCGCGTTGATCTGGCTGAAGATCGCCGTGCTCGCGCCGACGCCGCCGGCGAGCGTCAGGATCGCGATCGCGCTGAAACCAGGTGCCCTCAGGATCAGCCGCGCGCCGAAGCGAAGGTCCTGACGCAGGCGCTCGAGCCAGGTCATCGGGTCAGCGATTCGCCGACTGCGTCGTGCTCGTTCGAGGATGCAGCAGCAGCTTCTGAACGCGCCAGTTGTTCATGTCGGCGACATACAGCACGTTCTCGGATGGGCACGCGATGCCGTGAATCCAGTTGAACTGGCCCATCTCGTGGCCAGACTCGCCCAGCATGCCGACAATCTTGCCGTCCAGAGTGAGCTTGTAGACGCGACCCGGCTCCGAGTCCGACGTGTACAGGTACTGCGTCGGCCCGTTGGTGATGCAGATGGTCCAGGGCTGCGTCTCGTCCGGCGGATTGGGGTTCAGGTTGCCGAGCACCGGATGCCGCTTCTTGTCGTACGGGGCGTTCAGGACGATGAACCGCTGGAAATTGCCGTCGCGGTCGAACACCTGGATCCGGCGGTTGCCGCGGTCCGCGACGTAAACGTTGTTCTGGCGGTCGATTCCGATGTTGTGCGGCGTGTTGAGCTGTCCGGGATTCTCGTTGGCGTGTGTGCCGCCCGTACCGCGCGAGCCCCAGCTCTTGATCCAATTCCCGTGTTTGTCGAACTTGGCGACGCGCGAGTTGATGTAGCCGTCGCTGATGTAGAGGTTGTCGTCGGAGTCGAACGCGACGTCGGTCGGCGCACGGAAGTTTCCGTCGACGTGCTGCGGTGCCGGAGTGTTGCCCCTCAGACCATTGCCCTTGTAGTAATCGGGTTCGTCAGGCCCTTCCGGCCTGCGTCCGAGGTTCAGCGTGACGTAGCCGGCCGGATTGAACCGCATGACCGCATGCGTTCCTTTGTCGACAATCCACAGGTTGTCGTACTTGTCGTAGCGCGCTCCGTGCGCGTAGCCGAGTCCGTAGACGCCCTTGCCGATCTCGCGGACGAACTTCCCGGTCTCATCGAACTCCAGCAGCTGCGTCGCGGCGTTGCCGTAGAGCGGACCCGACGTCGCGCTGCCGGGATGATTCAGCATGAGCACGCGGCCCTTGGAGTTGACGGCGACCGCCAGCACTTCGCCGAGATTCATCTGCGCCGAGTACTTGAAGTAGTCGGGCACCGAATCGAACGGAATCTTCGGCACGTCCGCATTCTGCAGCGTCGGCAGTGACTGCGACGTCTGCTGACCAGATATCGAAACCGCCGCGACGAAGGCGCACAGGACACTCAAGGCTCGCTTCACGACAACCTCCTTGACCACGTCGACCACGTCTTTGAACAGCGGCGCAGAACCGTGCGATCTTACGTGTTTTGAACCGAAAGAGAGGTTTACTTCTACTCAACCAATCAGCCAAAATGACGACCGGAGGACTCCCGCTCATGCGGTTTTTCGGGCGTGCGTCGATTGTCGCGCTGTTCGTCAGCGTCTGCATCACCACGCTGTACGGCGTGCCGACCTCGACGACCTCGACAACCTCGCTGGGGCCCCAGGCGGTCCTCGACCAATACTGCATCACGTGCCATAACCAGAGACTCCGTACCGGTGGACTGACGCTGGATAGTCTCGACGTCACCAGGCCCAGTGCGAACGCAGAGGTGTGGGAGAAAGTCATCGCGAAGCTTCGCGCGGGCTCGATGCCGCCGCCCGGAAGGCCGCGTCCCGATACGGCGACGTATCGCGCGGTGGCGAGCTGGTTGGAGACGGAGCTCGATCGCGCGTGGGAGGCGAACCCGAATCCAGGGAGGATCGCAGCGGTCCATCGTCTCAACCGCACGGAATACAACCATGCGATCCGCGACCTGTTCGCGATCGATGTCGACGTCAAATCGCTGCTGCCCGGGGACGAGACCGCCGACGGAAGTTTCGACAACTTCGCGGACGCTCTGTCGATTTCAACGGTTCACCTCGAGCGGTATCTGTCGGTCGCCCGCCAGG
Source organism: Acidobacteria bacterium 13_1_40CM_65_14 (assembly GCA_001917905.1). Taxonomy (GTDB): domain Bacteria; phylum Acidobacteriota; class Vicinamibacteria; order Vicinamibacterales; family CAVVIG01; genus QHWF01. The sequence goes on from MNEX01000293.1 coordinate 6,504, forward strand.
TCACGCGCCTCGCGACCGGTCTTCCTCCCACGAGCCCGAGGATCGAGACGTTCGAGATTCCGTTGCACGTGATGCAGGACGATCGGCAGAGCGAAGATCTGCCGCTCGGATCTCGCGGCGGCATCGCGATTCGCCATGACTTTCCCGTCGACGGCGAGTACCTCATCAAAGTCCGTCTTCAGCGGCAGTACCAGGACTACATCAAAGGCATGGGATGGCCGCAGCAGATGGACGTCCGCCTCGATGGCAAGCTGCTGAAGCGGTTCATCGTCGGAGGCGGCGCGCAGGGCAGGCCCGCCGCGTCCAGTTACGCGGGCGACGGTGAACCTGGGTTTGCCGGCGACGACACCTGGGAAAAGTACATGCAGATCGGCGGAGACGCCGGGCTGGAGATCCGCGTTCCGGTCGAAGCCGGCGCGCGCGTCGTCGGCGTGTCGTTCGTGAGAGAGCTGTGGGAGCCGGAAGGCCTTCCGCAACCGCTGCAGCGGGGCAGGGTCATCACCGACGACCAGGTGTACATGGATTACGCGCGCGTCGCGTCAATCCAGATCGGCGGGCCTTATTCCAAAGTGTCCGCCTTCCCCTCGGCGGACCTCGGGACAGGCAACCGGACCAACGACACACCATCCCGTCGCGCGATTTTCGTGTGTCAGCCGGCGAGCGGGGCAAAGGGGCCCCCGCGAGTGAACGAAGACGAACGCGCGTGCGCGACGAAGATCCTCTCGAAGATGGCGCGGCTCGCGTATCGCCGGCCCGTGACGAACGCGGACACGCAGACGCTGCTCGAGTTCTTCAACGCCGGCCGGCGCGACAGTGGAAGCTTCGACGGCGGCATTCAATTCGCGCTCGAACGCATGCTGGTCGATCCCGACTTCCTTCTGCGCGTCCATCGGGATCCGCATCGCCTCAGCGACATCGAAGTCGCCTCACGCTTGTCGTTTTTCCTGTGGAGCAGCATTCCCGATGATCGCTTGCTCGGTCTCGCCGAGCGCGGACAGCTGGCGAGCCCTGCAATCCTGGAAACAGAAGTGCGGCGGATGTTGGCCGATGCGCGCGCCACCGATGCGCTCGTCAACGACTTCGCCGCGCAGTGGCTGAACCTGCGCCGCGTCGATGAAGTCGTGGTCGATCCGGAGCGGTATCCCAATTACGACCTGAGTCTCATGCAGGCCTTCCAACGGGAAACGGAGCTGTTTGTCGGCAGCACCATCGGCGAGGATCGCAGCGTCGTTGACCTCCTGGATGCGAGCTACACGTTCGTCAACGAGCGCCTCGCGCGGCATTATGGGATTCCCGGGATTTACGGCAGCCGCTTCCGCCGAGTCACGTTCCCGAATCACGATCAGCGCGGCGGCCTGCTCGCACAGGGTGCGCTCCTGGCGACGACGTCGTATCCCGACCGCACGTCGCCGGTCTTACGCGGAAAATGGCTGCTGAACAACATCTTCGGCTTGCCGGTGCCGCCGCCGCCTCCGGGCGTCGACACGAACCTGGCGGAAAACAAGCCGGGCGCCAGGCCGGCGTCGATCCGCGAGCGGCTGGCGCAACATCGTCAGAATCCCTCCTGTAACAGTTGTCATTCGACCATCGATCCGCTCGGGTTCGCGCTGGAGAATTTCGACGTGATTGGCGGCTGGCGCACCGTCGACGAATCGGGCAAGGCCGTCGACGCGCGGGGCACGACGGCCAGCGGCTCGACGTTCGAGGGCCTCGCGGGACTGCGGGCGCTGCTGCTCGAACAGCCCGAGCAGTTTCCGCGAACGGTCACTGAAAAACTTCTGGCGTACGCGCTCGGTCGCCGGCTGGAGTACTACGATCGTCCGGCCGTGAGAACGATCGTCCGCGACGCGGCCGCTCACGAGTATCGCTGGTCGTCGGTCATTCTCGGAATTGTGAATAGTCCAACGTTTCTTATGCGCACCGCACGCGCGGGGCATTGAACTGGAATGAACCTAGCTACCACGGAGGACACGGGGGACACGGGGGTTCAATCGGCTCGGACAAATGTTTCCTCCGTGTCCTCCGCGTCCACCGTGGTGGAGAGCTTGCTTGTGGTCGAAGAGTTGATTTAAGGAGACGGGATGACATTCCTCACGAAATCCTTGCCGCGGCGGACCGTCCTGCAGGGACTCGGCGCGACGCTCGCGCTGCCGTTTCTCGACGCGATGCTGCCCGCATTCTCGCTGCGCGGCCTGGCGGCCGCCAAGTCCGGCAAGCCTGTCCATCGCTTCCAGACCTTCTATGTGCCGAACGGGATGGCGATGGAGTACTGGTTGCCGAAAGGGGAGGGCACGGCCTTCGAGCTCTCGCCCATTCTGGAACCGCTGGCGCCGTACAAAAATCAGATGCTCGTGCTGTCGGGCATCAAGGCGAACTGGAACTACATTCACGCGGGCGCATCGGGATCCTTTCTGACGGGCACGGCGCGCGGCGGGCGAAACGAAATCGAGATCATCGCCGACGTGTCGATGGACCAGCTGCTCGCGAGGCACTTCGCGAGCGAGACGCAGATCGGATCGCTGGAGCTCTCGATGGACGCGCCGGCCAACGCCGGGGCCTGCACGGGCAACTTGAGCTGCGTGTACACGCACACGCTGTCGTGGCGCAGCCCGACGCAGCCGCTGCCGATGGAGTGGAATCCGCGCGCCGTGTTCGAGCGGCTGTTCGGCGACAGCGGCAGCACCGGCCGGACCGCGCGCGAGGCGAGGCTGCAGCAGCACAAGAGCATGCTCGACTCCGTGGCGGAGAAACTGGCGAGCCTCAAAAGGGATCTCGGACCGCAGGACCAGGCCAAGGTGGAGGAATACACCGAGGCGGTTCGCGACGTCGAGCGGCGCATTCAACGAGCGGAGGAACAGAGCGACGTCGAGTTGCCGACCCTGGAGCAGCCGCAGGGCGCGCCGCCCGTCTTCGAGGATCACCTCGCGCTGATGCTGGACTTGCAGCTCCTGG
>MNEX01000265.1 GCA_001917905.1 Acidobacteria bacterium 13_1_40CM_65_14
GACCTTCTTCAAAACGTCAGAACTCGATCCGGATCCCCGCATGGAGCGACGGCGGCGGTTGAATCGCGGTCGTCGCCCGCGACTGCGCGCCGCTCACCTGAAACTCTTCGATCTCGTACGCCATGTCGAGGATGTTGTAGCCCTCGAGCACGAGCGCGATCCGGCGCGCGCCGGCCGTGAAGCCTTTCTGCACGCGCGCGTCGAGTGTGCCGGTGAAGGTGAAGCGCGTGCGGCCGTTGCGGAACGCGCGCACGATCTCGGGTCCCTGATTCAGGTTCGGCACGACGACGACCCGCGAGAAATGCTGACCGTCCTGATAACGGGCCGCGACGCCGACCCGAACGTCGTGCGGAAGGCGGTACACCGTCGCCAGCTTGATCGTGTAACCGCGCTCGTTGAACAGCCGTCCCTGCGCGTACGTGCGTGCGTTCGGATTCGTGAACACTTCACCGAGGAGCGCGGCGTCGTTCTCAATCGCCCGAAACCCGCGGTTCGCCGACAACCCTTCGGAGCGGCCCGCGGTCAGACCGAACAGCAGAAACAGCCGTTCCGTTTCCCGCTGGCCTGTCAACTCCGCGCCCACAAACGTCGTCTGGTGTTCGGCTGGATTCGTCAGGAGATAACGGTCCGCGCCGAACGTCGACACGGGACGATTGAAGATCGGAAGAACCTGGTTGTCGCCGAAGAGACCGGGATCGGACAACGGAATCACCGAGTACGCCGACTCGGGCACGCCCGTGTTGACGACGCCGATGAGACTGCGCTCGCGGCGGGCGATGCCCATCAAGCGAAAGACGGTGTCGGGAACCGGCCGGCCCTCGAAGCCGAATGTCAGTTCGTCCATGTGCGGACGCTTGATGTTCGGATCGATCGTCGAAAAGCTCGCAAGGGTTCCCGCGCCGGGCCCGATGCGCGCGACCAGCGTCCCGCGCTCCGACGCGGCCGGCGCGTGGATCGCAGACGACGCGCTGTTCCATCGATAGACGCTTCCGCTCGGCGCCGACGGATCGCTCCACGCGAGATCGGTCAGCGGCAGCCGGTGCGCCGTGCGGCGGTAGCCGGCGATGGCAGCGAGGTGGCCGACGTCGGTCATGTGCCACCGCACACCGCCGCGTGGCAGCAGGTCGTTCCACGACACGCCGCTCACCCCTTCCGCCGATCCTTTGAGATGCTCGAACCGCAGGCCGGCATCGAGCGTCACGCGCGGATGAACCTGAAACCGTTGAGCGGCGTACGCCGCCAGCGTCGTCTGGTTCCACTGCGAGGGGACGCCCGGATTCGAGAACTCCCAGATGCGCGTGGGCAGACCGTTGAGGGTCTCGCCGATGCGTCCGCCGAACGCCGGCCGCATGCGCATCCCGGTGCCAGAAACTTCGACGCCGATCGTGGGCGCGTGTTGTGCCGGGCCCGATGCTCGAGGATCCGGCGCGTTCAATCGCACGCCCGCGGACCAATGCGTGTCGGTGCCGGCGCCCGGATAGAGCAGCGCTTCGGCCGGGCCGTCGATGACCCGGTTGATCACGATGGACGAGGTGCGCGCGAGATCGAGCGCGCGCTGGCGCACGCTGTAGCCGGCAAATGCCGACCACGATCGATCGACCGCCGTGCGCTGTTCCCATACGAGTTGTGCGTGAGCGCCCTGATGCCGTTCGATCGCCGACGGTTGTCCGAAGGCAAGGCGGTTCTCGAAGGGCGCGCTCGTCCGCTGCAGCCAGCCCACGCCGCGCACTTCGTGTTTGTGGGGACCCTCGTCTGACGTGTAGACCAGGTGCGTAAACAGCGATGCCTGGCTGGCGTCGACCGCGTCCGTCTCCGCGCGCTCGTACCGGGACGCGGCGTTCCACGTGCCGGCCACCACGAGACCGACGCGGTTCGGCACGAGCGGGCCGCTGAGCAGCACGCTGGCCTTGGCCGCCGATCGCACGCGCGCAATCGCCGGCGCGTGATGCGCGGGCCAGCCCCCGGTCGAGGGTGATGGACCGGCGGCCAGGCCCTCGACGACGCGCGTCCACGTCGCGGCGGGGCGCCGCGGCGCGAGCGAGATGGCGAGTCCCGGCGCGTTGACGTCGATCGGCAGGAGGCCTGTCGACACGTCGACGCGATCCCACATCAGGACGCCCGGCAGCAGCATCGGCGCGCCGCTGCCGTCGCCGCCGCTGATGTCGACGCCGTCGAGCCGGAACAGCGTCTGCGTCCACGAGCTGCCGTGCGCGCCGATGCGCGCCGCGCCGCCGACGTTCAAGCCGCCGCTGTCGACGCGATCGGAGATGACCTCGGCAATCACCGTGTCGAGCAGCGTGAACAGATTCCCGCCGCTGCTCGGCAGATCGGCGAGCGCGCTGACGGTGAGCGTGCTGCCGAGTGACGGGACCTGGATGGTGTCGTTGTTTGGCGGCGCGATTGGCGCGCCGTTTTGGGCTCGCGCGATTGGCGCGCTCGACATGAGCGCGATCGTCAGACAGGCGTAGCGCAGCCGCCTTCGCGCTTTCAGCGCTACGGCGAGCCTCGCCGAAGCGTGAGCGGAGGCGGGGCCCTTCGGCCTGCCCCAGAGATAGAATCGTCCCATGTCCGAAGCAGCAGCCACGGCGGCGTTCATCGATGCGATTAAGGCCGGCGAATTCGAGCGCGTCAAGGCAATGGTGTCGGCGGATCCGACGCTCATCGACGCGCGAGGGCGTACCGGCGAAAGCGCCATCCTAACCGCTGTCTATCACCGGCAGAAGGAAATTGTGAACCTGCTGGTCGCGCGCGGCGCGACGCTGTCGCTTTTCGAAGCGTCGGCGGCCGGTGAAGTCGAGCGCGTCGAGCGGCTGGTCGCGAGCGATCCATCAGCCGTCAACACGTACAGCGCCGACGGCTGGACGCCGCTTCACCTCGCGGCGTTCTTCGGCCACACGAAGATCGCGGAGCTGCTGCTCGCCCACGACGCCGACGTCACCGCGCGGTCGCGCAACACGAACGGCAACACGCCGCTGCACGCGGCACTGGCGGGCAATCACAAGATGGTGGCGGGGCTGCTCATCGGACAGGGCGCGGACGTCAACGCGGCCGACACCGACGGCTGGCGGCCGCTGCACATGGCGGCGCACAACAACAACGTCGATGCGATAAAAACGCTCGTCGCGCAGGGCGCCGACGTGACCGCGCAGAACGGCTCGGGATCGACGCCGCTCTCGCTCGCGCAGGAAAAGAATCATCGAGAAGCGGCGGCGCTGCTCCGCCGCCACGGCGCGTAATCGCGGGTGAGCGGTTCAGGTACACTGATGCTGGCCGCCTGGTGATCGAAGACGCGGACAATCCCGCGACCCGCGACGGAAATCTGACCGAACGACTACCTCTTTTCGATCTTGACCGACTCGATCGTGATTGGCTTGACCGGCCGATCGCCGGGCTTGCTCGTCGCGGTGCCGCCGATCTTCTTGACGACGTCCATGCCTTCGGTGATTTCGCCGAACACACTGTGCTTGTTGTCGAGCCACGGCGTCGCCGCGAGCGTGATGAAGAACTGACCGCCGTTCGTATCCGGTCCGCGGTTCGCCATGGAAAGGATTCCGGCCTTCTCGTGCTTCAGCTTGGGGTGGAACTCGTCCGCGAACGTGTAGCCGGGTCCGCCCGTCCCCTGGCCGAGCGGATCGCCGCCCTGGATCATGAAGCCGTCGATGACGCGGTGAAACACGGTGCCGTTGAAGTACGGCTGCTTCACCTTGCGTCCCGACCGCGGGTCGGTCCACTCCTTCGAACCGTCAGCGAGTCCGGTAAAGTTCGCGACCGTGTTCGGTGTCTCGGCGTCGAACAGCCGCGCCGTGAAGTTCCCCTCGCTCGTCGTAAAATGCGCATACACCATGGCGCGATCATATCGCTATCTGCATTACGACGTGTTCACCGACCATCTGTTCGGCGGCAATCAGCTCGCGGTCTTTCTCGACGGCCGCGGCCTCTCCACCGAGACGATGCAAGCGATCGCCAAGGAGATGAATTTCTCCGAGACGACATTCGTGCTGCCGCCGGAGAGCAAGGAGACCGACGTGCGGATGCGCATCTTCACGCCGGGCGAAGAGCTGCCGATGGCCGGTCATCCGACGATCGGATCCACGTTCGCGCTCGCGCGCACCGGCGTCATCGAACCGAAACGCGAGCGCTTCGTCTTCGGGCTCGGCATCGGTCCGGTCCCCGTGACGCTCACCTGGAACGGAGACGAGCTGAGCTTCGCGTGGATGACGCAGAAGGATCCGACCTTCAGCGAGCCGATTCCCGACAAAGCGGCGGCGGCGGCCGCGCTGTCCCTCTCGCCCGCGGCGGTCGCCGGCACCGGCCATCCGGTCCAGGAGGTGTCGTGCGGCGTGCCGTTCTTGTTCGTGCCGCTCACCACGCGCAGCGCCGTCGACAACGCGTCGGTGAACGCCGGCGTCCTCGATGCGTTCATGCGATCCTCCAAGGCTGCCGCGCACGGCGTATTCCTGTTCTCGGCGCAGCCGGGCAGCGATCACGCGACGGTCTACAGCCGGATGTTCGCGCCCGACCTCGGCATCAGCGAAGACCCGGCGACCGGCAGCGCCAGCGGTCCGCTCGGCTGCTACCTCGTGAAGCACAGGATCGTCCCGCCGGAGAACGCGGGCGCGATGCTGAGCCTGCAGGGGGTGAAGATGGGCCGGCCGAGTCACGTGCACATTTCGATCGGCATGCAGAACGGCGATATTAATAATGTTAGGGTCGGCGGCGAGGCGGTCCTGGCTGGGGAAGGCACCCTGTATGTGTGATAGGCCCGGGGCTCGTCTGTGACGTTCTGTTCTGGATACGCACGAGCGGTTTACGCCGCGAAGCGCGTCAGGCGTGGGGGTGGGGCCCCACGCCATAAAGAAAAGGAGATACGTAAATGATTGTTCGCACGCTCATGACAGTCGGTGTGGCGTTGGTCGCGGCTTCGGTGTTTGCGCAGGGCAGCGGTGTGGACCTGTCGAAGGCGAAGCTGCGGACGCCGGCGCAGCTCACCGAACAGGCCCCGGAGAAGTTCAAGGCGAAGTTCGACACGAGCAAGGGCGCCTTCGTCGTCGAAGTGCACCGCGACTGGGCGCCGAAAGGCGCCGACCGTTTCTACAACCTCGTGAAGAACGGCTTCTTCGACGACACGCGCTTCTTCCGCGTCGTGCCCGACTTCATGGTGCAGTTCGGGCTCAACGGCGATCCGAACATCCAGAAGAACTGGGCCAACGCGAACATCCCGGACGATCCGGTCAAGCAGAGCAATAAGAAGGGCTACATCACGTTCGCCACGCGCGGCGCGAACACACGCACCACGCAGCTCTTCATCAACTTCAAGGACAACGCCGGCCTCGATCGCCAGGGCTTCGCGCCGTTCGGCGAAGTCGTGTCGGGCATGGACGTCGTCGAAAAGATCAACAGCCAATACGGCGAGCGGCCGGTGCAGGGGAGCATTCAGACCGAAGGGAACGCCTATCTGAACAAGGAATTCCCGAAGCTCGACTACATCAAGAAGGCGACCATCGAAAAATAACGCATCGGCGATCGGGTGATCGGCGATCTCCATACGTGAGCTCTTCGTCGATCCTCCGATCGTCGATCACCCGATCGGCGATCACGCGATCGGCGATTGCACCCGCGTCCGTTTTCATGTGGCGAAACTTTCGAGCGGGGGTGGGCCCCCGAGAGATAAAAGTGTCATGGCTGTGAGTCAGGCTGAGACGCTCGACGCGGCGATCGCCGCACTCATTGGCGGCTACAACCGCGATCCGTTCGCGGTGCTCGGTCCGCATCCGGATCAAGACGGCGGCATCGTGATTCGCGCGTTTCAGCCGGCGGCGCGGCACATCGAGGTGCGCCTCGCCGCGACGGGCGAGCTTCGACCGATGGAGAGACGTGACCCGGCCGGTGTGTACGAGGTCCGGCTACCGCCTTCGCGCGAAGCGCTTCGGCGAATCTCGCCGGAGCCGGGCGGAGGCGGAAAGCCGGACACCACCTACGAGGGGAGCGAGTCGTCCGAGGGGAGCGGGTCGTTTCCGGATTACCGGCTGCGCATCACCTATCCCGGCGATCACACGATCGAGATCGACGATGCGTATCGGTACGGCCGCGTGCTGACCGATTTCGATCTGCACCTGCTCGGCGAGGGGACGCACCATCGCGCGTTCGAGAAGCTCGGCTCGCACCGGATCACGGTCGGCACGACGACCGGCGTCCATTTCGCCGTGTGGGCGCCGAACGCGGATCGCGTCAGCGTCATCGGCGACTTCAACGCGTGGGACGGCCGCGTCCACGGGATGCGCCATCTGCTCCCGAACGGGATCTGGGAAATCTTCGTCCCCGATCTCCCCGACGGCCAGAAATACAAGTACGAGATTCGCGCGAAGAGCGGTGCAATTCTCAAGAAAGCCGATCCGTTCGCGTTCGCCTTCGAAGTGCCGCCGCAGTCAGCCTCGGTCGTCTGCGACATCTCCCAGTACGAGTGGCGAGACGACGGGTGGATGTCGTCGCGCGCGCATCACAAGGAGTGGCTCGAGCGGCCGATGGCGATCTACGAGGTCCACCTCGGCTCGTGGGCGCGCGTGCCCGAAGAAGGCAACCGGTTCCTGACCTACCAGGAGATGGCGCACCGGCTCGTGCCCTACGTGAAGGAGTTGGGCTACACGCACATCGAGCTGCTGCCGGTGATGGAGCATCCGTTCTCCGGATCGTGGGGCTATCAGGTGCTCGGCTTCTTCGCGCCGACGAGCCGATTCGGTCCGCCGGAAGACTTCAAGCACTTCGTCGACGCATGTCATCAGGCGGAGCTCGGCGTGATTCTCGACTGGGTGCCGGGTCATTTCCCGAAGGACGACCACGGCCTCGCGCGCTTCGACGGGACGGCCTTGTACGAGCACGCGGATCCGCGTCAGGGCGAGCATCAGGACTGGGGCACGCTGATCTTCAACTACGGGCGCAACGAGGTCCGCAACTTCCTGCTGTCGAACGCGCTCTTCTGGCTCGAGCAGTATCACGTCGACGGCCTGCGCGTGGACGCCGTGGCGTCGATGCTCTATCTCGATTACTCACGCAACACGGGCGACTGGGTGCCGAACGCGTACGGTGGGCGCGAGAACCTCGACGCGATCTCGTTTCTCCAGCAGTTGAACATGCTCACGCACGGCGAGCATCCCGGCACCATCACGGCGGCGGAGGAATCGACCGCGTGGCCGGGCGTCAGCCGGCCCGTGTATCTCGGCGGCCTCGGCTTCACCTACAAGTGGAACATGGGCTGGATGCACGACATTCTCCAGTACGTCAAAGAGAATCCGATTCACCGGCGCTGGCACCACACCCTGGTCACGTTCTCGGCGCTCTACATGCACACGGAGAATTTCGTCCTGCCGTTCTCACACGACGAGGTCGTGCACGGGAAGGGCTCGATGATCGACAAGATTCCAGGCGACGTGTGGCAGAAGTACGCGACCTTGCGGACGCTCTACGGCTACATGTACGGGCATCCGGGCAAGAAGCTGTTGTTCATGGGCTGCGAGTTCGCGCAGTGGCGCGAGTGGAACCACGACCGCAGCCTCGACTGGCATCTGCTCGACGATCCGTCGCATGCCGCCGTGCGCCGCTTCGTCCAGGATCTCAACTGGCACTACGGCGCCGAGCCGGCGCTGCATCAGTCGGATTTCGATCCCGAAGGCTTCCGCTGGATCGACT
>MNEX01000105.1 GCA_001917905.1 Acidobacteria bacterium 13_1_40CM_65_14
CCGCGTGCGGGCTGGCCATACGGGCACCGGCGCCGGCTTCAACGCCAACGCGATTCGCACGTCCGACGCGCTGTGGCACGGGGCCGGCGTCGAGGTCGTCAACACCGGCGAGCAATATTCCCTCGCGTGCACGCAGTATCACCACCTGATGGAAGGCCGCGGCATGGTGCGCGCGGTCACGCGAGACGAGTACGTGCACGACCCGAAGTCGGTTCACGAAGGCGACGAAACGCCTCCGAAGACGATCACGCTGTACCCCGACTTCAAGTACGAAGGCTACAAGTGGGGCATGGCGATCGATGTCAATGCCTGCATCGGCTGCAACGCGTGCGTCGTCGGCTGCCAGGCGGAGAACAACATTCCGGTGATAGGAAAAGCCGAAGTGCTGCGCGGCCGTGAGATGCACTGGATCCGCATCGACACGTACTACCGCGGCGAACCCGAGCATCCCGAGACGTACTTCCAGCCGGTGCCGTGCATGCACTGCGAGAACGCGCCGTGCGAGCCGGTGTGTCCCGTGGGCGCGACGGTCCATAGTCACGAAGGGCTGAACGACATGGTGTACAACCGCTGTGTCGGCACGCGCTACTGCTCGAACAACTGTCCATACAAAGTTCGCCGCTTCAACTATTTCCTCTATCAGGACTGGAACACGCCGAGCCTGAAGCTCGGAAGAAATCCTGACGTCACGGTGCGCAGCCGCGGCGTGATGGAGAAGTGCACCTACTGCGTACAGCGCATCAACGCCGTGAAGATCGAGACCGAGAAAGAGGATCGCCGCATCAAGGACGGCGAAATCCAGACCGCGTGTCAGCAGGCGTGCCCTGCCGACGCGATCGTGTTCGGCGATTTGAACGATCCGGCGAGCCGTGTCGCCAAGCTGCAGGCCGAAGCGCGGAATTACTCGCTGCTCGGCGAGCTCAACACGCGGCCGCGGACGACGTATCTCGCCGCGGTCAGGAACGTGAACCCGGAGCTCGGTGAATAACGTGGCCGACCACGTCAAAGACGACGCCAGGCACGACCACCGGGGGGCAGGGGCCCCCGGATTGGACGAAGACCCGCTTCATGCCGTCGTCGGGACCGGCAAGCCGCCGGTGATCGCGCCCGGTCACACCTTCAGCACCGTCACCGACAAGATCAGCGCGATCGTTCTCACCCGGAAGACATCGCTCGGCTGGTACGCCGGCTTCGGGTTCTCGTTTCTGCTGACGCTGATGCTGTTCGCATCGGTGTCGTACCTGTTCGTGAAAGGGATTGGCATCTGGGGCAACAACGTCCCGGTCGGCTGGGCGTTCGAGATCACGAACTTCGTCTGGTGGATCGGCATCGGCCACGCCGGCACCCTCATCTCCGCCATCCTGCTGCTGTTGAAGCAGACGTGGCGCACGTCGATCAATCGCTTCGCGGAAGCGATGACGCTGTTCGCGGTCGCGTGCGCGGGACTCTTCCCCGCCATTCACACCGGCCGGCCGTGGCTCGACTACTGGCTGCTGCCGTACCCGAACACGATGGGCGTGTGGCCGCAGTTCCGAAGCCCAATCATGTGGGACGTGTTCGCGGTGTCGACCTACGCGACGGTGTCGGCGCTCTTCTGGTACATCGGGTTGATTCCCGATCTCGCGACGCTGCGCGACCGGTCGCAATCGAAAACCGGCAGCGTCCTCTACGGCATGCTCGCGATGGGCTGGCGCGGATCCGCCCATCACTGGCACCGTTACGAGACCGCGTACCTGCTGCTCGCCGGCATCGCGACGCCGCTCGTCGTCTCGGTGCACACGGTCGTGAGCCTCGACTTCTCGATCGCGATTCTGCCCGGCTGGCACGCGACGATCTTCCCGCCGTACTTCGTCGCCGGCGCGATCTACTCGGGCTTCGCGATGGTGCTGACGCTCGCGATTCCGATTCGCGCGGTCTACGGCCTCGAAGACTTCATCACGATGCGCCACCTGCAGAACATGGCGAAGGTCATGCTGGTGACTGGCCTGATCGTCGTGTACGGCTACATGATCGAGGCGTTCATGGCGTGGTACAGCGCGGACAAGTTCGAGGTGTTCGTGCCGTACAACCGCATGACCGGGCCGTACGCGCCGTTCTACTGGTTGCTGCTCTTCTGCAACGCGGTCGTGCCGCAGACGCTGTGGTTCAAGCGCATCCGCAACAGCACGATCGCGCTCTTCATCATCGCGATCATCGTCAACATCGGCATGTGGCTCGAGCGCTTCATCATCGTCGTCACGAGCCTCCACCGCGATTTCATGCCGTCGGCGTGGGGCCGCTACGCGCCGACGTTCTGGGACTGGTCCACGTACGTCGGCACGATCGGGTTGTTCGTCGCGCTGCTGTTCCTGTTCGTGCGCTTCCTGCCGATGATCTCGATCTTCGAGATGCGCACGATTCTGCCGGAGGCGAAGGTGGACGAAGACCTTCGCGTGATTTAGGGGCTGAGGGCTGATGGCGAAACCTTCGGCGATCTACGGTCTGATGGCGGAGTTCGACGAGCCGACGACGCTCGTCGCGGCGACGCAGCATGCGCATCGCGAAGGCTATCGCTGCATGGACGCGTACTCGCCGTTTCCGATCGAGGAACTGCACGAGGCGCTCGGTGCGCATCACACGCGGCTGCCGCTCATCGTGCTCATCGGCGGCCTCTGCGGCTGCATCGGCGGCTACGGGTTGCAGGACTGGGCGTCGGCGATGGCGTATCCGATCAACGTCGGCGGCAAGCCGCTTCACAGTTGGCCCGCGTTCATTCCGATCACATTCGAGTGCACGATTCTCGCGGCGGCGCTGTCAGCGGTCCTCGGCATGCTGGCGCTCAACGGCTTGCCGATGCCGTATCACCCGGTCTTCAACGTGCCGCGATTCGCGCTCGCGAGCCGGAATCGTTTCTTCCTGTGCATCGAGGCCAGGGACCCGAAGTTCGACGTCGAGGGCACACGACGGTTTCTCGAGACGATGCATCCGCGGGAGGTGTCGACCGTTGCCGGCTAGAACACCGATGACGACGATCAACGCAGAACGCGCAGAACTCGCAGAGAAGCCTTTCTCGGCGTATTCAGGGAAGGTTTGCTCTACGTATTCTGCGGTTTCTGCGTGTTCTGCGTTGATCGTCGTGCTCGGGTTGTCGCTGTGGGGTGTGGGCTGTCGTCAGGATATGCACGACCAGCCGAAGTACATCCCGCTGCGCGAGTCGACGTTTTTCAGCGACGCGCGGTCGGCGCGGCCGGTCATCGCCGGCACCGTCGCGCGCGGGCAGCTGCGCGAAGACACGCTGCTCTACACCGGCAAGGTGAACGGTGCGGACGCGACAACGCTTCCCTTCGCCGTCGACGAGAAGGTGATGGTGCGAGGCCGCGAGCGCTACGACATCTACTGCGCGCCGTGCCACGGGCGGACCGGCGCCGGCGACGGGATGATCGTGCGGCGCGGCTATCGCCGGCCGGCCACCCTGCATCAGGACCGGCTGCGCGAATCGCCGGTCGGCCACTTCTTCGACGTGATCACGAACGGCTTCGGCGCGATGCCCGACTACGCGACGCAGATCAAGGCTGAAGATCGGTGGGCCATCATCGCCTACGTGCGCGCGCTGCAGTTGAGCGAACACGCGACGGTCGCTGACGTGCCTGCCGATCGCCGCAGCGATCTCGATCGACCACCACAGGGGGCGCGGTGACGAAGTCGGCGACGTTCTGTCCTGGGCACACGCGAGGTGGAACCTTTCAGTGACGCTCTGTTCTAGATACACGCGAGGGCTACGGCCCGAGCGTGTCTGCGAGTGGGGGTGGGGCCCCACGAGAAATTAAGAAATGTCGCCGTACCGCGAAACCGCCGACGTCGCCATTCCCGAGCTCGCCGGGTTGCAGCGCCGATTCCTGCTGATTGGCGCCGCCGGCGCCGTCGTGTCGCTGCTCGGCGCGTTCCTGAACCTCACGCAGTTTCTGCAGTCGTACCTGATGGCGTACATGCTGTGCCTCGGCGTGACGCTCGGCTCCCTCGCGCTCGGCATGGTCCATCAATTGTCGGGCGGCGCGTGGGGTGTCGTGCTTCGCCGCCCGATTGGCGCCGCGACACGCGTGCTGCCGGTGATGACGCTGCTCTTCCTGCCGATCGCGCTCGGCATGCATCGCCTCTATTCCTGGACGAACGCGGATCTGATCGCGCACGACGAGCTGCTGCAGCACAAGCATCTGTACCTGAACACGCCGTTCTTCCTCGTGCGCGCCGCGATCTACTTCCTCGTCTGGAACACCATCACGTACTTCCTGAACGCGTGGTCGCTCGAACAGGATCGCAATCCCGATCCGCGCATCGCGCGCCGCATGCAGCATCTGAGCGCCGGCGGGCTCCTCGGCTACGGCCTGATGATCACCTTCGCGTCGTTCGACTGGCTGATGTCGCTCGAGCCGCACTGGTTTTCGACGATGTACGGCGTGCTGATCATGGGAGGGCAGGGGCTGTCGGCGATGGCGTTCCTCATCGCGACGGTCGTGTGGCTCAGCCGCCGCCCGCCGCTCGATCGCATTGTCGCCACCTCGCACTTCCACGATCTTGGCAACCTGATGCTCGCGTTCGTGATGCTGTGGGCGTACTTCTCGTTCTCGCAGTACCTGATCATCTGGGCCGGCAACCTGCCGCTGGAGATTGGCTGGTACCTGCATCGCTCGCACACCAGCTGGCGCCTCGTGGCAGTCGGCTTGATCGTGTTCCACTTCGCGGTGCCGTTCGTGCTGCTGCTGTCGCGCGCGGTGAAGCGCGAGCCGAGCCTGATCGTGAAAGTCGCGGCGTGGATCCTGATCGTCCGCGTCGTCGATCTCTTCTGGCTGATCGCGCCGGAGTTTCACCAGACGGGCATCTCGGTCAGCTGGCTCGATGTCGTGCTGCCGCTGACGCTTGGATCCATCTGGCTCGGATGCTTCGTGTGGCAGCTTCGCGGCCGGCCGATTCTGCCCGTCCACGATCCGGAGTTCGAGGAGACGCTCGGCCCAATCATCGAGCGCGGCGCTCCGCCGAGGCCGTCGCATGGCTGAAGTGCACATGCCGCACGCGGCGCACGATGACGGCGACCGCAACCCGGGTGTCCACCACGAGACGACCGACGTCAACATCAGCGGCATTCTGCTCTTCGGCGTCGGCCTCATCGTCTCCGCCGTTCTCATCTACTTCGTGGTCTGGGTGCTGTTCAAGTATTTCGAGTCGCGTGAGGCGCGCCGCGTCGCGCCGGAGTATCCGCTGGCGGCGACGCAGGAAGTCCGCCTGCCGCCGGAGCCCCGGCTGCAGACCAACCCGCGCGGGGACCTGCAGGATCTCCGCGCGCAGGAGGATCAGATCCTCAACTCGTACGGATGGATCGACAAGAACACGGGTGTCGTGCGGATTCCGATCGAGGAAGCGATGAAGCTCGTGGTGCAGCGCGGGCTGCCGGCGAGACAGGGGGCCAAGTGATTCTGAACTCTCCACCACGGGGGACGCGAAGGACACGGAGGTTGAATCCTATCTTGTACAAGTTGGGTTTTTCCTCTGTGTCCTCCGTGCCCACCGTGGTGGTTATTTTCTTTGTGTCCTTTGTGTCCTTTGTGTCCTTTGTGTTGAGCGCGCCGCAGGCGCTCTTCGCTCAAATGACCCGCGCCCATTCGCCGAGCGTTCACGAAACCACGAAACCACGAAAGCACGAAAGAGACTTTAGGTTTCGCCTTCGTGTTTTCGCGTTTTCGTGGTTTCGCGTTTTCGTGGCAACAGCGTTGATGTTGATTGTGGTGGACGCGCAGCATGCGTTCCCGCAAATGACCGGCGCCCCAGCCGCCGGCTACAAGCGCGAAGCTGGCATGACCTCGTCGACCATACCGGCGCCGCTGCGCGAGATCGGATTCGATCAGAACATCGACCAGCTCGTGCCGCTCGACGTGACGTTCAGAGATGAAGCGGGCCGCAGCGTGGCGCTCGGCGAGTACTTCGGGAAGCGGCCGGTCGTGATGGTGTTCGCGTACTACGACTGCCCGATGCTGTGCACGCAGGTGATCAACGGGCTGTCGAGCGCGCTCAACGTGCTCTCGCTCGAGCCGCACAAGGATTTCGAGATCGTGACCGTCAGCTTCAACCCGAAGGACACGCCGGCAACTGCGACGGCGAAGAAGGCCGTGTACCTCGAGCGCTATACGCGCGCGGGCGCCCCTGGAATAAAAGACGGCTGGCATTTCCTGAGCGGCGATCAGCCGTCGATCGATCGGCTGACGAAGGCCGCCGGCTTTCGGTACGTGTGGGACAAGGCGACGAAACAGTTCGCGCACCCGACGGGCGTGATCGTGCTGACGCCGGAAGGGAAGCTCGCGCGATATCTCTTCGGCATCGAGTACGGCCCGCGCGACCTGCGCTTTGCACTCGTCGAGGCGTCGGCCGGCAAGGTCGGCACGCCGGTCGATTCGCTGCTGCTCTACTGCTACCACTACGACCCGATGACCGGCCGGTACGGGTTGATCGTCATGCGCGCGCTTCGCCTCGCCGGCGTCGCGACCGTCCTCGCGCTCGGATCATTCATCTTCGTGATGGTCCGGCGCGAGACAGCCGGGAGGGCCTCGCCATGAGGCAGGCGTGAGCACACCACGTCCTGTCCTGGATACGCCCGAGCGCCACGGCGCGAGGGCGTCAGCCGAGCGGGGGTGGGGCCGCATGTTATTGACGTCCTGTTCTGAATACACGCGAGGGCAACGGCCCGAGCGTGTCAGCGAGTGGGGGTGGGGCCCCACGAGAGTTAAATAATGTGGACCGGGACCCCGCTGTTTCCTGAAAGCGCATCGACCATTGCGACCCGGGTCGACCTGCTGTACTTTTTTCTGCTCGCCGTCTCGATCTTCTTCTCGCTGCTCATTGCCGGCTCGATCGTCTTCTTCGCGGTGAAGTACCAGCGCCGGAGGCGTGACGCCATCGGCGAGCAGATCCACGGCAGCATGATCCTCGAGATCGCGTGGACCGGAATCCCGTTCCTCATCACGATGGTGATTTTCGTCTGGGGCGCGAGCGTGTACTTCGCGATGGCGCGCCCGCCCGACGAAACGCTCAACATCTACGTCGTCGGCAAACAGTGGATGTGGAAGTTCCAGCACCTCGACGGCCAGCGCGAGATCAACGAGCTGCACGTGCCGGTCGGGCGGGCGGTGAAACTGATCACGACCTCCGAGGACGTCATCCACGACTTCTTCGTGCCCGCGTTCCGCATGAAGGCCGACGTGATTCCTGGACGCTACGTGAGCATCTGGTTCCAGCCGACCAAGCCGGGGCGCTACCACCTGTTCTGCGCCGAGTACTGCGGCACGCGTCACTCGGGAATGATCGGCGAGGTCGTCGTGATGGAGCCGAGCGAGTACCAGGCGTGGCTGAGCGGCGGCGCGCCGGAAGGGTCGCTCGCGTCAACCGGCGCGAAGCTGTTCGCCGATCTCGCGTGCAACACCTGTCATCGGCCGGACGCGCAGGGACGCGGTCCCGTACTCGAGGGCCTGTTCGGTAAGACTGTCCGGCTTCAGAGCGGCGAGACGGTGACCGTCGACGAAGCCTACGTCCGCGAATCGATTCTGACCCCGTCGGCGAAAATCACCGCCGGCTTTCAACCCATCATGCCGACGTTTCAGGGACTCGTGACCGAGGAGCAGCTCCTTGCGCTCATCGAATACGTGAAGTCTCTGCACGGTCTGCCGCAGGTGGAGTCGAGATAGCCATGGCCAGGGTTGTTCATCCAGCGCGTCATTACCTGAACGACGGCTACGGCATCTCGTCGTGGCTGCTCACGCGCGATCACAAGCGCATCGCGCTGCTCTATCTCGCCGCCGTCACCTTCTTCTTTTTCGTCGGCGGCGCGATGGCGGTGATGATCCGGCTCGAGCTGGCGACGCCGGTCGGCGATCTCGTCACCGACGAGACCTACAACAAGCTGTTCACGATGCACGGCGTGATGATGGTGTTCTTCTTCCTCATCCCCGTCATCCCGGCCGTGCTCGGGAATTTCCTCGTCCCGATCATGATCGGTGCGAAGGATCTCGCGTTCCCGAAAATCAACCTCCTGAGCTGGTACATCTACATCATCGGCGGGCTCTTCACCTTGTACGCGCTGATTGCCGGCGGCGTGGATACCGGATGGACGTTCTACACGCCGTTCAGCACCGTGGCATCGACCACCAACGTCGTCCCGACCGCGCTCGGCATCTTCATCACCGGCTTCTCGTCGATTCTGACGGGCCTCAACTTCATCGTGACGATTCACCGCATGCGCGCGCCCGGCATGACCTGGTTCCGCATGCCGCTGTTTCTGTGGTCCACGTACGCGACCAGCTTGATCAACGTCCTCGGCACGCCCGTGATCGCGATCACGGTGCTGCTCGTCGCGGCCGAGCGCGTCTTCCACTTCGGCTTCTTCGATCCGCGGGTCGGCGGCGATCCGGTGCTCTTCCAGCATCTGTTCTGGTTCTACTCGCATCCGGCCGTCTACATCATGGTGCTGCCGGCGATGGGCGTCATCAGCGAGCTCGTCGCGGCCGGATGCCGAAAGCCGGTGTTCGGCTACTCGTTCGTCGCGTTCGCCAGCCTCGCTATCGCGGTTCTCGGATTCCTGGTCTGGGGCCACCACATGTTCGTCGCGGGCGAGTCGGTGTACTCCGCGCTGATCTTTTCGATCCTGAGTTTTCTCGTCGCGATTCCCTCAGCCGTGAAGGTCTTCAACTGGACGGCGACGATGTACAAGGGGTCGGTGTCGTGGGAGACGCCGATGCTGTATGCGTACGGGTTCATCGGACTGTTCACAATCGGTGGATTGACCGGACTGTTCCTCGCGGCGATCGCCGTCGACGTGCATGTGACCGACACCTACTTCGTCATCGCGCACTTCCACTACATCATGGTCGGCGGCACGATCATGGGATACCTCGGCGGACTCCATTACTGGTGGCCGAAGATCAGCGGCCGTCTCTACAACGAGGGCCTCGCGAAGCTGAGCGCGGGAATCATCTTCGTCGGATTCAACCTGACGTTCTTCCCGCAGTTCGTGCTCGGCTATCTCGGGATGCCGCGGCGCTATCACGCGTATCCGCCAGAGTTCCAGGTGCTGAACGTGCTGTCGTCGGCCGGCGCGTCGATCCTCGGCGTCGGCTATCTGATTCCGATGGTGTACCTGATGTGGTCGCTGCGCTACGGCCGGGTCGCCGGATCGAATCCGTGGGGAGCAGTCGGTCTCGAATGGACGACCTCGTCGCCGCCGCCGACCGAGAATTTCGCGGAGACGCCGGTCGTCACCTGGGACCCGTACGAGTACCCCGCGGCGGACCTGGAGGGTCACGTTGCCTGAAGCGGTTCATCACCATCATCCGGCGCTCGCGCATCACTTCGACGACCTCGCGCAACAGAAGGAAGCGGCCACGCTCGGGATGTGGGTGTTTCTGGCGACCGAAGTGTTGTTCTTCGGCGGCCTCTTCCTGGTTTACTCGGTCTATCGCGCGTGGTATGCCGGCGCCTTCGCGGTCGCGAGCCACGAGCTCGACGTCACGCTCGGCACCATCAACACGGCCGTCCTCATCACCAGCAGTTTGACGATGGCGCTGGCGGTGCACGCGGCGCAACTCGGTCAGCGTCGGTTGGTGATCCTCTTCCTCGTCGCGACGATGGCGCTGGGCGCCGTGTTCCTCGGCATCAAGGGCGTCGAGTACTACCACAAGTTCGTCGAGCATCACGTGCCCGGTCCGAGCTTCGCGTTCGAGCCGCACGAGTACGCGCGGCACGCGCAGATTTTCTTCTCGCTCTACTTCATCATGACGGGCCTGCACGCGCTGCACATGGTCATCGGGCTCGGGATCATGACGTGGATGCTGTGGTGGGCGTGGCGCGGCACGATCACCGCGGAGTACTACAGCCCGATTGAGGTCAGCGGTCTGTACTGGCACTTCGTCGACATCGTCTGGATTTTCCTGTTCCCGCTTCTGTATCTGATCGGGCGTCATGCGTAAGACTCTCCACCACGGGGGACACGGAGGACACGGGGGAAAATACGATACGTTGTTCTCCTCAGTGTCCCCAGTGTCCTCAGTGGTGGCGAGTCTGGATAAGTGGAGAGTCTCCCTCGGCTGAACGCGAATGAGCGAACACATCGTACCCACGCGCGTCTACTACACGATCTTCGGCATCCTGATGCTGTGCACGTACCTCACCGTACAGATCGCGGTCTTCGATCTCGGACCGCTGAACACCATCGCCGCGCTGGTGATCGCGGTCTTGAAGGCGACGCTCGTCGTCCTGTTCTTCATGCACGTGAAGTACAGTACGCGCCTCACATGGGCCGTCGTCCTGAGCAGCGTCTTCTGGCTCGGCATCATGCTCGCGCTGACGCTGAGCGATTACCTCACGCGCTCGTGGCGAACCTTCGGGTGAGCGCTGCGCTCGCAAAACACGGTCTTTTCCTTTGTGTCCTTCGTGTCCTTTGTGTTGACTCAGCGCTGCTGAGTAGCCAGGTGCTCGTCGGCCTCGAAACCCAACGCGATCGCTTCACGTATCACTTCGACAACCCGTCGTCAGCGGACACGCCTTTTCTCGTCCCACATTTTTTCGAGCAGACATACAACGCTGACAACATCTGGCTGATCGGGCGCGTCCGATATCCCGCGGCCGGCATCCGGTGGGAAACGTTCGGCGGCGTCACGCCGAGCCGCGATTCGACGGGCGATGACTTCGACACCTTCTTCAATCCCGACGGCACGACGATCGTGTCGGGCACGACCGGCGGCATCTCGATCAAGTCGTGGCGGATCGGTCAGCGCGCGGAGGTTGCGCGCCGCGGCTCGGCGGCGCTGTTCACCGGATACCGGCTGCGCGTCGACCGTTCAGATTTTCAGCTCGGGCACAAGACGGTGACCCGGAACGGCTTTCTGGTCGAAGCCACCGACGTGACGACGCGCGAGATGACGAGCTCGCAACTGCACGAAGTCCTGACCGGACTCACGGTGGCGTTGCCCCTCGGACGCAAGTGGGGCCTCGCCATCGACACCGAGATCGCGCCGATCGCGCTCGGCCGTCTCCTCGTGCAGTTGCCGGACAAATATCCGGGACAGGATCTCGTGTTTCTCGCGAAGGTGGGAACGTCCACCAGCCACTTCACGTTGGCGCGGCGCACTGAGAGCTGGGGTCTCGCGCTCGTGCTCGATAGCGCGCGCACGTGGTCATATCGATCGACGGCCGCACTCAAACGGCGCGTGGCGGGATTTGGGATCGTGCTGACTCGTTAACCGTCAACTTTTTTGCACTGGCGCCGGGGCCCCACCCCCGGCGCGAACTGACGCTGACACCTCGCCTCGGATTTCCATGTCCTCGGCTCGGCGCGCCACCCCAGCGCGGCTGCCGCGCTGGGGGCCCCGGTGTGGCCGCAGGCGCTGCTGTCCTTTCATCCCGCGCACCCTAGAGCGACAGCTCCAAGCACCCTAAAGGCGAAGCCTCCAAGCACTTTAGAGGCGCAGCCTCCCAGCACCCTGGAGCGATAGCTCGAAGCACCCTCTAGAGGCGCAGCCCTCCAAGCACCCTACCTAGAACCGCGATCAGCGAGCCCTGTAGAGTGCGGGAGCGATAGCTACCGTTTCGTCGCGCGAGGCTCGTCGACCGCTGGTCGCATCGGCCTTAACAAGACGTTGTCGTACAACAGCGCGGCGACGCAGGCACCGGCGATCGGCGCAACCCAGTACAGCCAGTGCCACTGGAAGTCCATCAGCTCGAGCGCGGGACCGAACGACCGCGCGGGATTCATCGACGCGCCGGTCACGGGGCCGAACGCCAGAATGTTGAACGCAACGGTGAGGCCGATTCCGAAGCCGCCGATTTTCACGATGCGCCCGCGCTCGTCGACCGCGGTACCGTAGATCGACGTCATAAGAAGGAACGTCATGATGAACTCGGCGATGAGCACGGTGCTGGTGGTCGCCCACGGCGCGGGCAACGGGATGCCGAGCTTGGCCGCCGTGACCGCTTCGACCGGAAAGATCACGCGACAGAATCCCGCGGCTGTCGTCGCGCCGAGCAACTGCGCGATCACATATGCCGCCGCCAGCGGCGGGGCGATGCGGCCGGTCACGAGAAATCCGGCGGTGACCGCTGGATTGAAATGCGCGCCTGATTCGCCGCCGAAGACGTTCACGGCGATGGACAGCGCCAGGCCGTGCGCCAGCGCGATGCCGAGCAACCCGGACATGCCGCCGACGGCCGGGGTGTTGCAGAGGATCGCTCCGATGCCCGCGAAACACAGGTAAAAGGTGCCCAGAAACTCAGCCAGACACGGCCTCAACGTC
>MNEX01000274.1 GCA_001917905.1 Acidobacteria bacterium 13_1_40CM_65_14
AAATGATCGCCGTCTTCGGTGACCATCTGATAGGTGCCGCGCATCACGCCGGCTGAGGTCGGCAGCGGGCAGCCCGACGTGTATTGAAACGACTCGCCCGGGCCGAGCACTGGCTGCTCGCCGACGACGCCGGGGCCTTTGACTTCCTGGCTGTGACCGGTGGCGTCCGTGATGATCCAGTGACGGCTCAGGAGCTGCACGGTCTCGTCACGCTCGTTGGTGATGCGAACCGTGTAGTCGAAGAACCACTCGTTCTGGAAGGGCTGCGAGCGCTCGGGCGCGTACTGCGATTCGACTTCCACCCGCACGTTGTTGGTGACCGCTTCGGACGTCGACGCGTGAAGCGGCTGATCTTTGGACTCGTGCATGAACCACTCACATCATACCAACGTTTCGCGCCGTCCATCCCAGCGCCACGGCGATCGATCGTCGCCGCCGGCCGCGACGAGGTGCACGCCGCCGCGCCAGACGTCGAGGCCGTTGAGCGCGACGGCGTCTCGACGGCCGTTGAGCACGTCACGGCCCGCATCAGTGAGGGCGATGGTGTGTGCTCGCAGGTCTCGTTCTGAATCGTTCGCGGCGCCCTGCCCGGCGTCACGCGGCACGATCGTCACGAGCGGCACGCGCGCGCGCGCCAGCTGGTGCACGATGTCGAAGAAGCCCCCATCACCCATGAACGGCCGCTCTTCGCGCGCCTGAGTTGCCACGAAGAGGTCATGCGCGCTCCGCGGCCCCGCGTCGAGCTCGCGCAGCACCGCGTCAGCTGTGCGCGACAACCCGTTGGTCGTCGACGGATACTCCTCGAGGAACCGCTTCAACGCGCCGGCCAGAAACGGCAGCGCGTCCGTTTGTCGCATGTTGATCAACGCGACCGGATCGGGCGCGCGAAACGCGTCCCATGCGTTCGTCGCCAACGCGTACTGCTCGTCGGTAACCGGCCGCCGTGTCTCGACGAGCGACGCGAGTTGCTCCGCGTCGAGCTGTCCGAGACCAACGAAGCGTTCGACGCCGGGAAAGCGATCGATGCAAATCAGTGACACGCGGGTCTTCGTGGTCTGACGTAGGGCGGCCCTTTCCGCGTCCGCGTACAGCTTCGGCGGACCGCCGTAGCCTTGGCGAAGGCGGTCAGGGCCGCCAAGCAAATCCAAGGTCCTGATCACCAACAGCTGATCGAAAAGGTCGTGCTCGAACCACAGGACGACCTCGTCGTACCGATCGACCTCCGCAATCGTGCGATCCGATCGCGCGAGGTCGTTCCGCAGGTCCTCAAACGACGCGTGGTCGGACGGTGTGAGAAATCTCGCGCGCAGCTGATGCCACGTCTCGAGATCAACACGCGGCGCCGGGCCTTCATGCAGGACGTCCGCGGTGATCGACACCGGGTCGGTCAGAAATTGCCGCAGCGTGTTGGCCGCGCAGTCGCCGTTAGTGATGTGCAGAGTGGTCACTGCTATCCTTTTTCTTGTTTTGTGCGCGGGGCCCCACCCCCGCGCACCTGCCACCGCTCGTCTCTTCCTATGCTCGCGGGGCCCCACCCCCGCTCGCCTCGCTCGCGCCTTAGCGCTCGCGAGAGCCGCAGGCGCTCCTCGCGGCGCTGGTTCGTCGCGTCCGGCTATCATTCTTATATGCACCGCATTCGACCAGCCCGGCTGAAGCCAGGCGTTTCCGCCGATTCGATCGTCGCCCCGACCTCATCCGCGAACGCCGCGACCACGGCGCACACCATCCGCGGCAAGGCCCTCATTTTCTGGGATCTCAAGGTCCTCGGCAAAAAGAAGAAGCTCGACGCGATCGACACCGATCAAATCACCCCCGCCGCCGACTGCGTATCCGAGAGCCTGGAGACGCTGGACGAGCGGTGGAAGGCTGGCGCATTCCGCTACCTGATGCCCGACTTTCGCGCGCGCGTTCATCGCGGCGAGACGTTCGTCATCGCCGGCGATCGCTTCGCGATCGGCTCGTCGCGCGAGATGAGCCCCGCTGGTCTGAAAGCGATCGCCGACGAGGCCGGTCTCGAGATGGTGATCGTCTGCGGCAACAACATGGGCGACATTTTCCGCAGAAACGCGCTCAACCTTGGCCTGCAGGTGGTGCAGAGTCCCGAGGCGGTGGCCGACGCGCGTGACGCCGACGAGTTCAGCTTCGATCCGGAGTCGCGGCGGCTGACGAACGAGACGCAGGGCAAGGCCTACGATCCTGTGCCGCTGACGCCGAAGGAAGACGAGATTCGGCAAACCGGCGGCATCTACGCGGCGGGCCGTCGCGAGTTCCGAGCCTCGCTCAACGCGCCGGCGCGTATCGAGTGGCCCGACACCGAGCAGGCGCGGCGGATGACGTCGACCGAGCAGATCGTCTGGGCGCATCGCGTCGACAAGAACGCCGACGTCAAACCGGGCGCCACGCTGCGCGTCTACGCCGATCTCTTGCCGGCGTCGGACGGCACGGCGCCGTTCGCGATCCACACCTTCAACCAGATCACGGGTGGCAGCACGATCTATCCACGGCAGGCGGCCATCGCCAACGATCATTTCGTCTTCACCGGCAAGCAGGACGACGACAAGCAGACGGGGATCGGACGGGAGTTCGCGCGCCTGCACGAGATCGACAAGCCGTACTACGCGACGCCGGGCGACGGCATCTTTCATTTCTATTTCCCCGAGCAGGGCCTCGTGATGCCCGGGCAGTTCATTCCGGGCGCCGACTCGCACAGCCGCGCGTACGGGGCGTACGGGGCAGTGGGCATGGGCGTCGGATCGACGACGCTCGGATTCGGATGGTCGACAGGCTACATCTATTTCACCGTCGCCAAGGCGCGGCGCGTGATGTTCATTGGTCAACTGCAATCGTGGGTGAGCGGCAAGGACATCGTGCTCGAGCTGCTGCGGCGCTGGGGCGCCAAGCAGTCGCAGGGCATGTCGGTCGAGCTCGTCGACGCCAACATGCAATTGCCGATCGCGTACCGCAACACGATCGCGAACATGATGGCCGAGGCCGAAGCGCTGAACGGCATCTTCGCGCCGGACCAGGTGACGCTCGATTGGTATCGCGCCAAAGGCATCACCGAGCTGCCGTATCCGCCGTTCGCACCGGGCGCCGACGCGTCCTACGAGATCGACGAAACGCTCAATCTCGCCGACGTGACGCCGATGATTGCCAAGCCGTTCAGTCCGGGCAACGCGTTTCCGGCCGACGAGGTCGCGCGCGAGCGCATCACGTTCGACAAGGCGATGATCGGATCCTGCACCAACGGCAGCTACGACGATCTGCTGGCGGCGGCGCTCGTCATCCGTGCGGCGAAGAAGCGCGGCGCGGATCACGCGACGAAGGAGTTCGTGATCTTCCCGGGCTCCGGCGGCGTGGGGCGCCAGATCGAGCGGCCGGATCCGCGGCTCGACGGCCAGTCGATCGCCAACGTGTTTCGATCCGTTGGCGGCGCGATCCGTCAGTCGTGGTGCGGGCCGTGCTTCGGCCAGGGCCCGGACGCGCTCGAGAAGGGTCAGCGCGCGATCACCTCGTTCAATCGCAACTGGCAGAATCGGATGGGACTGGGCGGCGAAGGCTATCTCGCGAGCCCCGCCGTCGTCGCTGCCTCGGCGCTCGTCGGCTACATGGCGCCACCGAGCGAGTTGGGGCTCGAGTGGGATCCCGAAGAATTTGGGGTCTGAACGTTGACTGCGTTGACTGAGCGGAAAGTCGCCGCGAATCAACGCGCCGCGCCGAGAGCGCCTGCGGCTCTCGCAAGCGCGAACGCGCGAGCGAGGCGAGCGGGGGGTGAGGTCCCCGCGAGCGTAGGAAAACGAACGAGGCGCGACAGGTCGTGGCGGTGGGGCCCCACGACAAAGTAAAAATGTCTGATTCGCAGCGCGCCGTTGCCGGCACAATTGGGGTTCCCGTCGCGAAACGCCACATCTTCCTGTGTTGCGACCAGACCACCCCGAAGTGCTGCGAGAAAGATCGCGGGCTCGCGGCGTGGGAATTTCTCAAGCGCCGGCTGAAAGAGCTCGGTCTGTCGGAGCAAGGCGGCATTCTGCGCACGAAAGCGAACTGTCTCCGCATCTGCGAAGGCGGCCCGATCGCCGTCGTCTATCCCGAAGGCGCGTGGTATGCCGCGTGTGATCCGCCGGTCCTCGAGCGGATCATCCAGGAACATCTGATCGGCGGTCGCATCGTGACCGACTGTCTCATCGTCGAGCATCCGCTTGCCGGGCAGCCCTAACAGCGCGTTGCCGAATTAAGCTCTTCACCACGGAGGACACGAAGGACGCGGGGGAAGAATCCCGTTTGAACAGGTTGAACCTCCTATCCTCCGTGTCCCCCGTGGTGGCGAGGTATTTTTGAAACGCACTCTAACCTAAGCGCTGCGCGACACCGAACAACCCTCGCTGGTTCGACCCCGTCTAACTCTCCGCTATGGACACGCTTCTTCAAGACATCCGCTTTGGCTGGCGCCTGCTTCGGCGCAGTCCTGGATTCACGATTGCCGCCGTGCTGGCGCTGGCGCTGGGCATCGGCGCGACGACGGCGGTGTTCACGCTGCTCGATCGCGTCGTGCTGCGGCCGCTGCCCTATCCCGATCCCGACCGCCTGACGATGGTCTGGGAGACGAACGACACGAAGGGGCTGTCGCACGAGCGGCTCTCGCCAGTCAACTTCATGGACTACCGCGCGCTGACGCCGGTGTTCGAGGACGCGGCGGCGTGGTGGTATCCGCAGCTCACGCTCACCGAGACGGGCCACGAGCCGCTGCGCGTCAACGCCATCGAAACGAGCGCGAACTTCTTCTCGGTCCTCGGCGTGCGGCCCGTCATCGGCCAAGGGTTTCCGAAGGATCCGTTCTACTCGCGCGAGAGCGTCGCCGTCATCAGTCATCGCCTGTGGCGCGAGCGTTTCGCCGGCGATCCGGCGATTGTCGGCAAGTCGATCGCGCTCAACGGTCCGCTCTTCACCGTGGTCGGCGTCATGCCGCCGGGATTCCAGTATCCGAACGACACCGACGTGTGGCATCGCCTCCAATGGGATCTCACGCAACACAGCCGCGGCGCGCATTTCATGGAATCGATCGTGCGCCTCAAGCCGGGCGTGACGATTGTCGCGGCGAACGCGGAGCTGCGGGCGCTGACGTCGAGGCTCGGCAAAGAGAATCCGTCGACCAACGGCGAGTGGCGCGCGCGCGCGACGCCGCTGTCGGAGGAAGTGGTCGGCTTCTTCCGGCCGGCGCTCTTCGCGCTGTTCGGCGCGGCGGCGTTCCTGCTCGTCATCACCTGCACGAACGTCGCGAGCCTGCTGCTCGCCCGCGCGACCGTCCGCGAGCGCGAGGTCGCGGTGCGCGCGGCAATCGGCGCGAGCCGCACGCGCCTGGTCCGGCAGTTCCTCACCGAAAGCATTCTGCTCGCGGTCATGGGCACGACGCTTGGCGTGGTGCTCGCCGTGGCGTCCGTGCGGGCGTTGGTCGCGGCGTCGCCGGTGGGGTTGCCGCGCGTCGACGGGATTGGAGTCGACGCTCGTTTGCTGATGTTCGCGGTTACGGTCGCGGCCATCACGGCGATGGCATTCGGCGTCGTGCCGGCCTTACTGATGGCGCGCGGGGACATGCAGCGGCCGCTCAAGGAATCTGGACGCGGCGGCGACGGCAGCGGCACGCGCCGCCGGGCGCGCAGCGTCCTCGTGGTCGCCGAAATCGGCCTCGCGGTGATGCTGCTGGTCGGCGCCACGCTGCTCGCGCGCAGCTTCCAGCGTCTCGTGCAGCAGGATCCGGGCTTCAAACCGGCGCAGGCAATCACGGCGAAAGTCGAGCTTCCGTATTCGTATTCGGACTGGCCGAAGATCGTCGATTTCTACGACCGCCTGCTGTCCTCACTCCAACGCGAGCCGGGTGTGACGGTCGCCGGCGCGAGCAATTTCCTGCCGCTCGAAGCGGCGTGGCGAGGACCGTTCTTCATTCAGGGACGTCCGCGTCCACGATCCGGCGACGAGTCGCAGGCGCAACATCAGACGATCGACGATCAGTACTTCCGCGCGATCGGCGTGCCGCTCCTCGAGGGGCGCTTCTTCGATGCGCGCGACACAGCCGACGCGCCGGGCGTCGTGATCATCAACGACACGCTCGCACGCCGTCAGTGGCCCGGCGCCGATCCGATCGGCCAATCGATGACCACGCCCATCCGCATGATTGGGCCGATGGGCCGATCGCTCATGAAGCAGACGCTGTTTCAGATTGTCGGCGTGGTGGCGAGCGTGAAGAACGCGACGCTCGTGCGCGACGCCGAGCCGGCGATTTATTTCAACTACCGCCAATTTCCTTTCCGCGGACTCAACATCGTCGTGCAGGGGCGCGGCGACTCCCAGGCGCTCGTTGGCGCGGTCCGAACCGCGGTGCAGCGGCTGGATCCGAATCTGCCCATCGCGCAGGCGCGCACGCTCGATCGCATCATCGCCGACGCGACGGATCGGCCGCGCGCGCTCATGCTGCTGATGGGCGTGTTCGCGGCGCTCGCGTTGGGTCTCGCGGCGCTCGGGATTTACAGCGTGCTGTCGTATGCCGTGAGTCAACGGCGACAGGAGTTGAGCGTGCGGATGGCACTCGGCGCGCAGCCGCGTGACGTGCTGTGGCTGGTCGTGCGACAGGGGCTCTGGCTCGCGATCGTCGGCGGCATTGCCGGCGCGGCGGGCGCGCTGGCGCTCGGCCGCACCTTGTCGAGCCTGTTGTACGGCGTGTCGGCGGTCGATGCGGCGTCGTTCAGCGCCGCCATCGCGGTCGCGCTGGTGACCGCGATCGCCGCGTGCTTGCTGCCGGCGCGGCGCGCCGCGTCAATCGACCCGTTGCAGGGCCTTCGTGCCGAGTGAACTTCTCCACCACCTGAACGAAGCTCTCCACCTGTGTCCCTCCTTTCCTCCGTGTCCTCTGTGGTGGAGAGTCGGTATCGATCAGCATTCTCCACGCAGATAGACGTGCGCGATGAGCACGCCGCCCACCGGGACGAGACGGCGCCAAGCGAAGGGACGCCGGCTTGACGGCGGTATCTTCAGGCGATATCGTATAAACATAGTATGGGCAAGCAAGCGATCTCCGTCACGCTCGACGCCGACAACATCGTCTGGCTCAAGGCGCGGACCGGTGCCGCCGGCGCCCGGAGCGTGAGTGAGTTGCTGGATCAGCTCATCACCACCGTGCGGCAATCGCGGCACGCCGGGCCGTCGCGGTCGGTCGTCGGCACCGTCGACATCGACCCAAGCGACCCGCTGCTCGCCCATGCCGACGAGGTCATCCGCGCGATGTTCGACAAGTCGATTGGCAAGCCGCTCATGGTCCGCGAGACCTCGCCGGAGTCCCGAGTGCGGCGACCGAGCACAAAAAAGCGACGTGGCTGAACCTCGAGCCGCAGTAACCGACACGCATGCGCTGGTGTTCCATGCGGCGGGCGGGGGAAAGCTTGGCCCCCGCGCCACCGCGTTTTTCGATCGATGCGAGCGGCGAGACGCTATCCTATACGTGCCGACCGTCGTCATGTGGGAATGCAGCATGCTGGCGCGCGTGGCGCGGGTGAACTTCCGCCGCACCGTGCGCGAGTTCTTCAACGACCTGTTCAGCAATCCTGCGTACCAGCCGATAGACATCACACCCGAGGAAGTCTTCGTGGCCGACGAGCTGCGATTCACGCGCGATCCGTTCGACGCGCTCATTTGTGCATCCGCGCGGACGGCCGGACTGCCGCTCATCACGCGCGATGCCGACATTCGCGGCTCCGGCGTGGTCACAGTGATTTGGTGAAACGGTGATGGAAGAGCGGACGATACGCGCGATCACGCACGGACGGTACGTCGTCGTGCCGCCGGCCAATCCTGGACCTGCGCCGATGCTCGTCGGGTTTCACGGCTACGCGGAGTCGGCTGAACAGCACGCCGACCGCCTGCGCGCGATTCCCGGCGCCGATCGTTGGCTGATCGTGTCCATCCAAGGGCTGAATCGGTTCTACCAGCGGCGGACCAACGACGTGGTCGCGGGGTGGATGACCCGTCAGGATCGCGAGCTGGCGATTGCCGACAACCTCGCCTATGTGGCATCGGTCGTCGACGCCGCGAGCCGTGAGTGGCCGACGAGTTACACGCTCGTGTACGCCGGATTCTCGCAAGGCGTCGCGATGATGTTTCGCGCGGCCGCTTCGTCGCCGCGGCCAGTGGCCGGCGTGATCGCCGTCTGTGGCGACGTGCCGCCCGAGCTCGAGTCGCCGGCGCTCACGCGGGTGCGCAGCGCGCTCGTGTGCCACGGCGCAGGCGACGAGTGGTACACCGCCGAGATCTTCGCGAAGGATCTTCACCGCCTCCGAGGCGCCGGCGTCCAGGTGCGGCCGCTCGATTTCGCCGGCGGCCATGAGTGGTCCGACGAGGTCGCCCGCGCCGCCGCCGAATACCTGCGCGAGCACCATTCGTGATCGACGTCCGCGACGCGACGCCGGCGGACGCCGTCGCGCTCGCCGAGCTGCGATGGGAATTCCGCGCGGGGCGCGATCCCGCCGTCGAGGGTCACGACGCGTTCATCGACCGGTGCGCCGCGTGGATGCAGCGGGAACTGAGCGCCGGCGATCCGTGGCGTGCGTGGGTCGCGGTTCGCGACGGCCGCATTGTCGGCCAGGTGTGGGTCGACCTGCTGCGAAAGGTGCCGAATCCGATCGGCGAGCGCGAGCGCCACGCGTACCTGTCGAACCTCTACGTCCAGCCGGCCGAGCGCGGCGGCATCGGAACCGCGCTGCTGCAGAACGCCATCGAGTGGGCGAGAGCCAACGGCGGCGATCGCATCGTGCTCTGGCCGTCACCGAAGAGCGTGACGCTGTATCGCCGTCACGGCTTCACGCGCGAGGGCGACGTCATGGAGCTGACCTGCTGAATCCACTCGACGACGGTGCGTTCCACGTCGTCGAGCACGGCCGCTTGCTTCGCCGGGTCGTTGCGCGAGAGCTTGAAGGAGTGATCGCCGCCGTCGACGACGTGCAGCGTCGCCTTCTGATCGAGCGGCGCCAGCACCGGCGACAGCTCGGCCGGTGTGCCGAACCCGTCACGGCTTCCCTGAACGAACAGCATCGGCCGGCCCACCGACGGGAGATGTCGGTCGCGCCGCTGGTCCGGGCGGCCAGGCGGATGGAGCGGATATCCCAGGAGAATCAGACCTGCAACAGGGAGATCGCGATCCGCCGCGGCGACCTGCGTCGCGATGCGGCCACCCATCGACTTGCCGCCGATGAAGAGCCGCGCGCGTGCGCTCTCGACCTCACGGCGCACCGCATCGATGACCGATCGATAGCACGCCTCGAGGACGGGCGCGCGATCGGGAATCCGTCGTTGTTGCTCGGTGTACAGGAAGTTGAACGTGACGACGTCGATGCCGAGCGCTGCGAGCGCGCGTGACATGCTGACCATGAACGCGCTGCGCTGGCCGGCACCGGCGCCGTGACCGAGAATCAGCGTCGCGAGTGGAGAACTGGAAGCGGGGTAGACGAGCGCCGTCGTTTCGGCGCTCACCTCGACGGAAACCTTGAGCTCACTCGGACTGTTTTTCAAGAGCTTCGCGGACCTCGGCGTCCGTCTTCAGATCCATCTTCACTGAGAACGCCCCGAACTGCGACGCCAGCGATCGCGCCAGCATCCGGTCCACATCGCTGCCGACGACGCCCGTCAACGTCACGCGTCCGTGCTCGACGATGATGTGAATCGGCGGGTTCGGCATGATCGCGTAGTTCCAGAAGTTCGAATTGCCGTAAATGGCCCGCGCGATTCTGTACCGCAGCTCATCGTCGAACTGCGACACGGGCAGATCGGCGATCTCATTGCGCACCGATCGCACGCCGTCGATCTTCGCCACGCGCTTCCCGATGTCATCGCGCTTGTACGGCATCGTCACTTTGCCGGTGAGCGTGACGACGCCGTCCTTCACGCTGGCGCTCACGTCGTCGAAGATCGTGAACTGCGTGTAGCGCTCGACGCTGGTCGCGACGTCCTTGAGTATTTGGAAATCCTTTCGTTCGGTCTGATTGCCGGCTGCGAGCGCGACGTTCGCCGTCAGCAGCAGACCAGCACTTGCTGTGATGAGTTTGTTGAGCATCTTTCACCTCTGCGGTTTCGACATATCCTGCTGACATGAACGGCAAAGGAAATGCCAGCAAGATCGCCCGAAAATCGCGAGAAATCAGCGGGTGCTGTCCTGCCGCGTGGACTATGGAGAGGTCAGTGGCGGGCGAACGCCACGCCGAGGCCATAGGTGACGGCGGCTTCGATGACGCCGACGCCCGTCATTTCCAGGCCGGTGGCCCACCACGGACGCATGGTGACGAGCGCCTTCGACGCGCCGACGAGGAAGTGCGCGACCGTGCTGATGATGAACGACGCGATGACCGCCGGCATACCGACGGTGAAGAAGAACGGGATGATGGGGATGAACCCGCCGATTGCGGTTGAGACGGTCGCGGACAGCGTCGATCGCCACGGGTTCGGAAACGTTTCCTCGGACAGCCCGAGCTCCTCGTGGACGAGCGTGCGGAGGAACTGCTTGGGCTCTTTCTGGATCCGCTCCGCCATCGCGCGCGCTTCTTCGGGTTCGAATCCTTTCAACTGATAAAACAGCTCGAGCTCGAGAAGCTCTTCGTGCGGGTCTTCTTCAATCTCCGCGCGTTCGCGCTGGACTTCCGACTCGTAGACTTCGCGCTCGGATTTCGACGCGAGGTAGGCGCCGGCGCCCATCGACAGCGCGCTCGCCAGCGTACCGGCGAGACCGGCGGCGAGCACGACCTCGCTGCCGCCGGTATAGCCGGCCATGCCCGACACGATGCCGAACACCGCGCCGAGTCCGTCGTTGACGCCGTAGATCGCGTCGCCAATCCAGCCGGTGCCGCGCACGTGCCAGCGCTCGCGCCGCAGAATTGAATCGAGCGTCGATCGCGGCGTCGGCATCGCACCGCCGGCGAGCGTCCGCAGCACGACCGCGTGGTCGCGCTCTTCGAGCATCGCCTCTTCGGCAATCTTGCGATCCGTCGGGTCGCTCAAGCGCGACATCAACTGGTCGTACTCGGCTTCCGCCTTGTTCTCTTCCTGCTCGAGCCGGTGGAGCACGACGCTCTGATCGGAGATGCGCTGAAACCACGACAGACCGCGCTTCACTTCCTCGGGATCGGGCGCGCGTCCCGTGGCCATGGCGATCCGTTCCGACCAGCGCGTCGCGTGGTTGTCCTCCTGCTCGGCGAGGCGCAGCAGGATGTCGCGGCGTTTCGGATCTTTTTCGCGGGTCGCGAGGTGGCGGTACGTCGTGGCGGCTTCGACTTCGCGCCGCCACATCTTCTCGACCGTGGCGAGATTGACTTTATCGATCATCTATCCCACCAGGCGTTCGAACAGCACGATGGTCCCGATGCCGGCAGTGATGAGCAGCACCTGCCGCGCCGCGTTGGCGTCGATCTCGCCCCGATGAAGATCCGGAATCAGGTCCGACATCGCGATGTACAAGAGGCTGGCGGAGGAAATCGCGAGGATGAACGGCCGGACGCCGGGAACGATCTCGACCGTCAGAAACGCGACGAGCGCGCCGACGATGCCCGAAGCGCCGGTCACCAGGTTCAGCAGCAGCGCGCGGCCGCGGCTGTAGCCGGAGGCGAGCAGGATGGCGACATCGCCGACCTCCTGCGGAATCTCGTGCGCCGCCACCGCGATGGCGGTATTCACACCGAGCGGCACCGACGTCATCACCGCGGTACAGATGATCGCGCCGTCGAGAAAATTGTGGAACGCATCGCCGATGAATACGAGTGGCGCCGTCGCGCCGTGCACCTCGCACTCGTCGGTGTGGCAGTGGCGCAGGAGCACCAGCTTTTCGAGGATGAAGAAGGCGACGATGCCGGCGAGCAGCGTGCCGAAGACGGACGCCGGCGCGAGTTCGGCCAGCGCTTCGGGCAGGAGTGCGAGAAACGCGACGCCGAGCAACGCGCCGACGGCGTAGCTGACCAGCCACGGCACGACGCGCGTTCGGAGACGGCGGGGAAACAGAATGAGCGACGAGGCGACGAGCAGCCCGCCGCAGCTACCGAGCAGACTGAGGCCGAGCGCCGTCGCGAGGACAGGCACGGCACATTCTATTGCGGATTGCGGATTGCGGATTGCGGATTGCGGATTGCGGAATGCGGAATGCGGAATGCGGAATGCGGATTGATTGTCGATTGCCGGGTGATTGTAGATTGTTGTCGGCTGACGTCACAATCGCCGATCGATCAATCCACAATAAATCCGCAATCCGCAATCCTCAATCCGCAATGGTTAGCTCGCAACATATCCGCGGCGCGCGCGCACGCGGTAGTTGCCGTTGCGCAGTTCGACGCGGATCGAATGCCAGCGGCCGTCTTTCTTTCCCGTTGACGGGTAGCCGAGGTAGTACTGCTTGCTCAACTCGTCGGCGATGTTCGCGGTCGCGGGATTGAGGTCGCGCGGATCGCGCACGATCTCGGTGCGGCCGCCGCTGTCGTCGGTCATGTCGCGCAGCGCCACGACGTTGACGCGATCGTCGTTCGGCGTGCTGCTCCGCGGCCATCCGCCGCCACCGCCACCGATGGGCGGCTGCGGCCAGCCTCCCGGGCGCCGGCCGCCGCGGCCGCTTCCGGGAAACGGCAGCGGAATCGGGAACGGCAGGCGGGGGGGCGGCGTGCGCGCCGTCGTCGTCTCGCCGTTGCCGTCGATGCCAATCGCGTAGACGAGCACTTCGCTCTCGCGAATCAGCTGCTTCACCTCCACGATGCTCGTGCGGCTGGCGGTATCGTTGCCGTCGGAGATCACGACCAGCGCTTTCTTCAAATGTTGACCGCGCTGCGCGAGCGGGATCGCCTCGGCCACCGTGTCGTACATCGCGGTGCCGCCGTTCGGCACGACGCGGCCGATCGCCCGCGAGAGCAGCGGCCGATCCGTCGTCCACGACTGCAGCAGCACCGGATCGTTGCTGAAGCGGTACAGGAAGATCTCGTCCTGTCGATCGAGCAGGTCGAAGAGAAATCGATCGAGCGCGCTCTGGGCGGCCTGAATTTTCTCACCCGCCATGCTGCCGCTGGTGTCGAGCGCGATGCCGAGACTGACCGGCACGCGCTCGGCGCTGAAGTGCGTCACCTGCACCGGCTGATTGTCCTCGTAGACGACGAAGTCTTCGGGACGCAGACCGGAGACGAAGCGGCCGCTGACGTCGGAGACGGTCGCCGTGACATTGATCAGCTCGACGCCGCTCTTGAACCTGAAGCCCTGTTCATCGCCACTCGGACGAGTCGGCGTCTGCGGCGGCTGGCCCTGTTGACCGTGCAGCGACACGACGAGCGCCGCGGCGAGCATGACGGCGATGGGCACGGCACGAACCATCCGGGACATCCTAGCGCACCGTTTGAACGGGTTGAGTACTATCCACAACAGGCCTTCGATCGCGATTCTCGGGCCGCGACGACGGAGCGGCCCGGCAATGAATTCGAGAGGACGCTCCACTAGCTCTTCTCCTGTCCGCGATCGCGCCGATCGACATGCGGCACGACGCGGTCCTCGGTTCTGAAGCTGACGCGATAGCGCCCGACGTTGCTCGCGCCGGGCACGACGACGATGAAGCCGGATTCACCGCCGGGAACGAGCGCCGTCGATTCGATGGCGGCCCGGCCGCTCGCGAGGAATCCGCCGTCGCGGTTATAGAGGAAGACCACCGCGATCACGCGATCGATCTCGCGGCCCGCAGAAGGATTGCGGACCACGCCGCGTACCATGAGCCGGTCGCCGTTGCGCTCATGCCCGAGTGCCAGGAGCTCGAGAGGAACAAGGTTCTCGGAGGTCGCATGGTTCGCAGGGTTCGCGGAGCTCGCTTGGTTCGCTCGGTTCTCGAGGTTCGCGGGCGATGCGACGTGCGCGGTTGCGGCGGTCGATCCGGTGCCGAGCACGAAGGCGACGGCGGCGACCGAACCAAACACAAGCAGGCCGATCCCGACGACCGTCGCAAGCCGCGGACCAGTGCGCGCGGCGCCGCTCGTTTCGAAGAGACCCGTGACCGGCAAGGAGACCGGCGTCTCGACGGGGCGGCGCAAATCGAGATCAGCTTCGGCGCGCGGCGCGGCGTGCGGACGATCGGTGTCATGAATCTCGGCGGCGAGCGCGGCGATGCGGGCGTCGGAGCGGCGCTTCTCTTCCTGCGCGGCGCGCCAGGCGATGACGCTCATGATCACGGCGAGCAGCATGGAAATCAGCGTGACGAGCAGGAGAAACAGCATCTTCCTTTATCCGTGGCGGGGTGCCACCCCCGCCCGCTTCACTTCGCGCTCGCGGGGCCCCACCCCGCTCGCCTTACTCGCGCGCTGCGCTCGCAAAGGCCGCAGGCGCCTCGCCGCTCGCTCGGTCGCTCGCGGCGTTGGCTCGGGTCGGCTTTCCGCTTAGTCAGCGCAGTTTGAACTCGACCGCGACCTCCACGATGACATCGACCGGCGTGCCGTGACGCTGCGCCGGCGAAAACCGCCACTGCCGCACCGCCTGCACCGCCCGATCGTTGAGTCCCCCGCCGAGACCTTGCAGAATCTTCACGTCACCGACCGAACCGTCGCGGCGGACGACAATCTCCAGCACGACCTCGCCGCTCAGACCACGGCGTCGCGCGTCTTCGGTGTAATCCGCACGGACTTCTCGCAGAAGTCGCGGCGGTTCGATGCCGCTGCCGGGACGATACGGACCGCCGCCGGTGCCGCCGCCAGATCCGGGTCCGACGCCGGTGCCGTCCCCTTCGCCAATGCCGGTCCCCGTCCCGGTGCCGGTCCCGCCGCCT
The DNA here is from genome assembly GCA_001917905.1 of Acidobacteria bacterium 13_1_40CM_65_14. Lineage (GTDB taxonomy): Bacteria > Acidobacteriota > Vicinamibacteria > Vicinamibacterales > CAVVIG01 > QHWF01. The sequence goes on from MNEX01000274.1 coordinate 14,804, forward strand.
TTTCCAGGGCCGTGGCTGTCGTTCTCGGCGGTCGTCTGCTCGAGGACGCCGATGCGCGACCGATTGTCGGCCGGCGCGGTCACGATCGGTGCGATGACGACCGGAAGCTGTTCAGCCTTGAGCGGCGGCTCGGGTTTCGGTTCCGGCGGCTTCGGCGTTTCGACGACGGGCTTCGGCTCGCGGCGTACGGGCAGCGGACTGCTGATCGCGTGATGACCTTCGCGCATCGCCTTCGGCGGCGGCGCCTTCTGCTGGAGTCCGCCACCGCCTCCACCGCCGCCCTGTCCCGGTGTCGCGAGGAACACCAGGTGCATTGGATCCGCAGGACGGTCGTCGGCAATCGTCGCGGCGCGTGGGGCGAGGTTGAAGGTGGCGACGAACACGGCGACGGCAATCAGACCAATGTGGAGCGTGCTCGACAGCGCGATCGGCACGGTCGCCGTTCGCGAGGTCGCCGGTCCGTCGGCGAACAGGGCGAAAAGGGGCCGCACGCCTTTGGGGCTGGAATCGCCAGAAACATGGGTACGGGTCCTTTTCGCGGCGAGCATCCGGCCCAGGCTCACGGCGTCGGCGTGGCGGATAAAGCCCTCAACAGTCGCGGGGCTATCCGGCCGCGCCAGGGCGGAAATGACTTGCTCTTCCGAGACACCGGCCGCGAGTGCAATCTCGCGCGGCGAATACACGTCGGTTTTCATGGGAACCAGTCGCCTCCACCGCAAAAGCCTTGCCTACAGTTTTCGGTCGTTTCCCGTTGAAACTTCGCAGGTTACCAGCGATCGGCTGAGGTCGGGCTGTGCTCCCGCCGGGACACCTGTCCACGAAGTCAGACTGCAGTCAGGCTCGAGTCGGGCTGAAGTCAGGCTGGAGTCAGGCTGAAGTCGGGCTCGAGACAATTGCAGGCGGACTTGGCTGGGCTAGACTTCCCGCATGTCATTTGCGAACAAAACCATCATCGTGACCGGCGCGACCAGTGGGATTGGGCGCGCCACGGCTGAAGCATTTGGGCGCGAGCGCGCGATCGTCGTGCTTGTCGGACGTGACGAGCAGGCACTGGCTGAGGTCGTCAAGGAAGTGAGCGCCGCCGGTGGGCGGCCGGTGGCATGCGCCGCCGACGTCACGGCGCCGGAGGCCGCGACCAGGATCGTGCGCGCGGCGATCGAGCACTCAGGTGCGGTCGATGTGGTCGTGAACGCTGCCGGCGTGATCGCCACCGGCACGCTCGACAAGACGACCGACGAGGTATGGGACACGATGATGGCGGTCAACCTGACGGCGCCGTTCCGGTTGATGCGCGCCGCCGCGCCGCACCTGGCCGCACGCAAAGGCGCCGTCGTGAACGTGTCGAGCGTCAACGGCCTGCGATCGTTTCCCGGCGTGCTCGCATACTGCGTCAGCAAGGCCGGCGTGGATCAACTCACACGGTGTGCCGCGATCGAAATGGCGCCGATCGGCGTGCGTGTGAACGCCGTGAATCCCGGCGTCACGGTGACGAACTTGCACCGCCGATCCGGGATGGGTGACGCGCAGTACTCCGCGTTCCTCGAGCGATCGAAGGAAACACATCCGCTCGGGCGACCGGGACGTCCTGAAGAAATCGCGGAGCTGATTCTGTTTCTTGCGTCAGATCGCGCGGGCTGGATGACCGGCGAGACCATCCCGATCGATGGAGGCAGACATCTGACGTGTGCACGGTAACTCTCCACCGCGGAGGACGCTGGAGACGCGGAGCTAAAAATCCTCCTGTCCTCCTTTCCTCTGTGGTGGAGAGGTTCAGCGCGGTTTTATTCCCTCCACAAACACCAAGCCCTCGCGCTCCGCCAGCGTTCGCACCGATTTGAATCCGTCCGTCAGAAGCGCGGTGCCCGCGTCGCCCGATGCGGCAAAAGGCGGTCCGGTCTGTGCGCGCGAGAGCAGCGCGCCGAGACCGCCGCGCGGCGCGGCGCCGATGATCATCACGCGCCCGCCGGGCCGCAGCACGCGCAGCAGCTCGCGGATCGACGCGACACGATCGTCGGGCCGCAGCGCGCCGATGAGTCCGGCGGTGTCGTCGACCACCGCGAGATCGAACCCTTCGTCTTCAACCGGCAGCCGCGTCGGCGGCGCGACTTCGATCTCGACGAGCGCGCCGGCGTCGGCCGCGCCTTTGCGCGCGCGCGCAGACGAGGGCTCATCGGGCACGATCGCCACCGCGCGGCCCGACAACCCGACTTTTCCCGCCACCGCTCCGAGACGTCCACCGTGCGCGCAGCCGATCTGCGCCACTCGGTCGCCCATCTTCACGCCGGTCATGCCGACGACCAGCGAGTGCGGATCGTCGCGCTTCAGGAACATCTCAGCTTTCAGCTCTCAGCTTTCAGCTTACAGCACCCGTCGGTTTCAACTGATCGCGGAGAGCTGACATCTGACGGCTTCTGGTGCGCTGAGAGCTGACAGCTGAGAGCTGAAAGCTATATAGTTCGTCGTTCATGCCTACGCCTGTCGACATTGCTCCAGCGCGCGGCAAACTGGGTGTGCTGCTGGTCGGCCTGGGCGCCGTCAGCACCACCACGATTGCCGGCGTGCTCGCCATTCGCAAAGGAATTGCCAAACCGATCGGGTCGCTGACGCAGATGGGCACGGTCCGTCTCGGCAAGCGCACGGAAGGCCGCTCGCCGAAGATCAGCGACGTCGTGCCGCTCTCCTCGCTCGACGATCTCGTGTTCGGCGGCTGGGACATCTTCGACGACGATTGCTACGCGGCGGCGCGCACCGCGGGCGTGATCGAGCCGTCGCTGCTCGATCAGGTGCGGCCCGAGCTCGAGAAGATTCGTCCGTGGCCGGCTGTCTTCGATCAACGCTACGTGAAACGTCTCGACGGACCGAACGTCAAGAAGGGCAAGAACAAGAAAGATCTCGCCGAGCAGGTCGTCGCCGACATCAAGAAGTTCAAGGCAGACCATGCCCTCGATCGGCTGGTCATGGTCTGGTGCGGCAGCACCGAAGTGTTCATGACCGAGTCGCCCGCGCACGAGACGATCGAGACCTTCGAGCGCGCCCTCGAGGAGAACGATCCCGACATCCCCTCGAGCATGGTGTATGCGTACGCGGCCATCCGCGAGGGGATTCCGTACGCGAACGCGGCGCCCAATCTCACCGCCGACATTCCCGCGCTGGTCAATCTCGCCGCGAAAACGAAGACGCCGCTCGCCGGCAAGGATCTGAAGACGGGACAGACGCTGATCAAGACGATCGTCGCGCCGGGTCTCAAGGCGCGGCTGCTCGGCGTCGACGGCTGGTACTCGACCAACATCCTCGGCAACCGCGACGGCGAGGTGCTCGACGATCCCGAGTCGTTCAAAACGAAGGAAGAAAGCAAGAAGTCGGTGCTCGATTACATCCTGCAGCCGCAGTTGTACCCGGACCTCTACGCGCACTTGTGCCACGTCGTTCGCATCAACTACTACCCGCCGCGCGGCGACAACAAGGAAGGGTGGGACAACATCGATCTGGTCGGATGGCTCGGCTATCCGATGCAGCTCAAGATCAACTTTCTCTGCCGCGACAGCATTCTCGCCGCGCCGATCGTGCTCGACGTCGCGCTGTTCCTCGATCTCGCCAGACGCGCCAACATGCACGGCATTCAGGAATGGCTCTCGTTCTATTTCAAGAGCCCGGTGCACGCGCCCGGGCTGTATCCGGAACACGATCTGTTCATCCAGTTGATGAAACTGAAAAACACGCTGCGGTTCCTCAAAGGCGAGGAGCTGATCACGCACCTCGGCCGTGAGTACTACGACTAGTCCCTACGGCCAACCGGCACTCATCGGCGGGCTGGTGATGGGTGTCCTGTCGGCGCTGCCGCTCATTGCGGCCGGCAATCTGTGCTGCTGTCTCTGGGTGGTCGGCGGCGGCCTGGTGGCCGCGTACGTCTTTCAGCAGAATCAAGCGGCCCCGATCACGCCGGGCGACGGCGCGCTGGTCGGCCTGCTCGCCGGCCTCATCGGCGCAGTCGTCCAGGTGCTGTTGTCGATTCCCATCTCGATCATGATCGGACCGATGGAGCGAGAGGTGATGCAGCGTCTCATCGAAATGGTCGGTACGCTGCCGCCCGAGATGCGCGACACGCTCGAGCGATACGGCCGTGGAGAACAGAGCGGCGTGCTGTTGATCGTCAGCCGCATCGTCGCGTTCATGTTCTGGCTCTTCATCGGCGCCATCTTCTCGACGCTCGGCGGTCTGCTCGGTTCGGCCATCTTCCGCAAGCAGACGCCGCCCGGCGTCATCGACGTCCCGCCCACGAGCTAGCCCGCGGGCTGAATCAACACGTTTTCTCACGATTGCACTGACGATTACATCTATCGTCCGTCGTGTGCCGATCCGAAACTCAGGGACGTGGGATCCGTGTCTGCCCGCAGTGGCTGGTGGCCGGTGGCCGGTGGTTGGCTCGTGCTTGGTGTGTCCGTGATCGCTCAAGCACAACCAGCACGGCCCGGACAGATGCCGACGCTGCCGCTGACGCAGCTCGACGAGCGGGCGGTCGGCGCGGATCTCGACAACCGCACGTTCACGTTGACGTTTGCGCAGGCGGTTCCCATCAAGGATCTGCTGCTGTTGCTGGTGCGCGGGACGAGCCTGAGCGTCGTGCCGGACCCGGCGATCGCCGGCTCGTTCATCGGCGAGCTGAAGAACGTGACGGTCCGCCAGGCGCTCGGATTGATCCTCGCGCCGCTGGGGCTCGACTACGCGGTGGACGGGACCGTCATCCGGGTGTTCAAGCGCGAGCCCGACACGCGCATCTTCGACATCAATTACATCGCGGCCCAGCGCAGCGGGACATCAACTATCGGGACGGTCGGCAGCGACCCGTCGGCGACCAGCTTTGCCAACATCTCGACCGCGACGAAAACGGATCTCTTCTCGGAGTTGTCGAGAGGCGTGCAGACGCTGCTGTCCGAGCGCGCGAGCTTCAACGTGGATCGCAAGGCCGGACTGCTGCAGGTGACCGACTTTCCGGAGCGTCTGGATCGGGTCGCCCTATATCTCGAAGCGGTGCACGACCGCGTCCATCGTCAGGTGCAAATCGAGGCGCACGTCGTGGAGGTCGAGCTCAATGACGAGAAGGCGCCGTCGCTCGATTGGACCGTGCTCGCGGCGCAGATGGTCGGCGATCAGACGCCGGCGCAGCGCGCCGCCGCACGGCCATCGCTGACCGGGATGCGCATCACTGACGTCCAGAAACTCCTCGGTCTCTTCGCCGCGCACGGCAAGGTGTCGGTGATGGCGAACCCGCGGCTCGTCACGCTGAACAACGAGCCGGCGATCGTGCGCACCGACGCCCTGACCGTGAGCGTCACGCCACAGATCGCACCCGATTCGGCGGTGATGCTGAGCGTCAGCCCGATCCTGAAGGCGCCCATCGCCGCCGAGTCCGACATGCTCGCGCGCGTCGCCGACGGCGAGACGCTCGTCATCCCGGGCTTCACGCGCGAGCGCGAGGTTCGCGAGCGAAAAAATCTCGGGATCTCCGGCGGCTGGTTTGGCCGCGGCACGGTCGTGACGCGCAAGCGGGTGGAAGTCGTGATTCTGCTGACACCGAAAATTCTGTGACGACGACTGAGCGGATAGTCGTTTTCAACCAGCGCGGCGAGCGAACCAGCGAGCCGCGGAGCGCCTGCGGCCTTCGCGAGCGCGAAGGCGCGAGCGAGGCGAGCGGGGGTGGGGCCGCGCGAGCATAGAAAGGTTGCGCAGGGCTGGGCCCCGCGCACAGAGTAAAAGATGTACGAACGCTATTACGGGCTCGCGGAAAAGCCCTTCAGCCTGACGCCGGACCCGAAGTATCTCTATCGCAGCGAGTCGCACGCCAACGCGTTCGATCTTCTGCAGTACGCCATTCGGCGCCGCGAAGGGTTCGTCGTCGTCACCGGCGACATCGGCACCGGTAAGACGACGCTGTGCCGCGCGCTGCTGGAAGAAATCGATCGCACGACGTTCACGGCGCTCGTCCTGAATCCGTTCCTGTCGGAGGAGGATCTGCTCAAGCGCATCCTTCAGGACTTCGGCATCGTCTCGCGCGACGAGATGAAGGCGGGACGGCTGGCCAGCGTCACCAAGCAGGAGTTGATCGACACGATCTACGACTTCCTGCTGTCGCTGATTCCGCTCAAAGCGAGCGCGGTCCTGATCATCGACGAGGCGCAGCACCTGCCGCTGCCGGTGCTCGAGCAGATTCGGATCCTGTCGAACCTCGAGACCGACAAAGAGAAACTGCTCCAGATCATCCTCGTCGGCCAGTTGAACCTGCAGACGCTGCTGCGATCGCCGCAGCTCCGGCAGCTCGATCAACGCGTGTCGATCCGGTACGAGTTGAAACCGCTCGATCGCGACACTGTTGGCGCGTACGTCGCGCACCGGTTGACGATTGCGGGCGGCTCGGCGGCGGTGACGTTCACGCCCAAAGCCATCGACGAAGTGCATCGCCTGTCGAGCGGCATTCCGCGTCTGATCAACCTAATCTGCGATCGCGCGCTGCTCGCCGGCTACTCGCTGCACACCAGCCGCATCACGGACGAGATGATCGTGCATGCCGCGCAAAGTCTGGACCTTGTGCCGCGGTTGAGGCACCGGCTCAAGCAGCGCGCATCGCTCGCGACGGCCGCTGCGGTCGTGCTGTTGGCGTCGGCCTTCGCGGTCGGGGCCATGACGTACTTGCTGACGCGATTCGCCCCGTGAGATTCTCGTGAGCGTGATCCTGGATGCGCTGCGCCGAAACAAATCGGCGGAGCGAGAGGGCAATCCTGAAGGTGGCCGCACGGCCCGCACTGATGCGGTGCTGGCGACGCTCGGCTATCCGCGATCGCAGCCGCGTGACAGCGGACCGTCGCTCGGCAAGATGCTGGTGTACGGTGGCGCCGCGATCGCCATCGGCTTTGTCGGGCTGTCGGCGCTGATCCTCGTCCTGACGCCCTCGTCTTCGCCGCCGCCGACCGCCACGCAGAGAACGGCTCAAAAAACGCCGCTGCCGACGCTTCCATCGCGGCCGGTCACGCCCGAGGCGCCTGCCAACGCGCCGCGGTTGAGTACACCACCGCCGCCGCCACCGGTCGCTCCGCGAACGACGACCGCTCCGGCGCCCCTGGGAACAACGACACCAACGACGCCAACGACACCAACGAAAACAACGCCGCCGCCGCCCGCCGGTTCCGCGACCGCTTCGTCTGCGCCCGCGCGTGGTCAAGCGCCAGCGTCGCCCGTTCCTGCGCCGCAGCCGCAGTCCGCGCGAGCCTCGCAGCCGCCCGCGCCGCAACCGTCCGCGCCGCCGGCGAGTGCGCCACGGCCGACTGCGCCGCGAACGGCGCCGGCCGAGACGCGGCCGTCGGTCAGCGCGCCGCGGACCGCAGAGACGACGCCGCCTGCACCGGCGAGATCAGCGCCAACGCGCCGCGCCGCTGCGCCGGCGCGACCGGCCGACGCGCCACAGGCGCCGGCGCCGGCTCCGGCCCCCACACCGCCCGCGGAGAATCACTTTGCGCTGGCGCTGTACTTCCAGCGCATCGGCGACTACGACAAGGCGCTGGCGCAGTATCGCCAGCTGCTCGAACAGAACGATTCGAGCGCCGAAGTGCACAACAATCTCGGTCTGCTATATCAGGACCGCGGCCAGACCGACGAAGCGGTCCGGCAGTTCCAGCGCGCCATCGCCATCGATCCGACGTACATCAAGGCGCACAACAATCTCGGCGTCACGATGATGCGATCGAACCGTCTGGACGTCGCCGCGGCGGAATTCCGCGTCGCGCTCACCGGCGATCCGCGCAACGTCGAGTCGCTGGTGAACCTTGCCCTCATCCAGCGCGCCGCCGGTCGCACGGCGGACGCGCGCGATCTTCTCCATCGTGCGTTGAGCATCAGTCCGCGCAACGCCGGCTCGCACTACAACCTCGCCGTCGTCGCCGACGAGAGCGGCGACACGTCGACGGCGATCGAGCACTACCGTGCGTTTCTGCGGTACGGCACCATCTCGCACTCCGACTTGGTCGGCCAGGTTCGTGCGCGCCTGGCTGCGCTCGGCTCGTAGGCCGGCGATCACGCTCAAAGAACGCAAAGGCCGCAAAGAGCGCAAAGCCCAAACAATTGCTTGCGGTCTTCGCGGTCTTTGCGTTCAAACGGAAGAGGGAAGACCGACCACAACGCGAGCGGCTGACGTAGAATCGGCCGCATGCCCGAGGCGCACGCCGAGTTCGACGATCTCCTCCGCGAAGACCGAACCATTTCACCGCCGCCCGAGTTCCGTGCGCAGGCGCACGTGCGCGACGAGCGTGTGTACGCGGAGGCGGAGCGCGATCCCGAAGGCTTCTGGGCAGCGTTCGCGAGCGAGCTCGAATGGTCGCGGCGGTGGGACAAGGTCCTCGACTGGCAGCCGCCGCACGCGAAGTGGTTCGTCGGCGGGACGATCAACGTCAGCGTCAACTGCCTCGACCGCCACGTTCGCGGACCGCGGCGCAACAAGGCGGCGCTCATCTGGGAAGGCGAGCCGGGCGATCGCCGCACGCTGACCTACTTCGATCAAAGGTCAGGCGATTGCCGCGTTCGTCACGCTGAAGGAAGGCCAGCCGAACAGCGCAAAGGTCGCCGAGGATCTCAAGGAGCACGTCGTCAAGAAGATCGGCGCCATCGCGCGGCCCGACGACATCCTGTTCGCAGCCGATCTCCCAAAAACGCGCTCGGGCAAGATTATGCGGCGGCTGCTGCGTGACATCGCCGAAGGCAAGGCGCTCGGAGACACGACGACGCTGGCGGATCCGGGCGTGATCGCG
>MNEX01000104.1 GCA_001917905.1 Acidobacteria bacterium 13_1_40CM_65_14
TCCTCTTCGAAATCGGTGTCGGGCAAGTGCGGCGCAGCCCGTCGGCAGCGTGCGGCGTGCGCGTCTCGCCGGCGTCGACGTTCAAGATTCCGCACGCGCTCGCGGCACTGGACGCCGGCGTCGTCTCCGGACCGGATGACACGTTCAAGTGGGACGCGTGCCACGCGCGTACGAGTCGTGGCGCCGCGATCACACGCTCGCGTCGGCGATGCGCAACTCCGTCGTCTGGTATTTCCAACGCATCGCCGAGAAGCTGGGCATGGCACGCGAGCGCGACTACCTGAAGCGATTCGACTACGGCAACGCGGATCCATCGAGCGGGTTGACGACGTTCTGGCTGGGTCAGTCGCTGATGATTTCACCCGACGAGCAGCTGCGTTTTCTGCGGCGGTTGTATGCCGGCGATCTGCCGGTGAGCCGCACCGCGATGACGACGGTGAGGGACATCCTCGTCCAACCGCGCGGCCTCATCGTCAACGCGGCCGGTGAGCATCCGTTCGCTGCGCCGTGGCCGGCCGACGCGATCGTCAGCGCGAAGACCGGCAGCGCCACCGATCGAGACGGGCGGAATGTGCGGTGGCTGGTGGGCCACGTGCGCCGCGGATCGCGCGCGTGGCTGTTCGTCAGCGCGGCCACCCGCGGAGACGATCTGGCGGCGCTCGCGGCAGTCGACCTCGCCGCGAACGCGCTTCGCGACGAAGGCATCCTCCGCTGATGCGCGTCACGCTCGAGGAGGCGACGCCTGAGGACGCCGCTGCGATCGCGCGCCTGCGAAACGACGTCGCCGACCGTTTGACGCGGCAACACGGCAAAGGCCATTGGTCCTACGCCTCGAGCGAGTACGGCATCCTGTCGGGCATGAAACGATCGCGCGTGTACGTCGCCTGGCATGACGGCCGCATCATTGCGACGCTGACCCTGCAGACGAAAAAACCCTGGGCCATCGACCGCAGCTATTTCGCCGACGTGAAGACGCCGGTCTATCTGCTGTCGATGGCCGTCGATGTCGAATCGCAGGGGCAGGGCATCGGCAGGCAATGTGTCGAGCAGGCGCGCGCCATCGCCGAGCGGTGGCCGGCCGACGCGATCTTTCTCGACGCGTACGACGCCAAAGCGGGCGCCGGCGAGTTCTATCGCAAGTGCGGCTTCGAGGAAGTCGGACGCGTCACGTACCGAGGCACGCCGCTCATCTACTTTCAGCTGCTGTTGTGATGGCGCGCGAAAAAGGGGTACGGCCCCTTTTCGTCGCAGGAATCGCGGCGGCCGGCGCCGCGCTGCTCGTCGTGCAATGGGCCGCGGCGCGCCCGTTGTGGCTCGACGAGGAGCTCCTCGCCATCAACGTGCGCGACCGCGCCATCCCGAACTATCTCGAGGCGCTGTGGCTCGGACAGACGGCGCCGTTCGGCTGGCTCGTGCTCGAGCGTCTCGTGGTCCTCACGCTCGGCACCGGCGAGCGCGCGCTGCGTCTGCTGCCGGTGCTGTTCGGCGTCGCCACGATCGCCACCGCTGTCTGGATTGGGCGGCGATGGATGACGGCGATCGGCGCGCCGGTGCTCGTGATCCTCTGCGCCTGTTCTCAGTGGCTCACGTTCTACTTCCTCGAGCTGAAGTCGTACTCCGCCGATGCGTTCTTCGGGCTCCTCGTGCCGGCGATGGCCGCCTGGTCGATCGAAGAGTGCGAAATTAAGAATGCGGAATTTGGAATTCAGAATTCGTGGCGCGAATTCCTCATTCCGAATTCCACATTCCTAATTGTGAAACGCACGCTTAGGCCTGCCGTCTTCTGGATCGTCGCCGCGATCGCGCAGTGGTTCGCCAACGGCGCGCTGTTCGTGACGCCGGCGTGCGCGCTGATGCTCGCGGCGATGATCGCGCGGCGTGACGGATGGCGATCGCTGGTCCGCTTCTCGGCGTTTGGACTCGTGTGGCTCGCGTCGTTCGCGCTGAATTACGCGTTCGTGTTGCGGCACGCCTCGTCGTCCGCGTACCTTCAACGCGTGTGGGCGTTCGCGCTTCCGCCCTCCTCGGCGGGCGTATGGGGCGTACTGCACTGGTTCGGCACGCAACTGGCCGCATTCGGTGTGAAGCCGGGCAGCACGCGCTTCGGCGTCTTCTTGTGGCTGGCAGCCGGCGCCGGCTTCATCGCCGGCGCGGCGACGCATCGACGAGTTGCGGTGTTCTTCGCCACGGTGCCGCTGTCCGCCATGCTGCTCGCGGCGTTAGGTCTCGTCCCGTTTTACGAGCGGCTCACGTTGTGGATTGTGCCGGCGCTCTACGTCGGCGTCGCATTTCTCGCCGACGCGGCGTGGATGTTTTTGAATTCGAGACGGTCTTTAGGCCGTCCCATCGCGGCAGTTGTCGGGCTGTGCGTCGCGATTGTGATCTGCGGCGACGTCGTCGTGCGCGGCCTTCGCGCGGCGATCGTCCGCGCGCAAGCGCGCAACGAGAATCGCGGCCACGACGATCGATCGGCCGTGCAGTGGCTGAACGTCCGCAAGCAGTCGGACGATATCTGGATGACGACGCATTACGGCACGCCCGCGATTTGGTGGTACGCCGGCCTCGACGGTCAGCACATCGTCGACGTGGCGTACGCGCCGGAGGGACCGGAGTGCCGGCGCGATGAGCTGACCGAGTCGGTCGCGGACGCGCCGCGCGTCCTGTTGTATCTGGGCTTTCGGTATGACGATGTGCCGGCCGGGTTCGACGATCTCCTGGTCGGACGCCTCAGCGCGCTCGGGTCGGTGACTGCCTACCGATCGTTTGCCGACCAAGGCCACGCGCTGATCATCGATCGGCGCGTGACGCCAGGCGCGCCGACGACGTTGAGCCGGCTCGATCTGAGGACGAGCGCAACACGGTCTGCGATTGACGGCTGCTTCACGCGCAGAATTGCCGACGTCAGCACGTTCGTGCAGTAACATCTCCCTCTCGACGCTCATTCAGGAGTCCATCACATGGAATCGATGTACTTGCCGGAGGTGGAGGGCCGCCAGGGCGATGGCCCGTGGTCGGACGCGATCCGGCAGATGCGCGGCGCGGGTCTTCCGGTGCCGCAGATCATGCATCTGTTCGCGTTCAAGACCGAGCGCACGAAGCACCTCGCGGAGTTCACGCAGGGCGTGATGCGCGGATCGTCGCCCCTTTCTGCCGGTCAACGCGAGCTGATCGCGGCATTCACGTCGCGGCGCAATGACTGCCCATTTTGAATCGGCTCGCACGCCGCGGTCGCGGCGGAGCTGCTGGGCGATCGCGCGCTCGTCGACGCCGTGCTCGAGGACTATCGCACGGCGCCGATCGACGACGCGCAGAAGGCGCTCTTCGCCTTCATCGAGAAGATGAACGCGCAGTCGAATCAGATTCGGCGCGAGGACGTGGATCGGGTCAGGGCCGCCGGATGGAGCGATGAGGCGATCTACGATGCCATCACCGTCTGCGCGCTGTTCAAGTTCTACAACGCCTGGATCGACGCCACGGGCGTCCACGACCTGCCCGCCGGCGCCTACGAAATGAGCGGGAAGCGCATGGCGGCGCAGGGCTACAGCCGATCATGAGCCGCGGCCTCGTGCTCGCGCTCGCGATCGGGCTCGCGGGTATGCGGCCGCAGCCCGCGCCATTTCACCTGCTCGAAGCGAGCATCGACGACGTGCGCGCGGCGCTTGCCTCGAAGCGCATCACGTGCCGCGCGCTCGTCGATCTCTACATCAAGCGCATCGATGCGTACAACAAATCCGGGCCGGCACTCAACGCGGTTCAGACCGTCAACCGGCGTGCGCTGCAGGACGCCGAACGGCTCGACGCGGCGTTCGCGGCATCCGGTCCCGTCGGTCCGCTGCACTGCGTTCCCGTGCTCGTCAAGGATCAGGTCGAAACGAGCGACATGCCGACGACGTACGGATCCGCGGTGTTCAAGGATTTCATCCCGCAGCGCGACGCGACGATCGTCACGAAGCTGAAGAAGGCCGGCGCGGTCATCCTCGGCAAGACGACGATGGGCGAGTACGCGTCGGGATTCATCGGATCGGCATTCGGCATCGTGCGAAACGCCTACGATCCCGTTCGCGCGGCAAGCGGCTCGTCGGGCGGTACCGGCTCCGGCGTCGCGGCGAACTTTGCGACGGCCGGCATCGGCGAGGACACCGGCGGATCGATCCGCGGGCCTGCCGCCGTGAACAATCTCGTCGGACTGCGGCCGACGCTGCCGCTCGTCAGCCGGTTCGGCATGATGCCGGCACGGCCGACGACTGATACGCTCGGTCCGATCACCCGCTCGGTCAGAGATGCCGCGATTCTCCTCGACGTCATCGCCGGCTACGACGCGAACGATCCCGTCACCGCGTATGCCGTCGGACAGATGCCACCGTCGTACACGCAGTTTCTGTCCGCCGACGGTTTGAAGGGCGCGCGGATCGGCGTCATTCGAGCCATCGACACGAGGACCGATCCTTCGTCCGCCGACTACAAGTCGGTGAGAGTCGTGGTCGATCGTGCGATCGGCGATTTGAAGAAGCTGGGCGCCGAGATCGTCGATCCCGTCACCATCCCCGATCTGACCGGCCGTACGCTGAAGGTGTACGACGGCAACGTCTTCGAGACGGAAGCCGCGACCGATCAGTACCTCGCCCAGCATCCGAACGCGCCGGTGAAGACGCTGCGCGAGATTCTGTTGTCCGGCCAGGTCGTGCCGTCGCGCACGCGGGTGCTGATGGGCGTCGTCGGTCACACCACCGACGAACCGGGGTATCTGCAGCTGCTGAAAATGAAGGAAGCGCTGCGTGAGGCCGTGCTCAAGGCGATGGCTGATGATCGGCTCGATGCGTTCGTCTACGCGACGTTCGACCACCCGCCCGTGATCATTCCACCCGACGCCATGACACGCACGGTGGTGGACAGTACCGGCCCCGGCAACAATCGTCGTCTGGCGCCTGCTATCGGCTTTCCGGCCATGACGGTGCCCGCCGGATTCTCAGCCGGCGGCCTTCCCGTCGGACTGGAGTTCATGGCGCGCGCGTTTGCCGAGCCGACGCTCTTCAAGCTCGCGTACGCGTACGAGCAGGGAACCCATCATCGCAAGCCGCCGCGGTTAACGCCCGCGCTACAGGGGGAGCCGTAACAATTGGTGCGGTCGTCTTTGCAGTGGTGGGACCGGCTTCCGCGCAATGATTGAAGGTCCCGCTGGCTGCAACTCCGCGAAGTTCCGAACGGAGGCTGAAGTGATACAGCGCTTGGAATGGCTCAATCGTGCGTGGCTCGGTACGGTGATGACGTTGGTGTTCAGTCATCTGGCCTTCGCCCACATCAGAATCCTGCCGGGTGAATCCACCCAAGGCGCGCGCGAGAAATACACGATGCGCGTCCCCAACGAGAAGCAGGTCGCGACCGTTCGAATCGAGGGCGAGTTCCCGAGCGGAGTCAACATCTATGACTTCGAATTCAAGCCCGGCTGGAAGATTGATTTCAAGAAAGACGCGAAGGGCAAGATCGTCGGCGCCGTCTGGACCGGCAGAATCGTCCCGTACGAATTCGTCGAATTCGGGATGCTCGGTCTGAACGACAAAGAGAGCTCGAGTCTGGTCTGGAAATTCGTTCAGACCTATGAGGACGGCACCAAAGAGGAGTTCACTGGTCCTCCGGGTTCCCGGTTGCCTTCGCCGGTGACGACATTGCTGCCTGCGAAGAGAGCGGAAAAACCTTAGCGAGACGCGCGTCAGACTGACGGCATGCGCATCCTGATCTTTGGCGCGACTGGGCAGGACTGGGCGAGAGCTCGTCTCCCAGGCACTGCAAAGAAACCATGGACGTGAGCGCGTTCGTGCGCAACCCGGGCAAGATGACCGTGGTTCATGCCCGACTGCGTGTCGTGCAGGGAGACGTCCAGCGCCCCGAGTCGATCCGCGCCGCGATTCCCGGGCACGATGCCGTGCTCTCGGCACTCGGCGTCCGCTCCCTCAGCCCGACGTCACTGCTGTCGGACGCCGCGCGGGAAATCGTTGGCGCGATGCAGGAGCACGGCGTGCGGCGGATCATTTGGGAGTCGTCGCTCGGCGTCGGTGAGACGCGGGGACAGCTGGGTCCTCTCTACAATTGGCTCCTCATCCCCCTCCTTCTTCGGCACGCGTTTGCCGACAAGGAGCGTCAGGAGGCCATCATCCGGGCGACTTCGTTGGAATGGACGATCGTGCAACCGGCGGCATTGACGAACGGACCACGCACGGGCACTTATCGGGTGGGCGCATGTGCCGGTCGATTTTTCCCCACGGTGTCGCGGGCGGATGTGGCGCACTTCATGATTGAGGAGCTCGAGAACCCACGCCATGTTCGACAAGTCGTCCTCTTTGCTATTGACGTCGATCGACGCCACGCGCGGATTCCTGTTGGGCCTCGCGATCGGCTTGAACCCTTGGGCATCAAGGCTGACGGTCGTCAGCGCGGCGGGGATCGGGGCTAAGCTGACCTCGTGGCGCTCGGCGCGACGATCTACAACGTCCACATCGATCTCGCCGACGCGGACCGCCAGGTGTACGAATCGCTGGACCTCCGCGTTGCGCGACATCCCTCCGAGTCCGAAGAATATCTGCTGACGCGTGTGCTCGCGTACGCGCTCGAGTTCACAGAAGGCATCGCGTTCTCCACCGGCGGACTATCGGATCCCGACGAGCCGGCTATCACGGTTCGCGACATGACCGGTGCGATTCAGTCCTGGATCGAGATAGGAAATCCCGACGCGGCTCGTTTGCATCGTGCGTCGAAGGCGGCGCCGCGTGTCGCCGTGTACACATCCAGAGACATCGATCGGCTCGTGGCGAATCTGGCGGGCGAGCGCATCCATCGCGCAGACGCGCTGGAGCTGTACGCCATCGAGGCGTCGTTGATCGCCGCGCTGGCCGCGCGACTCGACCGCCGGATGGCGTTCACGCTCACCGTCGGCGACCGGGAGCTGTTCCTGTCGCTCGGGTCCGAGACGCTTTCGGGAAAAGTCTCGCGCGCTCCGGCCCTATAATCGGCACCTGTCCTTAAAACCTGGAGTCTCTCCATGAGGCCGTCTCGATTTCTCGCTCTCGTCCTAGCTCTCTTCGCCGCCTTCGGCGCGCAGTCGATCGTCGGGCGCTCCGAGCAAACGCCGGCGTCCTCCCCGGCCGCCGCTTCGGCGGGCGGTCCGTTCGATACGCTGCGCTTCCGGCCGATCGGTCCCGCGGGCATGTCGGGCCGTATCTCGGATCTCGCCGTGTACGAACCAAACCCGGCCATCTTCTACGTCGGCACCGCGCACGGCGGCGTCTGGAAAACCGTGAACGCGGGCACGACGTTCGAGCCGCAGTTTCAGGACAACGGCCTCATCGCGATCGGCGACGTCACGGTTTCTCAGAGCAATCCCGAGCTGGTCTGGGTCGGCAGCGGTGAGTCGAACAATCGGCAGAGCACGTCGTGGGGCGACGGCGTCTACAAGTCGACCAATGGCGGCAAGACGTACACGAATGTCGGCCTCAAGAGCTCGCGTCACATCAACCGCATCGTCATCGATCCGCGCAACAACGACACGGTGTTCGTCGCGGCGACGGGACCGCTGTTCGGACCGGGCGGCGAGCGGGGAGTCTTCAAGACCACCGACGGCGGAAAAAACTGGAAGCAGGTGCTGAAGGTCGACGATGACACCGGCGCCAACGATCTGGTGATGGACGGGACGAACAACCAGATTCTGTACGCGTCCACGTATCAGCGCCGCCGCACCGCGTGCTGCATGAACGGCGGCGGGCCGGGCAGCGGCATCTGGAAATCCACTGACGGCGGAGAGACGTGGACGCGGCTGACCGGCGGCGGCCTGCCCGACGGCCCGCTCGGCCGCATCGGACTCGACGTCTATCGCAAGCGTCCCAACATTCTGTACGCCGTCATCGAAGGGGCAGTGCCGCCGGGCGGCCGCGGTGGCCGGGGCGCCGCCGGGAATCCTGATGAAGCGCCGGCGGTGCAGCCAGGGCGCAGCACCAACGCGACCGGCGTCACGAACATCCCCACCGGACTCTACCGCTCCGACGATGCAGGCGCGACGTGGCGCAAGGTCAACGACGAGAACCCGCGGCCGATGTACTTCAGCCAGGTCCGCATCGATCCGAACGACCCCGACGTCGTGATTTACGGCGGCGTCGGCCTGCATTTCTCGAACGACGCCGGCAAGAACGTCCACGTCGACATCGCGGTGTCGACGCACGACGACGTGCACGCGATCTGGATCGATCCCTCGAACTCGAATCACGTGTTGATTGGGAACGACGGCGGTCTCGCGGTGAGCCACGACCAGGCGAAGACCTGGGTGTTCTTCCCGAACCTGCCGGTCGGCCTCTTCTATCACGTGAGCGTCGACATGGCGACGCCGTACAACGTCTGCGGCGGCATGCAGGACAACTACAGCTGGTGCGGGCCGAGCCAGGTGCGCGGCTCCGCCGGCATCGCGAACTACGAGTGGAAGACGGTGCAGGGCGGCGACGGCTTCGTCGCCATTCAGGATCCGACCGACTACCGCATCGCGTACAGCGAATCGCAGGACGGCAACATGGTCCGCCTCGATCGCGTCACCGGCGAGTCGATGCCGATTCGTCCGCTGGCCAATCCTGGCGACCCGGCGATTCGCTGGAACTGGGACACGCCGCTCTACATGTCGCCGCACAACCCGAGCATCATCTACGGCGCGGGCAACCGCGTGTTCCGCTCGTCGAACCGCGGCCTCAACTGGGAAGCGCTTGGCGCGGATCTCACCAGCAACGCGAATCGCGACGACATCGTGACGATGGGCGTGAAGGGCAGCGAGATCACGGTCGCGAGAAACGACGGCATCCAGACGTGGCCGACGATCGTGTCGTTCGCGGAGTCGCCGAAGCGCGCGAACATCCTGTATGCGGGCACGGATGACGGTCACTTGCAGGTGTCGCGCGAAGGCGGGCGCACGTGGACCGACGTCATCGACAAGGTGCCGGGCATTCCGAAGGGCAGCTGGGTGTCGGAGGTGCAGCCGTCGCGCTTCGACGAGGCGCGCGTGTACGCGACGTTCGACAACCACCGCCTCAACGATTTCGAGACCTACGTCTACGCGAGCGACGACTACGGTCAGAGCTGGCGATCGATTGCGGGGAATCTGAAGGGCGAGGTCGTCAAGACGATCACCGAGGACACGAAGAATCCGGACGTGTTGTATCTCGGCGCGGAGACCGGACTCTTCGTTTCGCTCGATCGCGGACGCCGCTGGACGCGGATCAAGGCGAACCTGCCGACGGTGCGCATCGACGAGATCACAATCCATCCGCGCGACAACGCGATGGTGCTCGCGACGCACGGCCGCGCGATCTGGATCCTCGATCACCTCGAGCCGATCCAGGAGTACGCCGCGGCGCAGGCGACAACCACTCCTGAAATTGTCGCGAAGCTGTTCTCCCCGCCGCCGTACGCGATGTTCCGCCGGCCCGCGCGCGATCGGAACTACGAGTTCTGGGGCGATCAGACCTTCTACGGCGAGAATCCGCCGCAGGCCGCGATGCTCTCGTGGTTGAACAAGAAACAGGTCGGCGACGTGAAGCTGAAGATCACCGATGCCGCCGGTCGCGAGGTGCGTGAAATCTCCGGGCCGGTGCTGGCCAACAGCAACAAGCCCGGCATCCAGACCGCGTGCTGGGACCTGCGCGTGCAGCCCGCTCCGGCCCCGCCCCCTGCGGCCGGCCGCGGTCAGACTGGCGGTCAGACTCCCGGTCAGACTGCGGGTCAGACTGGCGGTCAGACTGCGAGTCAGACTGGCGGTCAGACTCCTGGTCAGACTGCAGGTCAGACCGTAGGGCAGACCCCCGATCCTCAGGCGGCGTACGGTGCGGGGTGCGGGACGCCGGGCGGTGGTGGCGGCGGCGGCGGATTCGGCGGTGGTGGTGCGACCGTCAGCGGTCCGTTCGTGCTCGCCGGCGTCTACAACGTCGCGCTCATCGTCGACGGCAAGACGGTCGACACCAAGCCGCTGCGCGTCAACGACGATCCCGAGGTCATCCTGACGTCGATCGAGCGGAAGCGGCAGTACGACATGGCGATGGAAATCCACGCGCTGCAGCCGCGCATCTCCGACGCGTCGGCCGCGCACGCGAGCCTCACGCGTCAGATCAACGAGCTGTCGACGTCGGTCGCGAGCCGCGGCGACGTGCCAGCGGACGTGAAAGCATCGGTGGACTCGTTGAAGAGCGAGCTCGCGTCGCTGGCGCCGAAGCTGACGCAGCCGCAAGGGCGCGGCTTCGGCGGCGGCGGTGGACGCGGCGCGAACGACAGTCTGATCACGAAGGTCGGCCAGGCGAAGAACGGGCTGATGGGCGGCATGACGATCGGTGAGCAGACGACGCGCGCCTACACGGAAGTGAAGAGCCAGACGCCGAAGGCGATCGCGGATCTGAACGCGACGATCGCGAAGGCGACGACGCTCAGCACGACGCTCGCGAGATACAACCTGACGTTGACGGTGCCGTCACCGGTCGCGGCGCCGCCTGTTGCGCCGGCACGAAAAACCTCGAGCGGTCAGCGGTGAGACGAATTGGAGGCTGCGCATGAATCCGTTCGCAGGAACGTGGACCGCCAATCTCGCGAAATCGCAGCGGCATGAGAACCATCAGTTCCACAGCGCCACGCTTCGCTTCGACGTGACGGACACCGCCGTGACGATGACGCACGGCGGTGTGAACATGTCGGGCAAGCAGGAGTCTGGCTCGCAGACGTATTACCCCGATGGCAAAGAGCGGCCGCTATCCCTTTCGACAGGCTCAGGGCAGGCCCAGCAGATGCCGAACATCACGATCGCGTCGACGTGGGTGGGCACCCATGTGCTCGAGACGAGCGCGAAGAGAGATGGACAGCCGCTCGGCCAGGGATCCTACGAAGTGTCGGATGACAACCGCGTGTTGACCGCGACGGTCCGCGGCGTCGACGCGGCCGGCAAGCCGTTCGCGCAGGTGATCGTGTTCGATCGCGATTGACCCGCGTGCCGCTGCATAGAGCAGTTTGAAACCAAGGATCCGAATCGCCCTCGCTGGCCTCGTGCTCCTCTTCGGGGCTCACGCCTCGTCGGCGCAGCCGGTCGCGTTCGTCAACGTCAACGTGATCCCGATGGATCGCGAGCGGGTCGACGTCCCCTGGGCCGCGCAAACGGTGGTTGTGCGCGGCGACCGCATCGTCGCGATCGGTGCCACGACTGATACCGCGGTACCGGACGAGGCGACGATCATCGACGGCACGGGACGGTACCTGCTCCCGGGACTCGTCGACGGACACGTGCATCTGCTGGGTTTCGGTCCCGGCCCGCGAGAGAATTTCGCGGATGGCCCCGTGTATCTTGCCAACGGCATCACGACCGTCGTCAATATGGGGGGACCCAGCAGCCCGCGCCGAGCGACCGAGCTCGAATGGAAGCGGCGTGTCGAGGCGGGCGCGCTGGCCGGACCGACCATTTACACGGCGGGCGCGTTCGTGAACGAGCCGCGCGTCAGGACACCGGACGATGTTGAGCGCGATATCCGGTCGCAGGCGCGTGACGGCTACGACTTCATCAAGTTCCACGAGCTCGACGACACGACGACCGGCCTGTCGCTCGCGTCGTACCGGAAGATGATCGACACGGCGCGCGACATCGGCATCCCGATCGTCGGACACGCACCGAACAATCTGGGCGTCGACGTGATGCTGGAGGCACGACAGCCGCTCGCGCATCTCGGCAACCTGTCGAACATCTACTTTCTCCCGCTCGCCGCCCACCGCGGGTACCTGCTGGTGACCGCGACCGCGTTCTTCCTGTTGATCGCCGCCGCGGCGCTGTCCGGCGCACCGCCGCACAGCCGGTGGATCGCGCTCGCCACGTTCGTCGCGTTCGTGTGCCTGAGCCTGTTCCTGCCCGGCGGTCCGCTGTTCGAGAGCGTTGCGCTTCGGATGATCGTGACCGTGCTCACACTGTTGGTCGCGGTCGGCTCGGTCGCTTCGGTAATCTTCGCGGTGAAAATCTGGCGCGAGCCACGTTCGCCGGCGCCCGCGAGGATGCGCGCGTCGCTCGCGTCGATCGCGAGCGTGGCGCTCGCGGTCGTCCTGACGACGTTCTGGACGCCGGTCGCATGGCGGAGCTCGGCTCGCGGCATCGACGCGCTGGCGACTCGCATCCACGATGCCGGCATCTCGGTGCAATCGACCCTGGTGGTCTACGAGGCGATTGGCGGAGTCAACCGGTTGTATCGGTTGCCCGCATTCAACATGAAGGTCGCCCGCGCGCTGCATCGCGCCGGCGTCCCGCTGGTCGCCGGCACGGATGCGCGAGGCATTCCGCAACTCGCGCCAGGGACGCCGCTGCACCGCGAGCTGCAGTTGCTGCACGAGAGCGGCCTGTCACCGCATGAAGTCCTTCGCGCCGCGACGGTCGCGCCGGCGATCTTTCTGCGTAAGGACCACGAGTTCGGCACCGTGAGCGTAGGCAAGCGCGCCGACCTGCTGCTTGTCGAGCGGAACCCGCTTCAGGATCTCTCGACGCTGAAGACGCCGCTCGGTGTGATGGTGCGAGGCCGATGGCTGACCCGCGAGCGGCTGCAACAAATGCGCGCGGCCGTTTTGAAGTAGTCTCTGCGCGTGAAAATTCTCGAAGCTCGCATCACCATCGTCGGCGCCCCGTGGCGCGAGCTCGTGTTCCTCGAGCTGACGACCGACACGGGACTCACCGGCGTCGGCGAAGTGCGGATGGTCAACAAGACCGATACGCTCGTCGCGTGCATCGAGGAGCTGGCGCCGCGATACGTGATCGGCTCGGATCCGTTCGACGTCGAGCGGCTCGCGTGGAACGTGCAGCGGGCTGAGTACGGACGGCCGGGCGAGGTGACGCAGTCGGCGCTCGCCGCGTTCGACATCGCGTGCTGGGACCTGATGGGGCAGTCGCTCGGCGTCCCCGTGTGGAAGCTGCTCGGCGGCCGCTTCCGCGATCGCGTGCCGGCGTACGCGAACGGGTGGTATCAGGCGGAGAGAGAGCCGGCGGCCATCTCGCGGCTGGCCAAAGAGGTCGTCAAGCGCGGCTACCGCGCGCTCAAGCTCGACCCGTTCGGCGCCGCCAGCGCGGAGCTGCCGGCCGCGGATCGGCGGCGCGCCGAGGCGATCATCGCCGGCGTCCGCGACGCCGTCGGGCCCGACGTGCAGATCCTCGTCGAGATGCACGGACGGTTCACACCGGCGACGGCGGTGCGCGTCGCGGCCGTCCTGAAGCCGTACGATCCGGAATGGATCGAAGAACCGGTGCCGCCGGAAAACGCCGCCGCGCTCGCGCGCGTGCGCAACGCGACGCGCATTCCGATCGCGACCGGCGAGCGCGCGCACACGATCGCCGACATCCGCGAGTTCATCGAAGGCGGCATCGCCGACATCGTGCAGGTGGACCTCACGCACTTCGGCGGCTTCCTCGCGATGAAGCAGCTCGCCGGCTGGGCGGCGGCGCACTACCTGCTGATGGCGCCGCACAACGTCTGCGGTCCCGTCGGCACGATGGCGAACGTGCACCTCGCGGTCGCGACGCCGAACTACAAGATGCTCGAACACTTCAACGACTTCGCCGATCTGTGGGTCCACGACCTCGTCGATCATGCACCGCGCGTGTCGGCTGAGGACGGATGCTTCGGCCTGCCGGAGCGGCCGGGACTCGGCATCCGGCTGAATCACGACGTCTGCCGCGCGCACCCGCGCACCGGCGGACGGATCAATCTGTTCGAGGCGGGATGGGAAAAAAGAGGCGTATCCCAGTCGTGAGCGCCTGCGGCCACGCCGAGCGGTCTGCCGCGAGGCGTCAGCGAAGGCTCGCGCCGGGGGTGGGGCCCCGGCGCCAGTGAAGAAAAGTACGCATGTTGACGACGTGCCTTCGCGCGCGATTCAGCGCGTCCGCCGCCGGCTGATTCCCTTTCTCGCCCTCCTGTACTTCATCGCGTACCTCGATCGCGTGAACGTCGGCTTCGCCGCGCTGCAGATGAACACCGCGCTCGGCTTCTCGAGCAGCGTGTTCGGCAAGGGCGCCGGCATCTTCTTCATCGGCTACTTTCTCTTCGAGGTTCCCAGCAATCTCATCCTCGCGCGCGTCGGCGCGCGCATCTGGATCGCCCGCATCGCGATCCTCTGGGGATTCGTGTCGATCTCGATGATGTTCATCAAGGGCGCGTCGAGCTTCTACCTGGTCCGCTTCCTGCTCGGCGCCGCCGAGGCCGGCTTCTTCCCCGGCATCGTGTTCTATTTCACCTACTGGTTCCCGGCGCGCGAGCGCGCGCGCGCGGTGGCGCAGTTCTCGACGGCGAGCATGGCGGCCGGCGTCGTCGGTGGGCCGCTGTCTGGTGCGCTGCTCTCGCTCCGCGGCGTCGCGGGGCTCGACGGCTGGCAATGGCTGTTTCTCGTCGAAGGGATTCCGGCCGTGGTGCTCGGCGTGGTCGCGTTCTTTTATCTGTCGGACGGTCCCGCGAAGGCGCGCTGGCTGCCCGACGATGAGAAGTCGTGGCTCGTCGGGGAGATGGAACGCGAGCGCGCGGCCGCCTCTTCTCCCCTTGGGAAACGTCCGGACGTGGGGTCCGTGCGCTCGGGTCTGCTCGATCCGATGGTGTGGCGTCTGGCGCTGATTCTCTTTCTGATCGTCACCAGCGGCTACGGCTTCAGCTTCTTCCTGCCGCAAATCGTGAAAGGGCTGTCGGGTGCGTCCGATCTTGCCGTCGGCATGTGGACGGCGGTGCCGTTCACGGTCGCGGCGATCGGGATGATCACCGTCGCCGCACATTCCGATCGCACCGGCGAGCGGCGCTGGCACGTCGCCGCTTGCGGCGCGGTCGCGGCGATTGGGCTCGCCTGCAGCTCGATTGCGCCGACGCCGGTGCTCACGTTTGTCTCGCTCTCGTTCGCCGCGATCGGGTTGTACAGCTTCACACCACCGTTCTGGTCGCTGCCGACGGCGTTTCTTCGCGGCGACGGCGCCGCCGCAGGAATCGGGTTGATCAACGCCGTCGGGAATCTCGGCGGCTTCACCGGGCCGTACCTGATGGGATTCATTCGAGACGCGTCCGGAGATTTTCTTGTCGGCCTGCGAGTGCTGGCATCCGCGGCAACGCTCTCCGCGGTACTTGTGCTGACCGTTCGTGAGAAGCGCGGACAAGCCGTAAGAATCGCGTAAATCTTTCCGTCTGACATCGCGACCGTACGTTGAACGAAGTCGTGGCCCCGCCGCGGGTGTATGCTGCCGCCGACTCCACGAATCCAAACGTCGCGGCTCGGAGGGACGACTGAGATGAAACGCGCCAGCATGCGAGCGCTCCTTCGTCTGATCGGAATCATGCTGGTCGCGCAGGTCCACGTGACGCGCGCTCAAGTCGTGAACGGAACGATTCTCGGCACGGTGCGAGATCCCACCGGCGCGATCATGGCCGCGGCCGCATTTCCATTTTTCCTGTGGTCTCGTCTCAGCGCCGCCGAAGGCTCAGCCAGGTTGGCGCTGGCCGGACAGGTGACCTCGATGGAAGAAGGCCCGATGGAAGGTGTCCTCGTCAGCGTGAGGCAGGATGGCTCCCCGACGACGATCACCGTCGTCACCGACGGGCAGGGCCGGTACGGTTTCCCATCAGCGAGAGTCGCGACGGGCCACTACGCCATCAGGATTCGGGCGGTCGGATTCGATCTCGATGGTCCGAAGGCCGTGGACGTCGCGGCGGATAAAACGGCCACGGCCGATCTCACGCTCCGCAAGACGAAGAACATCGTCTCTCAGCTCACGGACGCGGAATGGCTCGCGAGCATTCCAGGAACGGAGTCCCAGAAGAAACAGCTACTGGGCTGTACGAATTGCCACACGCTGGAACGGACGCTGACGTCCACGCACGATGCGGACGACTTCATGGGCGTCCTGGAGCGGATGGCGAGCTATGCGAACATGAGCTTTCCGTTGCACCCGCAGACGCGCGTCAGCGCGCCGGATCTCGTGCGTCGATTCGGCGCGGGCACCGATGATCTGGCCCGATATCTCGCCAGCATCAATTTGAGCTCGAGTCGTGACTTGCCGTTCGCGCTCAAGACGCTTCCGCGTCCCACAGGCCCGTCGACGCGCGTCATCATCACAGAGTACGACCTCCCGCGGAAAACGATCGAGCCGCATGACGTCATCGTCGACGCCGATGGCATCGTGTGGTTTTCGAATTTCGGCGAGCAGTTCCTGGGAAGGCTCGATCCCAAAACGGCGACGTTCACCGAATATCCCGTGCCGCTCAGCCGGCCGGGGTTTCCGACCGGCATGTTGGATTTGGAAACCGATCTCGAGGGCAACCTGTGGCTGTCCATGATGTATCAGAACGGCATCGCGAGATTCGAGAAGAAGACCGAGACGTTCAAGATCTGGAGCGTGCCGCCCGAGTTCACGAACAGCGAGACCCAGCAGTCGATGGTGGGACCGCAGCACTGGGAAGTGGACGGCAAGGTCTGGCTGAACGACGCCGGAACTCCGTCAGCCATCTATCGGATGGACATGGCGTCGGGCAAATTCGAACGATGGACACCGTACAAAGATCTGCCTCCCGGTCCGCACTCGGTGTACGGCATCTATTCCGACTCGAAGAACAATCTCTTCTTTCTCGACTTCGGCGGCGAGAACGTCGGAAAGATCGACGCGAAGACCGGAAAGCTGACCCTGTTTCCCACGCCGACTCCGCGGTCGAGACCGCGCCGCGGCCGGATGGACGGGCAGGATCGCCTGTGGTTCGGTGAGTTCTACGGCGGCAAGATCGGGATGTTCGACACGAGGACCGAAAAGTTCCAGGAGTGGTCCGTGCCGACGCCGCACACCGCTCCCTACGATGTCGTGTTGGACAAGAACGGCGAAGTGTGGGGAGCCGGCATGGAGGCCGACCGCATCATGCGGATGGATCCAAAGACCGCCCGATTCATCGAGTATCTCCTGCCGAGGCAGACGAACATTCGCCGCGTGTTCGTCGACAACTCGACGACGCCGGTGACGTTCTGGGTGGGCAACAACGAAAGCGCGTCCATCATCAAGCTGGAGCCGCTGCAGTAGATCAAGCCGGGAGCCGACGATCGCCCACTGCACGTTTTCCAGCGTCCGCTGAACGACAAGCGCCCGAATGCGCGATCCGCAGCTCGCGATGGGTGTATTCTCGCCGCACCGTACCGCGCCTGGTATTTCGAGGAGAACTGCGATGAGCGCCAGACCGTTCCTGCGAAGAAGCCTGTTCGCGATTGTGTTGTGGGCGTCCATGGTGCTCGCTGCGTCGGCGCAGGGCGTCGGCGCCATCGGCGGGACCATCACCGACTCGTCGGGCGCCGTACTGCCCGGCGCGAGCGTCACGCTGTCCAATCCCGGCACGATCGGCGGGAACCAGGAGACGGTCGCCGACGGCCGCGGCGCGTTTCAATTCCTCAGGCTCGTGCCGGGCACCTATGCGGTGAAGGCCGAACTGGCCGGCTTCCGCGCGACCATACTCGACAAGCTCGTCGTCAACGCCGACGTGACCGTGCGCGTCGATCTCAAGCTGGATATCGGCACGCTGGAAGAAGGGGTGATCGTCAAGGGCGAATCGCCGCTCCTGGATACGACCAGCGCGCTGAAGCAAGTGGTCCTGCCGCGCGAGGTTCTCAACGCGATGCCGAATCGAGTCGACGTGTGGTCGGTTGCGCGCGTCGTGCCCAGCGTCATTTTGAGCAAGGTCGACGTCGGCGGATCGGAAGCCTTTCTGCAGTCCACACCCACCGTGCACGGCAGCAGCCTCGAGAACGGGTACTTCATGGACGGCATGGACGTCTCGGCGCTCGACGGCAACGGCACCGTCGCGGCGATGTATCTCGACCCCTACATGTTTCAGGAGACGAATATCCAGACGGGTGGAGGCGGATCGGCCGAGCGGCAAAAGGGCGGGCTCATCTTCAACATGATCACGAAGTCGGGCACGAATCAGTTTCACGGCGGCTACTCGTTCAACGGCGCCAGCCACGGCCTGGGCTTCGCGAACTATTCGTCCACGCTCAAAACGCAGTTGCTGGCCGCGGTTCCCGCGACCGCGCTCGCGGCGAATCCGAACATCGTCCCTGGCGCCGACATCCTGAAGATCTACGACACAGGTGCGTGGCTCGGCGGACCGATCGTGCGCGACAAGGTGTGGTTTTCGTTTTCGGCGCACGACCAGGTGCTGAATCAATACGTCCTCGGGAGCTACGACTCGACCGGCAGGCAGGTGCTGGACGACAACATCATGTGGAACCTCGGCTCGAAGGTCTCGTGGCAGGTGACGCGCAGCGCCCAGCTCTCATACTTCAACAACCTTCAGTACAAGAAGATCGGTCACCGGAACGGCGGAGGCACGTTCGCCGACAGTGCCGCCCGGAACCTCAACGACAAGTACCCGGACGTCCATCAGATCAAGTTGACGATGCCGGTCCGATCGCGAGCGGTCGTCGATGTCTCGTGGAGCCGGTTCCGCGCGGACGACTTGTTCGGCCAGGAGCCTGAAGTCAAGGACGGCGACATCTCGCGCTTCGACAGCGTCACGCAAACCTACACGGTCGCGCTGCCGACGTACCGCGACAACGCCATGTTCCGCGATGTCGCGATGGGCAGCGTCAGCTACTACACGGGTCGTCACGATCTGAAGGTCGGCTATCAGTTTCAGAAGGGCGGCGAAAAATCTTCCGCGTGGTCGACGTCGGGTATGCGCGCGGTCTATCGCAACGGCGTGCCCGACTCGGTCAACACCTACAACACACCGCTCGCGTTTCAACCGTGGGATCGCGATCAGGCGGTCTACGTCCAGGACAAGTGGACGCCGATTCGCAGGCTCGTGCTGAATCTCGGATTGCGAGTCGAGACCAATTACGGCTGGCAGCCCGCGACGTGTCAGGCGCAGACGATCTTCGTCCAGGCCCAGTGCTTCCCCGAG
Organism: Acidobacteria bacterium 13_1_40CM_65_14; assembly: GCA_001917905.1. Lineage (GTDB taxonomy): Bacteria > Acidobacteriota > Vicinamibacteria > Vicinamibacterales > CAVVIG01 > QHWF01. The sequence continues at coordinate 18,942 of MNEX01000104.1, forward strand.
ATCAAAGGCGCCCCCGATTTCAAGGCTCTGACACCGAGATTTTCTGCCGTCTACGATCTGTTCGGCGACGGCCGGACGGCGCTCAAGGTGTCCGCGAACCGGTACGATCAACCGATCAACATCACCATCGTCCAGCGGCTGAATCCTGTCGGGACCGTGAGCGATACCCGCGCGTGGAGAGACGCCAACGGTGACCTCATTCCGCAGTTGAGCGAGTTGGGTGCCTCGAGCGGGTTTGCGTTCGGGACGACGAACCGATACAGCGACGATCTCGAGTGGCCGGTGGCCAACGAGTACACGATCGAGCTGCAGCGCCAGTTCGCGGGCAACATCGTCGCGTCCGTCGGATACACGCGGCGCGAGACGCGGCGCAACATCGGCCCGACCAACGTCGCCGTGCCGGCGTCCACCTACATCCCGCTCTCGGTGACGGAAGTCAACAGCGGTCAGCAGGTGACCGTCTACAACCAGGCGCCTGCGCTTCGCGGCAAGTTCGACACGCTGTGGGACAACTCTTCGCAGTTCGACACGAATTACAACGGCATGGACGTGACGCTCAACAAGCGGATGAGCAATCGCTGGCTGTTCACCGGCGGCGCCAGCTTCGGGAAAACCGTCGGCGACATCTACTCGACGCTCACGACGGCCGACTTGAACAACCCGAACAACATGTTTCGTACCGGCCTCTTCGGCAATGATGTTCCGTTTTCACTCCGGTTGTCGGGTGTCTACGAGCTGCCGTACCGCCTGATGCTGAGCGCCACGATGCAGCGCAACACCGGATTCCCCGAGCTGACGACGGTGTCGGTGGGCACCAACACGGTCGTGCTGACGCAGGGACCGCAGACCTTGACGGTCCAGCCGCGCGGCGCGACGCGACTGCCCGCGGTCAACTCGCTCGATGTCAGCGTCAGAAAGGCGTGGAAGATCGCCTCGACCTCGATCGAACCGCGGATCGATTTCTACAATCTGACCAACGCGGCGACGATTCTGGGCCGCATCACGCAGCTCGGTCCCACCTACGGGCGC
>MNEX01000030.1:0-10313 GCA_001917905.1 Acidobacteria bacterium 13_1_40CM_65_14
CCCAGGTCGCCCTGCAAGCGCAGCGCGCGCTGGCGGATCGCGCGCACGGGCTGGAGAAGCTGCTCGAGCTGCGCGACCGCGTGACTCTCCAGACGACCGCGGCGGAGGTCATCGGCGCGGCGGCAACGCTCGATTTCCGTACGGTCACGATCGACAAGGGCACGCGCGACGGTCTGCGGCCCGACATGGCGATTATTTCGCCGGCGGGCGTGGTCGGTCGCGTTGTCGTGCCGAGTGCACGATCCGCCAAAGTGCAGCTCCTCGTCGATCGCAACGCCGCGGCCGGCGCGCTCATCGAGCGGTCGCGCGCGCAGGGCGTCGTCGTCGGCGCCGGCGAGGATCGCCTGCGGCTCGAGAACGTGTCGGAGTCGGCGGACATCGTCGCCGGCGACACGGTCGTGTCGTCGGGCATCGAAGGGATTTATCCCAAGGGCTTCGTCATCGGCACCATCGAGTCGGTCGAAAAAAACGGCCCGGCTTACAAGCGGATCACCGTGAAGCCGGCCGTCGATTTCTCCTCGCTCGAGGAAGTGCTGGTCGTCACCACGCCGACGCCGGCGCATGAGGCGGATCAAGGGGTCTCGGAGTGAAGGCCGCCGGGGCGATCCTGGCGGTTGCCGTCGCGCTTGCGATCCAGACGACGCTGGCGCGCTTCCTCGTGCGCGGATCGGTTGCGGTGGACCTGGTCCTGGTCGCGGTCGTCTACGTCGCGCTGACGGCGGGACCGGTCACGGGAATGCTCACCGGCACATTCGCCGGACTGGTTCAGGACGCGCTGTCGAGTGGCGTGATCGGCATCGGCGGATTGGCGAAGACCATTGTCGGGTTTCTGGCGGGGATCATCGGCACGCAGTTCATCGTGGCTCAGCCGCTGCCGCGCTTCGTCGTCTTTTTTAGCGCCACTGTCTTGCACGCGGTCATATTCATGGGACTATACGTACTGCTCGATGTGCGCCATTTTGGCACGCCGTATGCCGCTGCATTTGGGCAGGCAGTCGGCAATGCCGTCGTTGGTGTGGTGGCGTTTCAGTTGGTTGAGCTCCTGCCCGGAGCGATGGAGCGACGACGCGCCTCGAGAACCCGGCTGCGGCGGTGAATTATGGCGTCAGTTGAAGATCGTCGTCGGATCACCATTCGGCTGACGATCCTGCAGTACCTGATCACGGTCGTCTTCTCGGTGCTCGCCGTCAGCTTTTGGGTGCTGCAGGTCGTGCAGCATGCGAAGTTCGAGGAGATGGCCGAGAACAATCATCAGCGCACGCTGGCGCTGCGCGCGCCGCGGGGCCTCGTGCTCGATCGCGACGGCAAGGTCCTCGTCGAGAACCGGCAGTCCTACAGCATCTCCATCGTTCGCGAGCACACCAAGGATCTGAATCGCACGATCCGCCTGCTGGCGGCGGTTCTCGGGATCGACGAGGCGGGCGTGCGCACGATCGTCGATCGCCATCGCCGCGAGCCTTCGTATCGACCCATCACGATTGTGCAGGATGCGACGCTGGCGCAGGTGTCCGCCGTCCGCGCGCGCCGGCTCGACTTCGAGCTGCCCGACGTCGTCGTCGAGCAGGTGCCGACGCGGCGCTACCCCGAGACGATTGGCGCGCATCTGTTCGGGTACGTCGGCGAAGTGAACGACGCGCAGGTGGCCGGCGGCGAAGGCGGCCTGAAGAGCGGCGACATCGTCGGGCAGTCGGGGATCGAAAAAGTCTACAACGCGATGCTGATGGGCCAGGACGGCGCCAAGCGCGTCGTGGTCAACAGCGTCGGCCGCGAAATCCGGACGCTCGAAGAGGAGCAGCCGACCGAGGGCAAGCGGCTGCAGCTGACGGTCGACATCGACGTGCAGAAGGCGATCGAGGACGGGTTCGACTCGCTCGGCTTCAACGGCGCCGCGGTCGTGCTCGATCCGAACAACGGCGACGTGCTCGGCTTCACCAGCCGGCCGGCGTACGATCCGAATGCGTTTGCGGCCGGCATCGATCGCGTCACCTGGGCATCGCTCACCAGCGACGAAGATCGTCCACTGAACGACCGCGCGATTCAGGGCCGCTACTCGCCCGGGTCGACGTTCAAGATGGCCGTGGCGACCGCGGCGCTGCAGGAAGGCGTCATCACGCCCGACTTCAAGGTGCACTGCGTGGGCAGTGCGACGTTCTACGGGCGTCCGTTCAAGTGCTGGAAGAAGGGTGGCCACGGCACGATGGATCTGCGCCATGCCATCGAGCAGTCGTGCAACGTGTACTTCTACACGATCGGCAACATGACGGGCATCGACAAGATCCACAAGTGGGCGACGCTGCTCGGCCTCGGCGAGAAGAGCGGCATCGATCTGCCGAACGAAGTACAGGGTCTGGTGCCGTCGCCGGAGTGGAAACAACAGTATCGGAAAGAGAAGTGGTACGCCGGCGAGACCGTGTCTGTCTCGATCGGCCAAGGGTCGGTGTCGGTGACGCCGGTCTCGATGGCGGTTTACGCCGCGACGCTCGCTAACGGCGGGACGCGCGTCACGCCGCATCTCCTCAAAGCGGTCGACGATGGGAGCGGGTGGAAGCCGGTGCCGCCGCCGGCGCCACGGTCGAGAGAGCCGATCGATCCGGTGAAGCTGCAGGCGATTCGCGACGGACTGTGGATGGTGGTGAATCAGGCCGGGACGGGTCACAACGCGCTGATCAAAGGGCCCGACGGCAAACCGATCCACGACGTGTCGGGCAAGACCGGCACGGCGCAGGTCATCTCCAATCAGGGTAAGGAGCGCGCGGGCAAGACGGACAAGGACCTGCGCGACAACGGCTGGTTCGTGTTTTTCGCGCCGCGCGACAACCCGCAGATTGCCGGCGTCGTGTTCCTCGAGCACGGCGTCCACGGCTCGAACGCGGCGCTCGTTGCGCATCACGTGCTCGACACCTTCTTCGCGAAGAAGGATGGGCGTCCGCTGCCGCCCAGGCCCGAGCTGAAGGCAAATCTGGTGCCTTAGAACTTAGAACTTAGAACTTAGAACTTAGAAGTCAGAACTTAGAGCTGAGAACGTAGAACGTGTTCGAACGACGGCTTTACTACCACATCGACTGGGCGCTGCTGCTTGCGATCCTCGCGCTGTGCGGATTGGGGGTCGCGATGATTTACAGCACGACCTCGGATCCGACCCGCGCGGTCTCGCGCATGTACATCACGCAGCTCTACGCCATCTGCCTCGGCCTCGTGGCGATGGTCGTCATGCTGACCTTCGACTACCGGACGTTCACCGACAAGTCCCATCTGATTTACATCGGCCTGCTGGCGCTGCTGCTCTACGTCATGTTCTTCGGCATGGTGCAGATGGGCGCGCGCCGGTGGATTCCGCTCAAGGTCTTCAATCTGCAGCCGTCGGAGTTCGCGAAGGTCGGCGTCGCGCTCGTGCTCGCGAAATTCTTCGGTGAAAACCGCGGCTCGCCGTCGTGGACGGATCTCGCGATTGGCGGCGCGCTCACGATGCTTCCGTTCTTCCTGATCGTGAAGGAACCCGACCTCGGCACGGCGGTCACGCTGCTGCCGGTGTTTCTCGCGATCGCCTATCTTGCCGGGATGAAAATGCGCATCCTCGGCATCCTGGCTCTGTGCGGCATCCTCGCAGCGCCGATCGCGTGGAGGTTCGCGCTCAAGGATTATCAGAAGTCCCGGATTTCGACGTTTCTCGACCCGTCCCAGGACGCGAAGGGCGCCGGCTACCAGCAGATTCAGGCGCGCATCACCGTGGGGTCGGGAGGGACTTCAGGCAAGGGGTTCACCAAGGGGACGCAGGGTCAGCTGCGGTTCCTCCCGGTCGCCCACAACGATTTCATCTTCTCGGTGCTGGCCGAGGAGCAAGGCTTTGCCGGCGTCCTGGTGGCGCTCGGTCTTTACCTGTTCGTGATTCTGCGCGCGCTCGAGGCGGCCCGCCTGGCCAAAGATCGCCTCGGCTCGTACCTCGTACTTGGCGTGCTCGCCAGCTTTACCTTCCAGGTGATTTACAACATCACGATGTCGGCAGGGCTGGCGCCCGTCAAAGGACTCACGCTCCCGCTCATGAGCTACGGAGGGTCGTCGATGATTGCGACGCTCGCCGGCTTCGGGCTGATCCTGAACGTACGAATGCGCAGATTCACGAACTAACACAGTTGTCGGCTCCCAGCCGACAGCTTCGTGAGGTTCGTGATGCAGAAGGAGATGATTGTCTCCTCCAATGGCCACGAGACCATGGTGGCCATCCTAGAAGACGACCTCGTCGCGGAAGTATTCGTCGAACGTGAACGGCAGCGTGGCGTCGTCGGCAACGTCTACAAAGGCCGGGTCTCGAAAGTCCTCCCCGGCATGCAATCCTCCTTCATCGACGTCGGCCTCGAGCGCGACGGTTTTCTCTATGTCGACGACGTCATCGACACGATGGACGAGTTCGACAAGCTCGCTGGCGATGACGACGAGGACGGCGGCAAGGGACGCTCCGCCGACGGTTCGACAGGCTCACCATCGCCCCGAGCCGAGTCGAGGGGCGAGCGGGACACGCCGCGGCCGAAAATCGAAGAGCTCCTCCGCGAGGGCCAGGAGATCATCGTCCAGGTCGTCAAGGAGCCGCTCGGCACCAAGGGCGCGCGCCTCACCTCGCACGTGACGATGCCCGGACGGTTCCTGGTGTTCATGCCGACGGTGGATCACATCGGCGTGTCGCGGAAGATCGAGTCGCGGGAGGAGCGGGGGCGCCTGCGCGGCATCGTCCGCGAATTCCGCGAAGCCCAGGGATTCACGGGCGGTGTCATCATCCGCACGGCCGCGAGCGGCCGGCCGAAAGAGGACATCGTCAGCGACCTCGAGGCGTTTCACAAGATCTGGATCGAGATCCGGCAGCGCATGGACGCGTCGCGCGCGCCCGCGGTGCTCTTCCGCGAGCAGAGCATCGTCAGCCGGCTGCTGCGCGATCTGCTGACCGAGGACTACCAGGCGATCCGCATCGACAACGCGCAGGAACATCAGCGCGTGCTGGAGCTGGTCGACCGCATCATGCCGAACCTCGCGCCGAAGGTGAAGCTCTACTCGAAGCCGTTTCCGATCTTCGACGAGTACGGCGTGCAGGCCGAGATCGACAAGGCGCTGAAGAGCAAGGTGTGGCTGAAGTCGGGCGGATCGATCGTCATCAACCAGACCGAAGCGCTCGTCGCCATCGACGTCAACACCGGCCGCTACGTGGGCAAGAAGTCAGCCGGCCGTCTCGAAGACACGATCCTCAAGACGAACCTCGAGGCGGTGAAGGAAATCGTGCGGCAGATCCGTCTGCGCGACCTCGGCGGGATCATCGTGCTCGATCTCATCGACATGGAGGAGAAAAAGAACCGGCAGAAGGTCCTCCAGGCGGTGGAGCTCGAGCTGAAAAAGGATCGCTCGCCGTCCAAGGCGCTGCCGGTGTCGGACTTCGGCCTCATCATCATCACGCGCAAACGCGTGAAGCAGAGCCTCGAGCGCGTGCTCACCGAGCCGTGCCCCTACTGCTCGGGCAGCGGCGTGATCAAATCGAGCTCGACGATCTGCTACGAGATTCTGAGCGAAGTCAAAAAGATCGGCCCTGAGCTGAATGGACACCGGCTGCTGCTGCGGGTGAACCCGGACATCGCGCGGGCGCTGAAAGAGGAAGAGAACGCGGTGCTGAAGGATCTACGGCAGTCGCTGGGGACGGACGTCACCATCAAGGCTGACGTCCATCTCCATCACGAACAGTTCGATGTGATGGCCGTTTGAAGTCTGAAGTTTGAAGTCTGAAGTCTGAAGCGAAGTCGGAAGTCCGAAGCGTACTTCAGACTTCAGACTTCCAACTTCCTAAGCCGGCAGGTGCAGCAGGTAGTGATTGCCGCCCTTGTTGATCCAGACGCGCACGTAGTCGCCGCCCTTCAGCGTTTCCACTTTCACGCCGTTCGGACGCGGCGGCGCGTCCTTCTGCACCTTGTCGATCTCCGACTGCGACACGATCGTGACGACGTCGCGCGCCTTCACCTGTCCGCGCTGCACGAGCTCGACGTAGCGCTCGGCGGCCGGTGTCTGGCCGGCCGCAGGCGGCGTCGCCTGCTGCGCCGTCAGCCGCACTTGATAGGTGCCGGCGGGCAGCGTCTTGCCGTCGACCTTCACTGCCTTCGGGAGATGCACCGATCCGAGCTGCATCTCGCCAGTCGGGATGCTGGGTGACGGCGCTGTTTCGGGTTGCGGTTTGGGTGCCGTGTGGCCGGCCTGTTGACCGGTCGTGCGTCCGGCGCGTCGCGCCGGCTTGGCTTTCTGATCCGGCTGAGTGGCCTGCGCGAACGCGGTCGCCGCGCCGATCGCGCTCACTAAGGTTCCCACCAGAACCAATCGCTTCATGCTGGCCTCCAGAACTTGTCGATGAGGTCGACGTGCCCAATTATACAAGCCCTGAGCAATCGCGGTGCCACGGTCGGGCTTGGATCCTCGACTCACAACGAGCCTTCGACCGCGATTTTCGGGCCGCGACAACGCGGGGTCCCCACCGCGCACGCCTGCGCGGTGGGGTGCGAGCGCGGGGTCCCCGCCGCGCACGCCTGCGCGGTGGGGTGCGAGCGGCGCGGCCCGGTCGCGAATTCGAGAAGATACCCCACTAACGTTTCGCGATGATGATATCGCCGCTGAAGGTTCGAAGGGTGAGCGCGGCACTGCCGTCGCCGAAGGTGGCGCGAATCGATCGATTGCGCGCGCCGCGGCGGCGGATGCCGGTGTCGCGCTCGCGCTCGCCGCCTATCGTGAGCGGCAGCTCGGACCGAATCGACCCGCTGAACGTCGTGCCGGTCAGCTCGAAGCCGGTCGATCCCGAGAGCGTGAGACGCACGGTGCCGGAATGCGTGTTGACGTCGTAGCGCCCGTTTCGCGCCAGCGTACCTGAGTACTCGATGTTGCCGCTGACCGACTTGACGCCGAGCCGATCACACGTCACGTTGGTCAGCACGACGTCGCCGCTGACGGTCCCCAAGTCGAGCGCGCGTGCCTTGAGACCGTTGGCGCGCACGTTGCCGCTCACGCTGCCGGCGCTCAGATCGGCATCAGCGCCCGCATCGGTGAGCACGACGTCGCCCGACACCGACTTCGCCATCTCGAGCCGTGGCGTCCCCGCCGTCGTGACGTTGCCGCTGACGCTTTCCGCCCGGACCGCACCCTGCACATTCGACACTTTGACATTGCCCGAGATCGACTTCACGTCCACCGCGGCGCCGCCCGGCATGGTGACCGTGTAATCGACCGAGACGTGGTCGCTGCGCCCGTTGCGATCGAAGCGGTTCCGCTCGTGTTCGGTGCGCACGTCCACGCGTCCGGGCCGTTCGTCGACGATGACTCGGACCGTCGCCAGCTCGCTTCTGTCACCCCGCGTGCGCTTGACCGCCTCGATCGAGACCTCGTCGCCCGATCCGCCGGTGACCGTGATCTCACCGGCGATGTTCTCGATCGACACGCGGCCATCGCGGCCGATCTTCACCTTGCGCGAGACGCGCTCGGTCTGCTCAGGTCCGCGATCGCGACCCTGATACGCACGACCCTTGACGCCCGGACTGGTCGTGATGACGTCCCTGACGATGTCGCGGACGACGATCCTGATCGCCGGATCGGCACCGTCTTGAGGCGCCGCCGGAGCGGCGGCAAACCCGAACATCGCGATGGCGACCCACGATGAACGCAAAGACCGCAAAGGACGCAAAGGATGATTCTTCGCGGTCTTCGCGGCCTTTGCGTCCTTCGTCAGTGTCGGCAGTCTGCTTCGCATGGTCCGTTAACCCTTTGGCTTCAAGCCCGAGACGATGCGTGCCGTGCCCGCCTCATTGCCTTTGCGCATTTCGTTGATGAGCGCAACCGTGTCCTGCAGCAGTCCCATCTTCGTCTTGAAGCTGTCGATGAGACTCTGCTGCGCCGGCTCGCTGGTCGGCTCGACGCGCAGCGCGGCGCGGCTTTCGCTGATCGCCTGATCGATGACCGACAGGTTTTTCTGCAGCGTGGCCGCCGTCTGTGGATCGAGCGCGCCCTGTTCGGCGTTCGCGATCTGTTCCAGGCCTTTGATGGCTTTCTCGTAGTGGGCCTCTGCCTGCCGGAGCTCCGCTTCGACCGACTGTGCCGTGTCGATGCTCACCGCGACACCCGGCGGGTTGGCGGGTGCATCGGTCCGCGGCGCGCGCGGCAGGACCCGCAGACCGACCGCCGTCGCGAGCACGAGGACGGCGGCCGCGGCGAGCCACGTCCATCCCGACGTTGAACGCAGAACGCGCAGAGACGATCCTTTCGGCGGGTTCTGCGTGTTCTGCGTTGAATGTCTTGCTTCCAACTGAATCGCGCGCTCGATGCGCGTCCACGCGCGGACCGGCAGCTCGCGCAGGTCGAGCGATCCCGCCGCGCGGCGAAGCTCGCGCAGATCGTCGACCAGCGCGCGGCACTCCGCGCAGCTCGCGACGTGGCGGTCGACGTCGGCCCGTTCGGCCGGCGCCAGCGCATCGTCGACATAGTCGTTGATGACGATCTCGTTCGGGTGCATGGTTACCGCAACAGCGCGCGCAGCTTCGCGCGCGCCTTGAAGACCTGCGACTTCGAGGTGCCTTCCGCGATGCCCAGCAGGTTGCCGACCTCTTTGTGATCGAATCCTTCGACGTCGTGCAGCACGAACGCCTCACGACAACCATCGGGCAGCCGCTCGAGCGCCCGCTCGAGATCCAGCCGCGCAATCGGCGTGTCGCGCCGCGCGATGGGCTGATACGAGATATCGGCGTCCAGCGTGTCGGTGAGCTTGCTCATTTTCGCGTGTCTGCTCCGAACGTAGTCGAGGCAATGGTTGAGCGCAAGCCGATACAGCCACGTGCCGAGCGCCGAGTCCCCCTTGAAGCTCCCGAGCTTGCGATACGCCTGGAGGAAGATCTCCTGCAGCAGATCCTCGCCATCCTCGGGCGATCCCGCCATCCGGCACGCGAGCGTGTAAATGCGCGCCGCGTGCTGCCGGTAGATCGTCTCAAATGCCTCGACGTCACCGGCCTGACAGCGCTGAACAAGATTCACAGCCTCCATCGAGGCGGTTCTCCCCTCGGCAGCGGGACCGACCGCCGTGTCTTTAGACGGGAAGGGGAGGACAGGACGTTGCTTGGGGGCGGTCACGTAGGCAGATACGCAGGCGAGTGCCCTGGATGTTCACGTTGATTCAACACAAAGGACGCAAAGGACACCAAGGAAACCTTGGATCATCGCCCGGTTCGAGGTTTCCACAGGACCCGGTCCAGCTCGCGGACCCGCGCGCCCGACATCGGCACGCCCTCGGCGATGAGCAGCGATCGCTTCAGGAACTCGCTGCCGCCATAGCCGCCGAGGCGTCCGCCCGACGCGATCACGCGATGACAGGGCACGTCGGCCCGGCGGCAGTCGCGCATGATGTTGCCGACCGCGCGCGCTGCGCGCGGCTTGCCCGCCAGCGCCGCCACGTCGCCGTAGGTCGCGACGCGGCCCGCCGGAATTCGACGGACCGTCGTCAACACGCGCGCCGTGAACGGTTCTTCTTTGCGTTCTTTGCGCGCTTTGCGTGCTTTTCTCGCCATTCTCAGAACGCGAGGCGGATGCCGCCGCCGGCGAGCAGTCCGCCGGCATCGACCTTCTGCGCCGGATTGTTGGTCGCGTTGAGCGTCGCCTGCGCGCGCGCGAACCGCGCCATGCCGCCCACGCCCACGTTTCTCGAGAACTTCCACGCGAGGTCGATCCCCGCATGAAAGCCGATCGCCGTCTTGCTCGTCGAGCTCGCCGTCTGCGCGCTCGAAAATGTGGCGGTATCGTACGGATACGACTCTGAGTAGACGACGTCGGTCACAAGCGTCTGCCGGACGCTGAACAGCGAGGGCCCGCCGAAGACCATGACGTCGAGACGGCGTCCCGGTAGGAGATACACCGCCTGAATGTGTCCGGCCGTCTCACGGCGCGTCGCGGCCGTGGTCCCGGCCACGCTGCGCGGCCGTCCGAAAAAGAACGGATGCGGCACGCTTGCCGTGACGTCCGCGTCGGTGTCATGGGTCACCACCGACGCGGCGAAGCCCATGCCGAACCGGCCGGCGAGCCGCACGACGACACCGCCGTCGAACATCACGCCCCGCTGTTCGTCGATGTCGACCGTGATCGGCATGTCCTCGAGATTCTTCTGCACGCTGAACGACTGCGTCACGTTGTTGTCGCTGCGCTGGACGCCGGCGTTGACGCTGACGTAGAAGCGCGGATCGGTCGTCTGTGCGCGCGCGACGCCGGGCACGGCCAGCGCGAGGCATCCGGCGACGGCGAATCGGCCTGAAGTCGCGCAGCCC
>MNEX01000030.1:10322-28866 GCA_001917905.1 Acidobacteria bacterium 13_1_40CM_65_14
GCTCGGCCGCGCTGCCGGCGCCGTACAGATCGCGGGCCGCCTGGATCGTCACGGTGCGCGCGACGCCGAAGGTCGCATTCGCCGGCATCAACTGCGTGAACCCGCGATAGAACACTTTTTCCATCTGCTCGCGGTTCGAGACCCCGACGCCCTGCACGCTCAAGCCCGACGTGCGGTTGGTGCCGCCTTCGATCGCCAAGTAGTACGCGTGCGACGCGATCGTCGAGTTGACGTGGACGCCGCCGTCGTCGGCCGTGCCGACCAGTCGCCGCGAATAATGATCGGGGTTCCCCGACGCACCGGGATTCGCCATGTTCCGGATGCCGCCCGGCGTCACGACGTCTTCGCCGATGGTGTAGTCGGCCTGTAGGGGGTTCGTGCCGATTGGCTGATAAAAGAACTCGACGGCTGTACCCATGATGTCTGAGAAGGCTTCATTGAGCGCGCCCGACTCGTTTCGAGAAATCAGCCGGGACGAAAAATCCGTGACGCCATGCGTCAGTTCGTGCGCGATGACATCCAATGCCCCCGCCAGAAAGTTCCAGCTTTGACGCGTCGACGTCAGCACAAAGCCGGCCGGCAGACCTTCGCCGAACACCATGACACCATCGCAGCAGTAGAAGGCATTGACGTAGTACAGAAAGAAGATGTCATTCGGCGCCGTGAATACGTCGTTGCGGCGAACCGGATGGACGATGCTCACGATCGGGATGTTGTTGTTGTCCAGGCCGCGACGCCCGTGACGTTTGAAGTAATAGTCATACACGTAACCGACGTATGCATGCGCGTCGACCGGAACCGGATCACTCCACGTCATGCTGGTGCTGCTCGCGAGGTCGGATGTCACGAGCGCCGTCCGCCCGTTCAGAAAGCTGAGAACTTTGTTGAGATCGCCGCGCGCGTCATAGGTCTTCAGCGACGGTGGCCGCTTCATGTCGGACGCGACGAACATTCCCGATTCACTGCTGACGCTCACTTTCTTGTCGTCGCCGAGGATGCCCTGGCCGCGGCCGATGGCGACAGTGCCGCCCTGACGATGCGCGCCCGCGACCTTCAGGACGACCACGCCGGTGTTTGCATCGATGAAGTATTCGCTATCGCCTTGAAGTGTGAAGACGGTGGCACGGTACGTCAGCCGGTAGCCGCCCGCGTCCCCGGGAAGAATCACGAGCTCGGGAAGGCGATCGGGCCCGAGCGCGACGCCGCTTTCGCGCTCGAGGATCGCCTTCACATCCTCGATCGATAGCGCCGGCCGCACGTCGAGATCGATGCCGTCGTAGATCGTGCCGAAGATCGAGACGGTGAGACCGTGGTCCATCTGACGCGCGACGTCGCCGCCAAACACGCGAACGCCCTGATAAAACTGTTCGAGGCGTTCGTGCACACGGCCGGGTAGCAGCGTATCGTCGGTGGTCCGGCGGACGCGCAGCAGGTCGTCGCGCTTCATCCGATCGACGGTCGCGTCCCAGGTGCGCAGGTCGGCAAAGGTCGTGGCGGACACCGTTCTCGGTCGCGCCTGCGCTCGAAGCGGATGACCCGTCAGACCGCCAGCGACGACCGACGCGAGGATGACCGCGGGAAGGAACACTCTCAGCACACGCATAGGCTCTCCGTGGGGGAGGCAGCAAGCCAGTCTATCTCAGCGCTGCTGTAAGCGGCCGGCCCTCGGCATTCGGAAGTGTGATGCCGCAGAGCTTTGCGAGCGTCGGCGCGATGTCGGCTGGTGTCGCGGCTTGATCGTAGCGTCCAGGTTTGATGCCGTTGCCCATGAAGAGAATCGGCACACGTTGATCGTCAGACGTGGCGCTTCCATGCGTCGCCGCTTCCGCCGAAGAAATCCACTGCGGCCGCACCGAGATCACCATGTCACCACTGCGCCCTTCGACGTAGCTGAGCGCCGCCGCGCGAAGCCAGGCGTCGCCGGCCGCGGGGACACTGCGCAGCTGCTCCGCGCGATAGACGCGCCGCACACCACGAACCGATTCGATGGCTTCCACGACGTCGGCGAGAAGCGCCGGCGACGCGACGAGCTTCTGGTAGACACCGGGCAGGAAATACAGATTCATGTCGCGGCCGTCGAGCTTCGCGACGTGCGCCCCGGCCCCGAGCGCCGGTCCAAGCTTCGATTCGATTCGCGCGACGATGTCGTTGATGTTCACGCGTCCGGCGTCGAGATGGGCCCGTTGCAGTTGCTCCGGGATCGGTGTCACACCGTGGTCCGCGCTCAGCGCGACCACGTACTGGTTCTTGCCGACGGCCGCGTCGAGCCGGTCGAGCAGGTCGCCAATCGTGCGATCGAGACGCGCGAGCTGATCCTGAATTTCCTGGCTGCGCGGGCCGAATTTGTGGCCCACGCGATCGGTGGCCGAGAAGCTGACGCCGAGCACATCGGTCGTGTCGTGCCGTCCGAGCCGCATCGTCTCGACGAGCGCGGCCGCCATGCGTCCGGTGTACGCGTCGGCGAACGGGCTGATGTCCCATTGCACTCTGAACGACGCGTCAGGCTTGCCGGCGGTGCCGTTGAAGGCGTGGGGAAACGCCTGCGTCCAGCCGGGAGGCGGACGCTCGAATTGGTCATCATCCGGATCACGATAGCGCGACGCCGGCAGCAGTCGAGTCCAGCTCTTGCCGAAGTCGGCGTCGACCGGATTCGCCGCGATAAAGGTCTTCACCTCGGGCACCAGCGCGCGCGCGAAGGCGGTCGACGTGAGCCAGGTGTCGAGCGGCTCGCTCATCCACGTGACGGCGTCGCCGCCGTGTCCGGCGAGCATGATCGCGCTGCGTGTTTTGACCGAGAGCGTCACGACATGCGCGCCGCGCTCGGTGCGCATCACGTCCGCAAACGTCGGCACCTTCAGACGATACCCGCTGTTGTGCTCTTGCCCCGGACCGTCGTAGCCCAGATTCGTGACGGCGGGATCTTCAGTGCAGGCCATCTGCCGCCCGGCGTCGCGGTCCCACCATTGGTTCGCCGGGATGCCGTGGACGTGCGGGAAGGCGCCGGTCGAAATCGTCGCGTGCCCGGGGCAGGTCACCGTGCCGAGATAGGGGTAGGCCGCGTTGCGGAACCACGCGCCGTCTGTGATGAGCCGCTTCAGGCCGCGGGACCAATCGCGCTGGAACCGGTCGATGTAATCGGCGCGCATCTGATCGACGACGATGATCACCGCGAGTTTCGGCGGCGCAACCGCGGGCTGGCTGTGGAGCGTTCGAAAAAGACCGAGCAGAAGAAAGAGAACGAGCGTGTGTCGCGATCGCATTGTCGGCGATCTTACATGAGCAGCAGCGGGTCGAAGTCGTAGTTCTTCGGGTCGAGCGGCGCAACCACAGAGGCCGGCCGCTGCGGGTCGGCGTTTTCCGCGGGCACTTCCCACAGCGTCAACTCGTACGGGATCTCGACGCGCGTGCCGTCGCGTTCGATGAGGACACGGACGTGCGGCCGGTACGGATCCGGCGCGTGGACCTTGATCACGACCGCGATTTCTCCGGTGTTCAGCCGCACGAGATTGCCGGCCGGGTAGATGCCAATGAGCTGAACGAAGCGGCGCACGAGATTCTGGTCGAACTGCTGGCCGTCGTTGCGCTTCAGCACCTGGAGAATGCGGTCGGTGGGGAAGGCCTGCTGATAGCCCCGCTGCGATCGCATCGCGTCGTACACGTCCGCGATGCTGCAGAGCATCGTGCCGACGTTGAGCGAGGCGCGCGTGACGCCGTGCGGGTAGCCGCTGCCGTCCATCCGCAGATGATGCTCGAAGGCGACGACTGGCGCGAGCGCGGGGATGTCGGGCGTCTTCCGCAGAATCTCCGCGCCGTCGACGACGTGGCGCTTCATGACCGTGAATTCGTCGTCGGTGAGCTTGTCCGGCTTGTTGAGCACCTCGAGCGGCGTCTTGACCTTGCCGATGTCGTGCATCAGCGCGGCGAGCCCGAATTCCCGCAGCAGCGGCCCGTCGATGCCGAGGCCGCGCGCCTGACCCATCGTGAGGATCGACACGTTCACCATGTGCGTGAACGTGTAGTTGTCGTAGTTTTTCAGCGTCGTCAGCGCCAGCAGCGCCGTCCGGTTCTGCGCCACGGCCTGCGCCAGCCCGTCGATCATCGTGCGTGCCATCGTCGCATCGGGCTTGCCCTCGGTTTCGGCGCTCTCCCAGAGCGAGCCTGCCACCGACACCGCGTCGTTGTACAGACGCTTGATCGTCGCCATGTCGGCGAGGTTGCCTTCGACGCGCTGCTCGACGGTCACGCGGCCGACGCGGATGTGCGCGAACGCCGGAAACGCCGCGGCGGCCTTCTCGGGATCCTGCTTCTCGACGTCGGTGACCGCTTCGATGAACCCGCTCAGCTCGTCGAGCGTCACGCCGCGATCGATCGTGATCCGCTCGACTCCGGTCTGCTGCAGGCGGCGGACGAGCGGTCCGAGCGTTTCGGCTTTCGCCATCGGCATGTCGTCGACGATCACCTCGTCGCCGACGAGCCCGATGACGATGGAGGATTCGAGGCCGTGCAGCAGCTGAATGGCGGCCCACAGCGACTCGAGGTTCCGGCCGATGATCGGATGCCCCTTCGAATACAACTGCGCCGAGCGAAGGGAGGCGGCGAAGCGCCGCAGCAGTTCGTCGGACAGCTGGAATCGCGGAGCGCTCATACTTCTTCCCGCCGCGGGGTCGGCCGTCGTGCGCGTGCGCTCGCGATGTGCTGGCGGGCGGCGTGGCGCACACCGCGGATGCGCGAGCCGGTCGCCTCGTCGAGCACCGCAAACGCGTCGGGCGTGCCGATACGCACCAGCGCGGCCGCCGCCGCGGATCGCAGGAGCGCCGTGCGCCACGGCGCCCACCACTCGCCTTTGTAGAGCGCGTCTTTCAGCGGGCCGATGCCCTCGGGATCGCGCTGGGCGCCGAGCGATTCAATGGCGCGCAGATACACCGGCGCGGTCGGACCGCGATGATCGATGTGCTTGAGGATGTAGACGAAGAGCGGCGTCGCGCGCTCGTCGCGCACGACGCTGAGCGACTGCATGATGGCGTCGCGCGATCGGCTCGTGCCGCTGGTCAGCGCCTGCTGCAGAATCCGGTACGCCGCGTCGCTGCCGATATTCAGAATCGCGCGCACCGCCTCGCGCTGCACCTGCGGTTCGCTGTCGTCGAGCAGCTCGGTCAAATCGGGCAGCGCCTCGCTGCCGCCGAACTGCCGCATCAAGTTGATCGCCGTGCGACGGACGGCGGCGTTCGGCGAGCTCTTCAGCCGCTCGACGGTGCGCCGGGCGACGGCGCCGAAGGCGAGCAGGATCGACGTCAGCCGCTCGCGCGTGCGCGGGCGTTCCTCCACCGCCAGCGTCTCGGCGAGCGGCTTCACCAGCACTTCGCCGAGCGACACGCACATCGTCTTCACGCGCTCGAACTGATGCTCGTCGATCGTCGCGAGGTGCGTCGTGATGTGGCGCATCATCGGTCCGGCGATGAGCATGTCGATGGCCGTGGTGGCGTGCTGGCGTCGCGCGGTCGAGCCCTCGCTCGACACCTGCTGCACGGGCACGCTGATCAATTCGAGCGCGGCGTCGAAGTCGCCGACGAGGAGGAGATCTTCGAGCAGCCGGACCACCGGTAGCATCAGCTCGCCCCAGCGATCGTCGTTCGGTTCGATGTGCAGCAGGTCGACGAGCAGCGTGAGATCGAGCGCGCGGAGCGCCGTGGTGGCCACCGTGTTCAACCACGCGCTGACGCGCTCCGGCGGGTCGTCGCTGACGTGCTCGACCTCGACCGCCTGCGTGCGCGCGCCCGACAGCTCCCGCCCGTACTGCTCGGACACGAACGGTTTGTCGGAGTACGAGGTCAGAAGCTTCTGCGCCGTCTGATCCCACATCGCCTCGAAGCCGTCCGTGCTGCCGAGCGGCGACGCGGCGACGTCGTCGCGCGCGAGCGTGAGCAGCCGCTCGCGCTCCTCGCCGTCGCGCACGAGCGTCTGGAACGCCTGCGCCAGCCGATCGGTCGGCGAGCTCTCGGCGACGACGTTGCGGGCGACGAACTTCGCGATCGTGCCTTCCGACATGCGGCTGACGACCGCGTTCATCAGCCGCGGTCCATCGTCGGTGCGGCGATCGGACATCAGGCCCATGAGCATCTCGGGCGAGAGTTGACCCACGGCGCTCGCCATGTTGCGGAGCACCGGTTCCAGCCGTTCCGGATCGCTCTTCGAGACCGCGTCGACGATGCCGCGCAGCATCCGCATGAGCGCCGCGGTTTTCGCGCCGATGCCGCCTTCACCGCCGGCCTTCGTCTCGAGGGCGGCCATGAGGTCGGCGAGCTTGTCCGGGTCCGAGGCGATGCCGAGCAGCTCGCGTACCGCAGCGTCGTCGAGCTCGAAGGAGGCGCCTTGCAGGCAATTCGCGATCACCTGGTCCCAGACGGCGGCTTCGCCGCCGGCGCGCTCGCGCAGCACTTCGGCGTAGTCGATCTCACGCAGCTGGACGTGCCGACCCGCCATCGTGGTCCACACGCGGGCGATGCCGCCTTCGGTCCGAATCGAGTCGGGCGTGCGCGCGAGCAGCAGCAGGAAATTGCGCCATGCGTCCTCGTCGCCGCCGGGATGGACCGTGAGCTGCCCGATCAGGTGGCTGTGCAGCAGGATCGCGAGCTCGACGACCGCGGCATCGACGCGTGCGGGCGCCTGTTCGTCGAGGAGGAGACCGTCGGGCAGGACCGTGAGGCTCAGCGGTCGCGACAGACTGGCCGCCGACGTCAGCTGCACGATGCGTCCGAGCGTCGCCGTGATGGCAGGATGACCTTGAGGATAGAGCACGACCGCGCGCGCCGCCGCTTTGCACGCGCGTGCGAACTCGGTCAGCCGCGCCGCGTCCTGCGGCGCGAGCGGCGTCGCGGCCGCGACGTCGGCTAGCCTGCTGTCCGCCTTCCTGCCTTCCTGCCGTTCGGCCATCCTGCCTCAGAGATACTTCAGCGGGTCAATGTCGAGCGACTCCGGATCGACGGCTTCCACCACCGCGCGGGAATGCTCGCCGCGGCCGTCGCGCTCCCACGTGTTGGCCAGCAGCGGCTCCTCGAGAAACTCGCCTTTCTCGTCCATGATGATCTTCACTTGCGGCCGGAACGGATCGGTCGGATGTTCGGCGGTGACCACGGCGAGCTCGTCCGTGTTCAAGCGCACGAGGTTCCCCACCGGGAACAGTCCCATCAGATTCACGAACCGCTTCAGCAGCGGCTGGTTGAACGCCGGACTGCCTTGCTCGCCCATGATGTTGCGGATGCGATCGGTCGCAAGGCCCTTACGGTACGGGCGTGTGCTCCGCAGCGCGTCGAACACGTCGGCGATCGACACGATCATCGTGCACAGATTCAGCTTGCGGCTGCCGATCTTCTCCGGATACCCGCTCAAGTCCTGCTTCAGGTGATGCTCGAAGGCGACGATCGGCGCGAGCGCCGGCATCTCGGGTGTGCGCCGCAGGATGTGCGCGCCGTCGACGACGTGGCGCTTCATGACGTCGAATTCGTCTTTGGTCAGCTTGTCCGGCTTGTTCAGCACGTCGAGCGGCGTGTGCACCTTGCCGATGTCGTGCATCAGCGCGGCGAATCCGAACTCGCGCAGCAGCGTCCCCTCGATGTTGAGCGCGCGCGCCTGCGCCATCGCGAGCGCCGACACGTTCACCATGTGAGTGAACGTGTAGTTGTCGTACTTCTTCAACGCGGTCAGCGCCATCAGCGACGTGCGATCCTGCGTCACCAGCTTCGCGAGGCCGTCGATGATCTTCCGGGCCGCGCCGGGATCCGGCTGGTCCCCCGCCTTCGCCGCGTGCCACAACGACTCGGCCGTTTCGACCGCCGTGCTGTAGACGCGGCGCGCGGCCGCGATGCCCACCTGCTCGTCGCTGACGTCTTCGACGACGATCTTGCCGAGCGTGACGTGGCGAACGCCCTTCGCCACGAGACGATCCGACAGCGGCGTTTGTGACTTCCGGTCGCCGAACGCTGAGATGAGATTGCGGACCTCGTCGCGCGACAGCCCGCGCGAGAGGGTGATCTTTTCGATCTCGCGCTCGCGGAGATCGCGGGCGAAGCCAACGAGCGTCGCGGTGCCGCGCGGCAGCCGGTTGCTGTCGACGACGACCTCGTCGCCGATGAACCCGATGACGATCGACGGCGCCGCCTGGAGCCCCTCGGTCGCCGCCGTCGTGAACGCGTCGATGCCGCGCTGGACCAGGGGATGCGTGGGCGAATAGAGCTCCGTGCCGCGCAAGGCCGCGGCGAGCCGTCGGATCAAATCCTCGGATTTCTTTTGATCCATTATCTACTTCGCGCTGGGGCCCGACTTCTCTCAAACGCCAGGGCCCCACCCCCGGCGCCGACGCGCTCGCGCGTATCCAGAACAGAACGTCGCAGGCAGGGCGTCAGTTGTCTTTCGGCCCTTGGCTGTCAACCTTTCGTCCTCAGCCCTGATGCCGCCATGATCTTTTTGAGCGCCCTGTCGCCCGTCGTTGCCGCGTCGCGCAGCGCTTCGTCCGCCTTGGGCGTGCCGATCTCCACGAGCGAGGCGACGCTGCGCTCTTTCAGCGCCCGGAGTTTCTTGCCGCCGAAAAACCTGCGCCGTTGCGCCATGGTCGCCAGCGTGGGCACTGCCGCGTCGCTGCCGACCTTGCCGAGCGCGGCGAGCGTTTCGAGCACCACGTCGTGGTCTTTTCCGAGCGGCTGGCTCTCGTCGATGATCTGCACCAGCATCGGCACGACGCGCGCGTCCCGGCTGGCGACGAGCGCATCGATCACGGCGCGGCGCAGGTCGCCGGTGGCCGCGCGCAGGACGGTCTGAATGGCGCGGGCCGACGCCGGATCGCGAATCGCGCACAGCGCCGTGACCGCCTCCTGCGCGACACGGGCGTCGGTTTGACGGAGCAGCGGTTGCAGCAGCGGCACCGCCTCCTTCGTCGCGATGCGCCCCAGCATCCGGGCGCCGCGCCGCTGCGCGAACCACCGCGAATCGGACACGAGCGGCGCGAGCCGGGTCACCGACTGCCTGCCGAAGCCGATGATCATGTCCTCGGCGCGCTCGGTCGCGAGCGTGTCGTGTTCCGCGATGACGACGGGCTTCAGCGACTCCACGCTCGGAGCGCCGATGGCGGCGATGACCGCTTTGATGGATTCCCAGTCGCGCTCGTCCACGTCGCCGATGAGCGCGGTGGTCTCGCGCATCGCGAGCGATTCCCCGAGCCGATCGAGCGCATGGCGGCAGGCATCGCGTCCCATGCCGCCGGCGGTGTTCGCGCGCGTCGACACCGCCTGGGTCACCGTCAGCGCATCGTCGTAGGCACCGGACATCAGAAGATCTTCTGCCAGCGCTTCCATGTCCTCGGCAATCTGCGACGCGTGCGTCTCGTCAGGCTCGATCGTGAGCAGGTCGATCAGCAACCTCACCGACAGGCTTCGCACGTTCGCCTGACCGAGGCTGTCCATCCACTCAGCCAGTTCAGGCGGCAGATCGACGGCGGACATCCGGTCGGCGCGCGCGCCGACGCCGTCGAGCGCCGTCTTGTACGACTCGGAGACAAACGGCTTGTCGTTATACGACACGAGCAGTTCTTCCATCGACGTCCAGAGGACCTGGAACTGGCCGGTCTTGCCGAAGTCGGTCTCGCTCAGCATGCTGCGCGTCATCTTCAGGACGCGCTGCTTGCGGTCCTCGTCGGGTGCGATCGTGTTGAAGATCGTGGCCAGACGATCCGACGCTTTGCCGTCGAGCGCGAGCGCGGTCGCGAGCAGCTGCGCGACCTTCGTGTCATCGAACGCGCCGGCCAGGCCGCGGACGAGCGACGGGGCGTCGCCCGCCGCCTCCTCCGACTGCATCAATTGCATCATCACGTGGGCGTCGAGCTGCGTCGCGGCCGCCGCGAGGTTGTTCATCACCTCGGGCATGCGCTCCGGCGCCATGACCGACACGATGCTGTTCAGATAGCGGAAGGCGGCCAGCACGGTCGCCGCCTGCAACGTGATCATCGGCGATCCGTCGATGGCGCACTTCGGCAACATGACGGCTTTGGCCAGGTCGGCGATGTCCGGGGCGCTGCCGGCGATGGCGAGGAGGCGCTCCTGCGCGCGCTCGTCGAAGATCGCCTGCTGGCCGCCGGCGATCGACAAGACGATCGATCGCCAGAGGTCGTCGCGCTTGGCCGGCTCGGCGACCTCGCCTTCCTCGCGCGCGAGCAGATGCTCGTAATCGATTTGTTCGATCACGATCGACGGATGCCCGTCGGTTTCCCAGATGCGCGCCGGACCGCCGCGCTGCCGCCGCTCGGCGGCCTCGAGCGTCAGGACGCGCAGGAACGCATGCAGCGCGGCTTCCGGCACCTCTCCGACGAAGGTGAGGCTCAGCAGATCGCGATCGTGGAGCAGAGCAGCGGCCTCCGCGATGCCGGTGTGGCTCGCGTCGGCCGCGGTGCCCTCGATCATCAGCGTGTCCGGGGTGATGCCGACCGAGAAGATGGCGCCGAGCGACGATTCGTGAATCGCGTCTCCGAATCTCTTCACCGCGACCGCGACCGTGGGATGCTCCGGTGGATACAGCGACCAGTTGCGCGCGGCGACGAGCAGCGCGCGCGCCACCTGCAGCAAGCTTCGCCCAAGCTCGGGCGACAGCTGGGAAGCCTGGGCCACGAAGAGATTATGCCCTGATCCGATATACTGCCCGCCACCCCATGCGCGCGGTGGACGTGATCATGAAGAAGCGGGACGGTGGCCCGCTTTCCCGAGAGGAGATCCGCTTTTTCGTCGACGGCGTCACGTCAGGGACCCTGCCCGACTATCAGGCCTCGGCGCTGCTGATGGCCATCCTGCTGCGCGGGATGACCGCCGAGGAAACCGCGTGGCTCACCGACGCGATGGTCCACTCCGGCGTCCGCGTCGATCTCGGCGACATTCCCGGCGTCAAAGTCGACAAGCACAGCACGGGCGGCGTCGGCGACAAGACGTCGCTGATCCTGGCGCCGCTCGCGGCGGCGTGCGGCGTGCCGGTGCCGATGATGTCGGGCCGAGGCCTCGGCCACACCGGCGGCACGCTCGACAAGCTCGAGGCGATTCCCGGCTTTCGCGTGAACCTGTCGCTCGAGGAGATGAAGACGGCGCTGGCGCGCGTCGGGTGCGCGATGATCGGCCAGACCGCGCAGATTGCTCCGGCCGACAAGAAGCTGTACGCGCTGCGCGACGTGACCGGCACGGTCGAGAGCATTCCGCTCATCAGCGCCTCGATCATGAGCAAGAAGATCGCGGAAGGAATCGACGCGCTCGTGCTCGACGTCAAAACCGGCCGCGGCGCGTTCATGAAGACCGAGGCCGACTCGCGCAAGCTGGCGGAGTCGCTCGTGTCGATCGGCAACGCGTCCGGCGTCAAGACCGAAGCCGTGATCACCGCGATGGACGCGCCGCTCGGCAACGCCGTCGGCAACGCGCTCGAGGTCATCGAGTGCGTGGAGGTGCTGAAGGGCGGAGGTCCGAGCGACCTGATCGAGGTGTCCGTCGAGCTGACCGCGCGCATGCTCGTGCTTGGTCAAGTCGCCCGCGACCGCGTCGATGCCGACCGGCAGGCGCGCCTCGCGATCACGTCGGGCGCCGGCCTCGAGCGGTTCCGCCAGATCATCGAAATGCAGGGAGGCGATCCGCGCATCGTCGACGACTACACGCGGCTGCCGCAGGCCGAGGAGCGGCACGTCGTCGTCGCCGAGCGCGCCGGGTACGTGAACCGCGTGGACGCGGAGCTCGTGGGACGCGCGTCGGTGGCGCTTGGCGCCGGACGCGACCGTGTCGAGGATCCCGTCGATCCGGCGGTCGGCATCGTCGTCAAAGCCAAACCGGGCGATGAGGTGCGTGCCGGCGATGCGGTGCTGGAGATGCATTATCGGACGCGTCCGAAGCTCGAGGCCGCGCTGGCGCTCGCGGCCCGGGCGGTCACCATTCACGACACGCGGCCGGCCACCGGCCGGCTCATCGTCGCCGAGGTGCAGTGATGTTCGGAGTGCTGCAACCGATCTTCGGCGCGATCGTCATCCTTGCGATCGCCGTTCTGTGCTCGACCAACCGGCGCGCGATCAACTGGACGACGGTCGCGTGGGGGTTGTCGCTGCAGATTGTCTTCGCGGTACTCGTCCTGAAAACGTCACTCGGTCAGCGTGTGTTTTCGACGCTCGGCGACGGGATCAACAAGCTGCTCGGCTTCTCTCGCGTCGGTGCGTCGTTGGTCTTCGGGCCGCTGGGCGATGCCAGCATCTGGGGCCGCGCCATGACGAACGTCTTCGGGCCCGAGGGCGCGCAGTACGCGGTCATCTTCGCGTTCCAGGTGTTGCCCACGATCATTTTCATCGCGGCGCTCTTCGCCATCCTCTATTACTTCGGCGTAATGCAGATCGTCGTCCGTATCTTCGCCGTCCTGATGCACCGCGTGATGCGCGCCAGCGGCGCCGAGTCGCTGAACGTCGCCGCCAGCATCTTCATGGGGCAGACCGAAGCGCCGCTGACGATTCGTCCCTATCTGCCGGAGATGACGCAGTCCGAGCTGATGACCGTCATGACGTCCGGCATGGCGCACATCTCGGGCGGCATCATGGCGGCCTACATCCTCTTCGGGATCGAAGCGAAGCATCTGCTGACGGCGGTCATCATGACGGCGCCGGGCACGATCATGATGGCGAAGATCTTTATCCCCGAAACCGAAGTGCCGAAAACGATGGGGATGGTGCGGCTGGAGGTGGAGCGGACGGATGTGAACGTCATCGACGCCGCCGGACGTGGCACGTCCGAAGGGTTGCAACTCGCGCTGAACGTCGGCGCGATGCTCATCTCCTTTCTCGCGCTCGTCGCGCTCGTCAACGCGCTGCTTGGCGTCGTCCATTTGAGCCTGCAGCAGATTTTCGGGTGGGTGTTCGCGCCGGTCGCGTGGAGCATGGGTGTCCCCTGGCGCGACGCGCCGACCATTGGCAACCTGCTCGGCACGCGGATGGCGCTGAACGAGTTCGTTGCGTACGCGGACCTCGGACGGCTGAAGGCGCAGCTCGATCCGAAGTCGTTCACCATCGCGACGTTCGCGCTGTGCGGCTTCGCGAACTTCAGCTCGATCGGCATTCAGATCGGCGGCATCGGCGCGCTGGCGCCAAACCGCCGCCACGATCTCGCGCGGCTCGGCCTGCGCGCGATGTTTGCCGGCACGCTCGCCAACTTCATGACCGCCACCATCGCCGGATTCCTCCTCTGATGGACTACTACGACAAAGTCACACAAGCCGCCGACGCCGTTCGGGCACAGTGTCAAGTCGTCCCACAAATCGCGATCGTGTTGGGGTCGGGCCTTGGCGACTTCGCCAACTCGCTCACTGATGCCGTGCACATGCCGTACGGCCAGCTGCCGCACTGGCCGGCCTCGAAGGTCATCGGTCACGAAGGCAAGCTCGTCGTCGGCACGGTGAAAGGACGCACGGTTGCCGCGCTGGCCGGCCGGTCGCACCTCTACGAAGGGCACGACATGGGGACCGTGACCTTTGCGGTCCGGGTCCTGGGCCTCCTCGGCGTCAAGACCCTGATATTGACCAATGCCGCCGGCGGGGTGAACACCAGCTTCTCGCAGGGCGCGCTGATGGTGATCGACGATCACATCAACCTGATGGGCGCCAACCCGCTCGCCGGTCCCAATGATGAACGGTTTGGCCCGCGGTTTCCCGATATGACCGAGGTCTACTCGTCGCGGTTGCGCAAAATTGCCGATCAGGCGGGACGCGCGATCCACCTGTTGCTGCCGCACGGCATCTATGCCGCGCTGCTCGGCCCCAGTTACGAAACGCCCGCGGAGATCCGATATCTAAGGACGATCGGCGCTGACGCGGTCGGGATGTCCACCGTGCCGGAAGCGCTGGTCGCGAGGCATATGGGACTGGACGTGCTCGGAATTTCCTGCATCACGAACATGGCGGCCGGCGTGCTGCCCCAGCCGCTCGACCACGCCGAGGTCATGGAGACGACGCGGCGCATCCGGGGGCAGTTCATCGCGCTGCTGGAGGGCGTCATTGTCCAGCTCTGACAACCGTCGCTTGTCGGTGACACGCGTCGACGTGTCGAAGGGGCACGAAGCCGAATTCCACGCCATCTCGACGCAGTTCGCGGCGCTGTTGGCGCGAAAGGAGTACGGCCGCGCGGTGACGGTCGCCGACGAGGCGGAGCCGCTGCGCTTTTATTCCGTCCGTCACTGGAACGGCGTCGCCTCCGCCGAGTTGTGCCACGCGGATCCCGAGGTCCAGTCGTTGACCGCGCGGCTCTACCAGATCGCGCGAGTCACGCATGTGGTCAACGGCGTCCGTCGTGCCGAGATGGTGCGGCTGCTGCTCGAGGATCGACGCGCGCGGGTCGAAGCCGATCGGCGCACGGGATTTGATCGCCGCATGAAGGACGCCGGCAGTCCCACCGGCATCGAGCGGCGGGTCGCGCGCGATCGGCGGCTCGGACCGCGCCGCTTGCGCGATCGCCCGGGCGAGGTCGATTTGATCGGGGCGGCCCGCCACGCCCGAGAGCACGCCGACGCGGCGTTTTCGCACTTCAAGGTCGGTGCCGCGCTCGAAACCGCCGATGGCGAAGTGATTACGGGCTGCAACATCGAGAACGCGACCTACGGCCTGACGATCTGCGCCGAGCGCGTCGCGATGTTCAAGGCACTTTCAGAGGGCCATCGCGCGTTCGTGCGCATCGCGATCGTCGCCGACACCGATTCGCCGACGCCGCCGTGCGGCGCGTGCCGTCAGATTCTCTGGGAGTTCGGCGGCAACCTCGAAGTCCAGCTCGCAAATCTCAAAAACCCGAAGGGCACGTACCGCCTCAAGGATCTCCTTCCGCTCCCGTTCGACGCTCGGCTCCTCTGAACCTCGGTCGCCTCGCGTCCGGATCACGTACTTTTTTTGCACTGGCGCCGGGGCCCCACCCCCGGCGCGAGCTGACGCTGACACCTCGCCGCGGATTCCCAGTCCGCGGCTCGGTGTGGCCGCAGGCGCTCTCGTTCGCTTGCAGCCCTTAGCTCCCAGGCCGTAGCCCTATACAATCTCCATATGCTTCCTACGATCGCGAGGGAAGCCGACGCGGTCGTGATGATCGACCAGCGAAAGCTTCCGGCCGAAGAAGTCTACGTGCGCTGCAAGACCGCCGCCGACGTCGCGCGCGCCATCAAGACGATGGTCATTCGCGGCGCGCCGGCGATTGGCGTGGCCGCCGCCATGGGCATCGCGCTCGGCATGCGCAAGAGCACAGCGACCGGGACGCAGAAGTTCGCGGCCGACTTCCACAAGGTCTGCGAGCTGATGGCGTCGACGCGTCCGACCGCCGTCAACCTGTTTTGGGCGATCGAGCGGATGAAGCGGACCTTCGCCGCGGCCGCGCACGCGGGCGAGTCAGTGGATCAGATCAAGGATCGCCTCGACGCCGAAGCGCAGGCGATTCACGACGAGGATGTCGCGAGCTGCCGCGCGATGGGTGCGTTCGGCGCGGAGATCGTGCCCGCCGACGCGCGGATCCTCACGCACTGCAACGCCGGCGCGCTCGCGACCGCCGGCTACGGCACCGCGCTCGGTGTGATTCGCGGCGCCGTGGAGAAGGGCAAGCGCGTCGCGGTGTTTGCCGACGAAACGCGTCCGGTCCTCCAGGGCGCGAGGCTGACCGCCTGGGAGCTCGTGCGCGACGGGATTCAGACGACGGTGATCACGGACAACATGACGGCCGCGCTGATGCGTCAAGGCAAGGTGAATTTGGTGGTCGTCGGCGCCGATCGCATCGCGGCCAACGGCGACACGGCCAACAAG
Source organism: Acidobacteria bacterium 13_1_40CM_65_14 (assembly GCA_001917905.1). GTDB lineage: Bacteria > Acidobacteriota > Vicinamibacteria > Vicinamibacterales > CAVVIG01 > QHWF01. Next base: position 26,139 of record MNEX01000030.1, read on the forward strand.
ATCGGGACCTACGGCGTGGCCGTGCTGGCGCGCGAGCATCAGATTCCGTTTTACGTCGCCGCGCCGCTCTCGACGATCGACCTCAGCACCCCTGACGGCGAGCACATTCCGATTGAAGAACGAAACGCGCGTGAGGTGACGCACGTCGGCGGCTCGCAGCTCGCGCCCGCCGGCGCGCTCGTGTGGAATCCGGCCTTCGACGTGACGCCGCATCAGTTCATCGCCGGCATTATCACAGAGCGGGGGATCTTCCGTGCGCCGTACATCGATTCGCTCAAGCGCGCGTTCGAGCAGGAGCCAGCAACCACTCGGTAGACACGAAACCGCGAAACCACAAATGTTAACCGCAGAGATCGCCGAGAAGACTTTTGCTCTGCGTACTCTGCGTGCTCCGCCGTTATCTTTCACGTCGTTCGTGGTTCGCGCGCGCTAGAACCCGTACAACCGCGCGGGATTCTCGACCAGGATCGTCTTGCGCACGGCGGCATCCGGCGCCCAGATCGGAAGCTGATTCAACAACCGCCCGTCGTCGATGGGCAGGAGTGGAGCGACGTCGGTGGCGTTGTGGCCGGGCAGCGGCGCGCCCGTCGGGTGCGGCCAGTCGGTGCCCCAGAGAATGCGTTGGGGATTGGCCGCGATCAACGTTTGGGCAAGCGGCGTCACATCGGCGTAGTCTGCTGTCCTGGTCGACGCGCGATACGCACCCGAGATCTTCACGTACGACTTTCCACTCCGAACGAGTTCCACCAACACACTGAAACCGGGCTGCCCCACATCGAGCGAGGCTTGCGCGAGGCCGAAGTGATCGAACACCACCGGGACAGGCGCGGCCATCACTTGGTCCTGCAGTCCTTGGATGACCGCCAACCGGGTGTAGAGCTGAAGATGCCACGGTCGGCCGCTCATTCGGTGAGCGGCCGTCTGAAACCGCCGACGCGCAGCAGCCGGATCGGTCTGCCCGAACGTTTCAAGGTTGAGCCTGATACCGCGGATGCCGCCGCGATGCAATTCGTCGAGCTGGGCATCGGATGTCTTGTCGTCGATCACCGCGATCCCGCGAGCGCGTGGTCCGAGCTGCCGAATCGCGTCGAGCGTACAGCTGTTGTCGGACCCATATACGCTCGGGTGGACGATCACCACCCGATCCATGTGGAGCGCGCGATGCAGCATCTTCATCTCCGCGATCGAGGCCGTCTCGGGTGTATAGGTGCGGCCCGACCAGAACGGGAAGCGCGCCGGATCGCCGAAGATGTGGGTATGGCAATCGCATGCGTCGGCTGGGATGCTGAAGTTCACCGGCGTTGACGGCTGTGACGCCTTCGCGAGCGCGCGCCTGCGCTGGACGAAGAGTCCGGTTCCGGCGGCCGCGAGGTGAATGAGCGCTGTGCGTCGCGTTATCATTTCTGCACCGGCGCTGGGGCCCCATCCGGCACCCCAACGCGGCTGCCGCGTTGGGGACCCCGCCTTTCGGCGCGAACTGACGCTGACGCCTCGCCTCGGATTTGCATGTCCTCGGCTCGGCGCGCCACCCCAGCGCGGCTGCCGCGCTGGGGGCCCCGGGTGGCCGCAGGCGCCGGCGCCTGCGCGTAACGGCGAGACTATCAGAACCTTGAAGATCCTCGGCATCGAAACCTCCTGCGACGAAACGTCCGCCGCCGTGGTCGAAGAGACCGGCGACCCGGAAAAGCCGTGGGCGATCCGCTCGAACGTGATCGCCTCGCAGGTGCCGATTCATCGGGAGTGGGGCGGGGTCGTGCCCGAGCTCGCGTCGCGCCAGCACATCCGCGACATCTGCGGGGTCGTCGAACGCGCCCTCGAGGAAGGGCAGACCAGTTGGGGCGATCTCGGGGCCGTTGCGGTCACGCAGGGTCCGGGACTCGTCGGCTCGCTGCTCGTCGGCGTCGCCTTCGCCAAGGCTGCAGCCGCGGCGTCCGGACTGCCGCTGGTAGCCGTGCATCATCTCGCCGGCCACATCGAATCGCTCGTGCTGCAGAACGGCGAGATGCCGCTGCCGGCCGTCGTGCTCGTCGTGTCCGGCGGGCACACGAGCCTGTATCTCGTGGAGCAGCCCGGTGAGTACCGGTTGCTCAGCCGCACGCGCGACGATGCGGCGGGCGAAGCGTACGACAAGGTGGCGAAGCTGCTCGGACTCGGGTATCCCGGCGGGCCGGTGATCGATCGGCTCGCGGCGAGCGGGAACGATCGCGCCATTCAGCTGCCGACCATGCGCCTGACGCACGCCGACCGCAACGCCCCGGAGCTCAAGGGCGATCTCGATTTCAGCTTCAGCGGACTGAAGACCGCCGTGCTCAGGCACGTGCGCGCGCGCGACGCGCTGTCCGAGCGCGAGATCGCGGACATCTGCGCGACCTTTCAGCGCATCGTCGTGACATCGCTCATCGATCGCGTGTTCGACGCGGCGCGCCGATATCACGCGAAGAGCGTTGGCATCGCGGGCGGTGTCTCGGCGAACAGCCGTCTGCGGGCGGAGTTGCAGGAACGTGGTCTGCGTCGCGAGATTCCGACCTTCCTTCCGAGCCTTCAGCTGTCGACGGACAACGCGGCGATGATCGCCGCCGCTGGGCTCCGAAAGTTCCGTGCGGGGGACGTCGCGTCCCTCGATCTGAATGCGGACGCGGCGCTGCCGCTCGCCTAAAGAGCTTGTGAAAGAATCACGTTGAACGCAAAGATCGCAAAGCGCGCAAAGCATCTTTTCGAAAGATTCTTC
>MNEX01000236.1:0-13797 GCA_001917905.1 Acidobacteria bacterium 13_1_40CM_65_14
TTTTTTCACTGGCGGCGGGGCCCCACCTTTTTTCACTGGCGGCGGGGCCCCACCCCCGCCGCGAGCTTTCGCTGACACCTCGCCTCGGATTCACAGTCCTCGGCGAGGTGTGGCCGCAGGCGCTCATGCGGTCCTAGCGGCCAAGATGCCCTCTGCCGCAAGCAAAAGCGCCATCAGCGCGAGCGCGTACTGCCAGAGATGCTGGCGATCTTCCTGCTGCCGCGCCTCGACACGCGCTTCAGACACGTTCACGTCCTTGAGACGCGTCACCGCGGATTGAAAATCTTCGATCGACAAGCGCGCCGGATCGGCCTCGCGCGGATCGACGTTGATGGCCACCGCCCGCGGCGTCGCGCCGGGACGCGACGAATCGGTCAGGACGGCCACGCCCGGCTGACGCGGCGCGCCGGACGGCGCATCGGCGACGAGATACTCTCCCGCGTGCGCCCGCGCGCTCGCCAGGTACCGGACGATCTCGTGCAGAAACGGCACGAACGTCGCGTGTAGGGGAAAGTCGTTCCAGCGGTTCTCGAGATCCGACGCGAACACGAGCGCGCGTCCGTCGCCCGCGGCGCACTCGAGCAGCGCCGTCTCGCCGGTCGTGAAGCGCGCGAGCGTCTGGCACGCCGATCCGCCGATGCGCGCGACGCGTTGAAACGTCACGAGTCCGAGGGTGGCCGTATTGCTCGCGAAGGGCTGGAAAATCGGATGGCGCACGTCGGCCGGCGCCAGCACGCGCGGTTCCGGCTTCGCGCCGGTCGCCGTCACGACGCGCAGCGTCGACGCGCTGCCCAACACGTCAGCCACGACATCGCCGTCGACGTCCGGTCCGGCGGCCACGAGCACGCCGCCGCCGTTGCGCGCGTAGGTCGCCAGCGCTTCGCGACCGCGGCGCTCGAGGCTGCGCGTCGAGAGCAGGATCACGGCCGCGTGCGGCGCGAGGCCGTCGTCGCTCCATCCCGACAACTGCGCGCCGGAGACGCTCGCAATCTGGTAGCCGCCGCCCGGCGTGGCGCCGGCCGCCAGCGCGTGCCGCACGTAAAACCCTTCGCGAGACAAATCGCCGCTGCCGCTGACCACGAGCAACGAGGGCTGCTGCGTGCCGCCGAGAACGGCGTATCGCACGTTATCGACCTGAATGCCGTCGGGATCGTCGACCGCGACGGCCGCCGCCGTCCCTCGCGGCGCGCCGGCGAACGCCACCTCCGCGGCCTGATTCGGTCCCACGCTGACGGCCGCGTCGCCGGACGGCTTGTTGTCGATCGTCAAGTGCACGCGCACGTCGCGTGCGCGTGGCGCGGTGTTGCGGATCGTGGCGACGACGCGATCGGCCTGCGGCTGGACGGCGATGACCGCGAGATCCGCCGGCGGTGCGCCGACGTCGGCCACCTCGATGCGCGCCCCGTCCGGCACCGACGCGCGATCGCCGGCGTCCCACCCGTTCTCCTGCAGATCGGTGACGACGACAATCGTGCCCTTGCGTCCACCGAGCGCCTGCGACGAAGCGGACAACGCGCCGCGGTACCGCGTGGCGCCAAACCCTGTCGTCGTTTCGTCAATCGCCGCCATCGCCAGCACGCGGTCCATCGTCGGCTTCGCGGCAATCTGCGCCGCGTCGGCGAACGTGACGACGCCGACGAGGTCAGTGGCCGGCGCGCGCGTGATCGCATCCTTCGCGAGCTGGCGGGCGCGATCGAACCGCCCCGGCGCGGACAGGCTGTAGGAGTTGTCGAGCGCGACGACCGTGACGCCAGACGAAGCGACCGCCGCGCCCGAGGCGAAGAACGGGCGCGCGAAGGCGAGCGCGAGCAGGACGAGTGCGGTCACGCGCAACGCGAGCAGGAGCAGCTCGCGCAGATGACGGCGCTGCGTATGCTCGACCGGCGCGCGCTTCAGCAGGTTGACGGCCGAGAATTTCACCCGCGCCTCGGGCTCGCGCTTCAGCAGATGCAGCACGATTGGAACCGCTGCGGCTGCGGCGCCGGCGAGGAACAAGGGGGACAGGAAGGACAACATCACATTGACCGCAGGACCCAGTACCCACGAAGACACGAAAACGCGAACACACGAAAGGGACAATGATTCATAAGGCGCGAGACCGTGTGGACAGGTACGACAATAGCGCGAGCTCCAGCGGATGCTTCGTGCTCAGCAACTGATAATCGATCCCGCACGCGCCGAGCTCGCGGCGGTAGCGCTCCATGAGCCCGCCGATCTCCTTCAAGTAATGATCGCGGACCGCGCCGGGGACGGCCATGATCTCTTCGTTGGTCTCGAGATCCTCGAAGCGCGTCGCCCGATCGAACGGAAAGTCGGTCTCATGCGGATCGAGGATGTGAAAGACGATGACGTCGTTGCCGCGGAACTGAAAGTGCTTCAGGCCGCGAATGACCTCCTCGGGATCGTCGAGCAGATCCGAAATCAGCACGACCATGCCACGCCTGACGATCGAGTCGGCGAGCTGGTGCAGTGGCTTCGAGACGTTCGTCTTGCGGCCGGGCGTCAACCGATTGAGCGTGACGAGCACCGCGCGCAGGTGACCGGGCCGCGAGCTGGCCGGCAGCATCGAGACGATCTGCTCGTCGAAGGCCGTCAATCCGATGGCGTCGCGCTGGCGGTTCATCAGATAGCCGAGCGACGCGGCGAGGCAGGCGCCGTACTCGAACTTCGTCATCGGCCCGGAGCCGTACGACATGGAGTTGCTGACGTCGAGCATCACGTGGCAATGGAGGTTCGTTTCCTCCTCGAACTTCTTGACGTAGAACCGGTCGCTGCGCGCGTACACCTTCCAGTCGATGGTGGACAACGCGTCGCCCGGGATGTACTGGCGGTATTCCGCGAACTCGACGCTGAAGCCCTTGAAGGGACTCCGGTGGAGGCCGGAGAGAAAGCCTTCGACGATCGTGCGGGCTTTCAGCTCGAGCGTACCGAGCCGCGCGACGACCGCGGGGTCCAGGAAGGGGCGGTCATGCGCGGCCCAAGGCATGTGTCACATCCCGCTTTTCGGGACGGGCACGGTGTCGATCAGCTGATCGATGATCGTGTCCGAGTTGATCCGCTCGGACTCTGCGTAGAAGTTGGTCATGATCCGGTGGCGCAGGATCGGCTTGGCCAGCGCCTGCACGTCCTTGAGCGACACGTGATAGCGCCCGTGCATCAACGCGCGCGCTTTCGCGCCGCGGACAATCGCCTGCGATCCGCGGAGCCCGGCGCCCCACTTCACGTACTTGTCGACGAAGTCGAGTCCGCCCTGCTGCACAGGCCGAGGCCGCGATGCGCTGACGAGCCGCACCGTGTAACGCGCGATCTCCTCGGCGATCACGACCTGCCGTGCGAGATCCTGGAACTGCAGGATATCGGCTCCGTTCAGCACGCGGAGCGGCAACGAACGGTCGCCGCCGGTGGTCTGCGTCACCACCGTCACTTCATCGTCTTCGCTGAGGTAGTTGATGACGACGTTGAACATGAAGCGATCGAGCTGTGCCTCCGGCAGCGGATACGTGCCTTCGAGCTCGATCGGGTTCTGAGTCGCGAGCACGAAGAACGGCATGTCGAGCGGATAGGTGCGGCCCGAGGCCGTGACGTGGAACTCTTGCATCGCCTCGAGGAGCGCCGCCTGCGTCTTGGGCGGCGTGCGGTTGATCTCGTCGGCCAGGATGATCTGCGCGAAGATCGGGCCCTTCACGAACCGCAGACGGCGCGTGCCCTGCTCCTCGTCGAGGATCTCGGTGCCGGTGATGTCCGACGGCATCAGGTCGGGCGTGAACTGGATGCGCTTGAAATCCAGATCGAGGATGTCGGCGAGCGTCTTGATCAGCAGCGTCTTCGCCAGACCCGGCACGCCGGTGATCAGGCAATGCCCGCCGGTGAACAGCGCGATGAGCACCTGCTCGACGACCTCGTCCTGCCCGACGATGACCTTTCGGAGCTCGGTGAGGATGCGCTCGCGGCCCTCCGTGACTTTTTCAGCGCTGGCGGCTTCAACCGACGTGTCCATGAAGGTCCTAGCGGCGCGTCCGGACTGATTGCGTACTCGTCACAACAAGCCTCCGAGCGCCAATTGCGGGCCGCGACAACGGAGCGGCCCGATAGTTATTCGGAAGAGACGCGCCGCTAATGCGTGAGGGCGTAGACGATCTCGTTGATGGCCATGCGATACGCCATCGCGGTGAATTTGAGGTAGCCCGGATACTCCTCGGCGTTGGACCACTCCCAGCCGTCGCCCATGTCGGTATTCCAGTTGATGAACGCCATCATCCGGCCGTTGTCGTCGAGAATCGTGCGCAGGTGCGGGACGAAGCCCCCTTTTTCCCACGTGCGGCCGGCGAGAAACGACCCGAGTCCGGCCACCTGCGGGTACGCGTCAATCTTGTAGAAGCAGTTGAAAATCGGATGGTCCTTCGGCACTTCGACGATCTCGCGGTCGGGGAACACGCGCTTCAGCTCGCGCACGAGGTTGTCCCACTCGTACGGCCCATGGAAATCGTCGAAGTACACGCTCCCGCCGCGCAGCAGATACTCGCGCAGCACCAGAACGTCGGCGTCGCGCATCCTGAGGAATCCCGGCTCGACGAAATAGATCCATGGGTGCTCGAACAGCCGCGGATCGTCGAGCGCCATGACGATCGGATCCTCGACGTTGATCGCCGTCGCCGTCTTCACGCGCCGCGAGAGGTTCTGCTCCGCGGCCGGGGCGTCGATGTACCACGGCTCGCCGTAGAAGTCCTGCGGCAGCTGCGTCCCCTCGGTGATGTAGTGATACTTGATGCGCACGAAGCGCCACTGCAGCCCGGCGAAGCGATCGTCGGCGGCGGCCGGCAGCTGCGCGTCGGCGTCGCGCGGCGGGAGCACCGGCATCAGAACGAAGAGCGCCGCGATGACGAACGCAACTCGTTTCATGCCGTTCAATGCCGTGATGAATCCACGAGCTTCAGCAGCAGCTCCTGCGCGCGCTCGTACGACGGCGCGATCTCGAGCGCAGCGAGCGTCTGCTTCTTGGCTTCGGCCTTCTTGCCGGCCTTGAAATAGCTCTCGGCGAGATCGGTGTACGCCGCAGCGCGATCCACAGGCGCGAGCGCGATGACGGTCCGAAATTCGCGCGACGCGACCTCCGGTTCGTTCCGCTGCATCGCCAGGCGGCCGAGCGTCGCGTGCGCCTCGGCGTCGAACGGATCGATGGCGACGATGCGCTCGTAGACGGGACGCAGCTTCGCGGGATCCTCGACCTTCTCCTGCCGCAGCAGCGTCACCAGCTTGCGAGGCGCGTCGATGTTGTCGAAGTCCGCCGCGACGAGCGCCTGGAGTTCAGCGATGGCGCGCGCTTGATCCTTCTTCTCCAGCGCAATCTCCGCCATCTGCGCGTGCGGGCTCTCCTGGCCCGTCGCGATCGGCAGCAGCTTCGCTGCCGTTTCGAACGCCGGCATCGCCTCGTCGAGTTTGCCGGCCTTGCGGAGCCGGCTGCCGAGCACGATGTGGACCGGATAACTGCGCGGATTCGCGGCGGCCAGCGCGCGCAGCTCCTCGACCTGCATCTGCAAGAGGTCGATGTTGCCCGGGCCCTTCGGCGGATTCACCACGCCGCGCAGATTCGCGAACATCTTGTCGAGCGTCTTGTCGAAGCCGTCCTGCATCTGCTCGAAATCCGTGTTGAGCGTCGCCTTCAGGGCGGCGTCGGTGTCGAGACCCTGGGCGTACGAGCGCACCAGCTTGCGCAGCCCCGCGTCGCCGTACGTCGACACGATGTGATCGACCACCAGCGACGCCTCGTAGTACGCGATGGAGATCAGTTTCGGATTCTGGAACGCCGCGTTGAGATCGGTCAGCTTGATCGTCTCACCGCGATCGAGGAGGCCGGCGAACTCGACGTCCTGCTGCCGTGCCCACGTGGCGCGCGCCTTCTTCTCTTCGTACGTCGAGATGCCTTCGCTGAGCCACCGCGGCAGCCGCTGATTCGACATCTGCAGCGTGATCACGTGCGTGAGCTCGTGCCACAGCGTCGCTTCCCACTGGAACTCGCCCCGCGGCCCCGCCTTCGGCGAATCCATCGCCACCACGCGGCCGAAGCAGGCGCCGAGCGCGCCGATCATGCCGGGCAGGCCGAGCGTGCGGACGGCGAAGTCGTCGTGTCGCGGAAAAATCTCGACGAGGATCGGGCCCCGCGGCGAGAACTCGTATTTGGCCGACAGCGTCGTGAGCGCCTGACGCGCCAGCGACACGGCGTACTCCTGCAACACTGGCGCTTCGTCCTTGTCCAGGCGGACGACGAGATCGCCGTCGCGGATCGTCTCGAACTTGTCGAGCTTGTCGAGCATGTCGAGCAGGTTTTTGGTGACCTTGTCGAACGGATCGATCTTGAACGAGCTCTCGAGCGCGACACGGGCGCCCGGTTCGTCACCCGTACGCAGCAGTTGCAGGCCCAGATCGGCAAGCGCACGTGGATTGTTCGGATCGAGCGCGAGCGCGCGTCGCGTGAGCGTGACCGCCTCGTCGAACCGATAGTTGTGCGCCGCGAGCTCGCCGGCGACGCGGTACACGTCGCCGTAGTTCGGCGCAATGGCGAGCGCCTTGGCGGCTTCGGCGTCGAAGTCCGCCTGCTTGTCCTCGACGTAGGCGAGCGCCGCGACGAGGGCATGCGCCTCGAGGCTCGACGGATTCACCGCCAGCGCCTTCTGCAGCGCTTCACGCGCTTCCGGCTTGCGATCGCTATCCCCCGCTTGTTCGGCGACAAACAGGTGAGCGTCGACCGACGAGGGATTGATCTCGAGCGCGTGTTTGGCGAGCGCCACCGCCTGCGGCGGATTCTCGTCCGCGAGCGTGCGCGCCGAACCCATGATCGCGGGCACCCAGGTCGCGTCGGCCTGGAGCGCGATTTGATATGACTTCAGCGCTTCGGCGTTCTGGAACTTCTCGCGAAAGAGATCGCCCCACGCCGTGTTAATCGCCGGATCGTTTGGCGCGCCAGACGCGGCGTCACGGTACGCACCGTTGGCGCCATGGAAGTCGCCGAGGGCGCGCAGCGCGCGCGCGCCGCGCGCGATGTCGGCGGGGTCGTTGCTCCGGTCGGCGATCGCCGCGACTTTATTGAGCAGCGCCGTCGCGTCGGGCCGTCCGAGCATCTTCTGCAGCAGGCCCAGTTCCAGGGCCGCCTCGCTCGTCGGCAGGCGCGCCGCCACCGGACGCAGCATCGCTTCGGCCTGCGCGTAGCGTCCGCGCTCGATCGCCGCGCGAGCCTTCAACGCGACGACGTTGGGATCGCGGGCATCGAGCTTGTCGGCGAGCGCATCAACCTCGTCGTACCGGCCTTCAATCAACGCACGCGTCGCGCCTTGCAGCGGCGAAGACGCGCGTCGAGGCGCCTGAGCCGTCCCGGAGGTCGGCAGGGCGAAAAAAACCAGCGCGACGATGAGGAGGGACGCGCGTCGGAACTGCATCGCGGTTCGTATTATATCTGACCGTTTTCCAACCGGTTACGAGCACCGGACCCGCGCACAAGGAGCGCGAAAGGCTTTAGCCGAGCGATGCTGCAAGTCAAGTGCCGCGGGCCGAGCTTTGGAGCATCCGTGATTCGACAGCTATCCGTTTAGACAGGAGGATCAGAAATCCGGCCGTCGCAATCGGGCCCGTCACGAGCGCGCCGGTCATCAGCGCCGCACCGGCGAGCTCGCCGACGACGCCGACGTAATTCGGATGGCGCAGCCAGCGATACGGTCCTCTTACGACCAGCGGCACGCCGGGCACGACAATGACGCGGAAGGTCCAGAACGGACCGAGCGTCAGAATTGCCCACCATTTCAGAGCCTTCGCGAGAACGAACAGTGTCGCGCCGGTGGTCAGGACCGCGAGTGGTGGCATGCCGCGCCACGCACCTTCCACTAGCATCGCCAGGAAGCATGCGGGATACGCGACGCGCATCATCTTATATACGTCGTCGGGCGGCTCGACCCCGCCGCGCTTGAGTTGCGCGCGCTCGTTGCGCGCGGCGCGCCGCGCTTCAATGAGCATTGCACCGAAGATGATGATTGAGAGCCCGATCAACATTTTTCCACTGGCGGCGGGGCCCCACCCCCGCCGCCTGTCGCCGCTCGCTCGTTCGCACGCGGCGGTGGTTCGCAACGACTTTCCGCTCAAACGGCGTCCGACCGATCATGTCAGCGGCGCCTGCGGCTACACCGAGCCGCGGATGTGGGAATCCGCGGCGAGGTGTCAGCGTCAGTTCGCGCTGGGGGTGGGGCCCCAGCGCCAGTGCAAGAAAGTAGCGCAGGCCTTTTAGGCCTGCCGTGCGAGATCACAATCGCCGGCGCGCGAGATGATCGCACGCAGGACGAATGGCGCAAGGCGCGCGCCGAGAGCCGCCGCCTCGATACTGCGCGGCGACGCGACGAGCGCGCGCAACGTGCGATTGAAGCGCCACTTGCCGCCGAACTCGCGGCGCCGGCTCTCGGCGAGCCGCGCGTGGACGCCCGGCCATCCACGCGCGAGCGCGTCGAGCGCGGCGGATGCCGCCAGCTCGCCGCCGTGGATCGCGAATCGCAGGCCGTCGCCGGTCATTGGATCGATGAAGCCGGCGGCATCGCCGGCGAGCAGCAGGCCGTCGATGGCGGCGGGCTGGACATCGATGGCGAGCGGACCGAGCACCACCGGCGGCGCGATGAGCCGCGCATCCGCGAACCGATCGCGAAGCAGCGGATCGCGCGCGAGCTCGCGCGTCAGCAGCGCGGCGGGATCGCGTAGATCGCCGTCCGCGGGATGCGACGGTTTGACGAGGCACACATTGGTCGCCCCGCCCGGCACCGGCGCGACCCCGATGTACCGTCCTTTGCGGACATGCATCTCGCCCAAGACCGACGTACAACGCAGAACACGCGGAACCCGCAGAGAGTTTTTGGGTTCTGCGCGTTCTGCGGTTTCTGCGTTGATCGTCTCCGGTGTCAGACACGTGTCTGACACGTGTCTGACACCGTCGAAATACGCGCCGATGGCCCAGCGACGCGGGACGTTGGGATGGCGCGCAAGACCGAGGCCGAACGCGACTGTCGAGCGGCGGCCGTCGGCGGCGATGGTGACGCGTGCGTGCAGCTCACGCGTCGATCCGCTGTGACCGACGCGCGCTCCCACGACGACGGGCCCATGCTGGCTCGCGTCGACGATCGCGTCGCGCACGGCGACGTGCGGGTCGAACTGAGAGCCAGCCTGCACCGCCTGCTGCAGCAACAGCCAGTCGAGATCGCGCCGCAGAATCGCGCGGCCGAACAGACCGCGAGGGTACCGGCCTTCGATCGCGGTGCCGCGCTCGCCGGTGACGAGCATCCCGTCGACGCGCAGTCCGCGCGCGTCGACCGCGGCCCCGATGCCGAGACGCCGCAGCCGCGCGAGCGTGCCGGGATTGACCGTGTCGCCGCACAGTTTGTCGCGGGGAAAGTCGGCGCGATCGACGAGGCGCACGCGCGCGCCGGCGCGCGCCAGCAACATCGCGGCGACGGCGCCGGCAGGTCCCGCACCGACGATCAGTACGTCCAGCATTGGGTAATTGGGGAATCTGGTCATCGGGGAATTGATTGGAACATTGCGCGAATCCAGCCGCCAACTGCCAGATGACCCGATTATCCAATTACCCAATTACCAGATTTATCCGCGTCCGATGACGAGCGCGCTGTTCTTCGATCCGAAGCCGAGACAGTTGCACAGCGCCGCGTCGACGGCGGCGTGCCGTCCGTGATTCGCGATGAAGTCGAGGTCGCACGCGGGATCGGGATCGCGCTGGTTGATCGTCGGCGGCAGGAACTGTCGTGACAGCGCGAGCGCGGCGGTGACGACGCCCGCCGCGCCGCTGGCGCCCTGCGGATGGCCGATCATCGACTTCACCGACGATCCGGCCAGCCGGCCCGCGTGATCGCCGAACACCTGCCGGACGCAGCGCGACTCGACCGCGTCGTTCAGCACCGTCGACGTGCCGTGATAGCTCACAAAGCCGATCGCCTCGCGCGGTCGTCCCGATCGATCGATCGCGAGCGTCATGGCGCGGACGATTTCCTCGCCGTCCGGCGCCATCTGCACGCGGTGATAGGCATCGCACGTCGATCCGTAGCCATCGACCGACGCGTAGATCGCCGCGCCGCGCGCCAGCGCCCGGTCCTCCCGCTCGAGCACCAGCATCCACGCGCCCTCGCCGAGCACGAAGCCGTCGCGTCCCTTGTCGAACGGTCGCGACGCTTCCGCCGGCCGCTCGTTGTACGCCATCGACACCGCGCGCATGCGCGAGAAGCCGAAGATCATGCCGGGCGTGACGCAGGCGTCGGTGCCGCCCGACACGATGACATCGGCGTCGCCCGATCGCAGCAGCGCCGCGGCATAGCCGATGGCGTCGGTGGAGCTGGTGCAGCCGCACGACAAGACGTGGCTGATGCCGTGCAGCCGCAGCGAGATCGAGATCTCGCTCGACACCATGCCGACGATCGAGACCGGAATCGCGTACGGCGTGACCTTCTTGCCGCGCTCGACGAAGAAGTCATGGTACTGCCGCTCGCCGACGTCGATGCCGCCGCCGCCGCTGCCGATGACGACACCGGCGTTCGGCTCGCCGATGCGCAGCCCGGCGTCGGCCCACGCTTCACGCGCGGCAATGACGCCGATCAGCGCGGCGCGTGAGTAGCGCTTCGGATCGGCGCGGTAGTCCGGATCCCAGATGTCGTCGCCCGCGAGCGCCGGCACATCGTCGATGGTGACGGCGGGAACAGGCGCGGCGACGCGGCAGCCGAAGTCCGACGCGTCGAAGTCGGTGATGGCGCGGGTGCCGCTGCAGCCGTGGGCGACGTGCTCCCAGAAGCGCTCGCGCCCGATGCCGAATGGCGAGACGACGCCGATGCCGGTGATGACGATCCGCGGTGAACGCATGCTGTGACCTATCATAAGCGCCCGCGGCCACACCGCGTTGGGGGTGCCTTTGGGGACGCCGGCACCAGCGTAAAAAAGATGACTCGTCTGTTCGTCTGGCTCGGCGGCGTGATGTTCGTCACATCACTCGCGGTGTGCGTGTGGTGGTACCTGTTTGTACTCGGCCAGCCGCGTCTGAGGATGGGCTGGCTGCCGATTGTCGTGGACGCGATCCTGGTCACAGTGTTCGCGCTGCATCACAGCGTGTTCGCCCGCGAACCGATCAAGCGGGCGATGGCGTCGGCGATCCCCGAACGTCTGCTGCGATCCGTGTATGTGTGGATCGCCAGCCTGCTGCTGATCCTGGTCTGCCTCTTGTGGCAACCCGTCGGCGGCGACCTGTATGACGCCACCGGATGGCGAGCTGTTGCGCACGCGTCCGTTCAGCTCGCGGGCATCGCGGTCATCGCGCAATCGGTGCGCGCGATCGATCCGCTGGAGCTGGCGGGGATTCGTCCTTCGTCAGGCATCGACGGACTGCAGATTGGCGGTCCGTATCGACTGGTGCGGCATCCGCTGTATCTGGGATGGATGCTCGCGGCGTTCGGCGCGGCGCACATGACCGGCGATCGCCTGCTCTTTGCCGTGCTGACGACGCTGTATCTGGCGATCGCGATTCCGTGGGAAGAACGCTCGCTCGTGCGCAGTTTCGGCGAGTCGTACCGCCGCTACCAGCAGCGGGTGCGCTGGCGGATGATCCCGTTCATCTATTGAAACGGGAATCGTCGTCGTCGCCGCCTTGCACCATCGCCGCGGCGCCTTTTCCCGGGCCGGGCGCGCTGCCGCCCTTCTCAATGAACACCATCGAGTGCTGCGACGGGATGTCGAACTTTTTGCCGCACGTCTTGCACGTGACGGCATCGTCGACGCGAATCATGTAGTCGCGCAGCTTCGCGTACAGCGCGCGGTCGCGCTCGTCGGCGCCCGGCGGGATGCGGTCCTTCTTGGTCCGCACGACCCAGCGCATCTGGTAGTCGTTGATGCGCTTGCAGCGCGGGCAGTTGAGCTGGTCGGTGCGTGTTTCGTTGCGACTGTTAAAGAAATCGCGTTCGTCTAGAGCCACGCACTGATCATAACAGGCGGGACGGGCGGGATGGGCGGGACGGGCTCGGCCCATCCTGCCCACATCCCGCCTATCCCGCCCCTCCTGCCTATCCAGCCCTTAGAACCTGACCGTCGCGCCAAACCGCACGATCCGCGGCGCGAGGACGCGCGACGGGCGCCCGAACGTCGAGCCGATGGCAACCGTCTGCGCCAGAACGTGATTGGCGTTCAACAGGTTGAAGATGTCGAAGGTGCCTTCGAGCCGCGTCCGCGACACCGCGAATCGCTTCGCGAATCGCAGGTCGAGGAACTTGCTCACCGTTTCGGTGCGGTCCACCCCGCGCGGCTGTACCCAGACGGTTTCTGTCCCCTGACTGAGGCCGCTGACGCTCAGCGTGCGAGTCAACGGATCGCCGTCTCGTGCGGTGTATTTGCCTGCGATCTGGACGTCGTACGGCAGCTGGTAGCTGCCCGACAGCGTCAACGCCCACGGAATCTCAGTAAAGATTGCCGAGTCGTTCCGATTGAGCTGGAAGTTCGGGTTGTTGAAGTCGCTGTTGGATCCTGTATCGGTGAAGGTGCCATCGTGCGAGAAGCCTTTGTGTGTCTGGACGGACAACCCCGCGAGCATCTGCCATCGGTTCGACATGCGCTTGTTGACGCTGAACTGCATGCCATCGTAATCGCTGCGTAAACCTTCGACGTTGGTGATGATCCGGTCGCGCCGCGTGACGAGCGCCGTGTCGAGGGTGTACGCCGTGATGGCCTGAGTACCGCGCTGGGGATCGGGATCGGTGTACGTCCGCTGCACGGCGGTATACGCCGCCGTCGGCCGCGCGCGATCGAGAATCGTGAGCCCGTCCCGATGCTGCCGGCGGTGGTAGCTGACCGACACAGCGAGATCGCGCATCAGCTCGTGATCCACGCCGATGTTCATTTCGTCACTGTACGGACGCCGGGCGCTGGCATCGATCGGGGGGAACAACCCGGCGGTGAACCCGACGAAACTCGAGAGATTCAGCTCGCCCGCGTCCAGCCGGAGGTTGCCGTTGCGGTCATTCCACGGCACTTGCAACTGACTGAGCGCATTCTGATTCGACGACTCCGCCAGCTCCGAGCCAAACTGGTTGAAGAAGCGTCCGTAATACGCTTTCAACGCCGTTCGGCCGCGGCGCGAGAGGTCGTAGGTCACACCGATGCGCGGCGCCACATCTGACGAGAAGTTGAACACCTCGCGCTCTGGAAACTGGCGCTCTCCGACAAAGCTGCCAGCCGGACTCGACTGCGCCGGCAGGTAGGCCTTCACACCGTCGACGCGCACGCCGCCGTTGATCGTCGCGCGCCCAATAACCCAGCGGTCCTGCGCGAACACGGCCCACGTCTCGAGACGATGATCCGAGCGAATGGGCGTGTTGGACAGAAACGCGCGCGTCGGCACGCCGTCGACCAGCTCCAGCAGGATGTCGCCGTTGCGATCGCGGTCGTACGCCATGCGTTCCCGCGAGACCTGCACGCCCGCCTTCACGTCGTGGCTGCCGGCGCCGAACTGGTCCGCGAAATAGCTGACGTTCCCGTTGGCCTGATATCGATGGTTCGGATTCAGCGACTGCGTCTCCGCCGCGTTGATTCGGGTGAATCGTACGCTGTCACGGATGGCGATGTCGTTCGGTCCCACGTCTTTCTGATACCGGGTCGGGAAGACGCCCCACATGCGTCCGAAGCGCGCATCGAACACCGTTCGTTTGCCGATCACGTGGTTGACCTGGGCCACGTAGTTCTGCGCCGGCTGATCCTGCAGCACGGTGGCCTTGTCCTCGACAAACA
>MNEX01000236.1:13888-44679 GCA_001917905.1 Acidobacteria bacterium 13_1_40CM_65_14
AAACTGATTCAGTTTCCAGCTCCGCACTGCGCCGAAGAACCAGGCCTTGTCCTTCTTGATCGGCCCGCCGATCGTCGAGCTCCAGTCGTACGAGATGTCGATCGGGTTGCCGGCGGCGCTGCTCTGCGCGAGGCGCGACCGCAGCGCATCGTCGATGTTCGAACCCTGCAGCTTCTCGTTCATGAAATAGAAGTTGTGTTCGCTGTTGAAGCGGTTACCCCCCGACTTCGTGACCATGTTCATGTAGACGCCGCTGACATCGCTTTCCGCAGCGCCCGACGCCGTCTGCATGTTGTATTCCTCGTACATCTCGAAGCCGTAGTACTGCATCGTCGATCCGCCGGCCCCGCCGCCCCAGTTCGTTTTCAGACCGTCGATCGAAAACGACTTCTGGCTGTCGGCCGATCCGAATGCTTCGAGGTTGTACTGCTGCATCCCCTCCGTCCCGCCGACGTCGAGGCGTCCCGTGATGACGCCCGGTACGAGCCCCGCCATCACCCAGGGATTGCGTCCGGTGGGGATCGCCTCGTAGAGATCCTTGGAGATGTTCGTCTGCGTCGTCGTCGAGCTGACGTCGACGACGGGCGATTCGCCGCTGACGGTGACCGTCTCCTGCAGGCTGCCGACGCTGAGCTCGACGTCGAGACGCGTCGTCTGCGCGACCTGCACGCGGATGTCCTCGCGGCGAAGCGCGGAGAACCCGCTCAGCTCGTACTTCACTTCGTACGCGCCTGGCGGCAGACCCGTGAACTGGTAGTTGCCGGTTTCACTCGTCGTGATGGTGCGGGCACCGCCGATGAGCGCCGGACTGGTAATACTGATCGTGACGCCCGGCAGCACGCCGCCTTGCGCATCGCGGACGACGCCCGACAGCACGCCTGTCTGTTGCGCGACCGCCCACGTGGACGACAGCGCGATACACGTGATCAGCACCAGCAGCCGACGGATTGCTGCACATCGCATGAGCATGCCTCCTAATGGAGTATCTCCTCGAATTTACTACCGGGCCGCTCCGCTGTCGCGGCCCGAAAACCGCGTCGAAGGATCGTTGTGACTAGAAGCCATCTCACAAATGGCGTTCCCACAAGAACACAAAAACACGAAAACGCGAAAACTCGAAACAACCTAAAGGTTTTCTTCTTCGTGGTTTCGTGCTTTCGTGGTTTCGTGATTGTTCGGGTTTATGAGACACGTTCTAGTACTCATTCAACTCAGACGGTCCACGAGTCTTACTGTTGCGGCGAGGTCGTACGCGTGCGTTCGGCGCGCCCCTTGGCGACCAGGTCTTTCACCTCTTTGACGAGCGCCGGCACATGGTACGGGATGCCGTCTTTGATCGTCCATTCAATGCCGCCGCCGTGCACGCTCTTCACGTTCGCGTCGCCAGGCTTCACGATGCCCGAATAGTTGTTGATGATTTGACCGTTGTACGACATCACGTCGGTGCCGTACGGATTCATCACGCGCAGATTCTCGAGCGGGTTGCCGTTGACGACGAGAAGATCGGCCATGTACCCGACACGCACACGGCCCAGTCGATCCGCCATGCCGATCACCTTCGCGCCATCCGACGTCGCGTGCTTGATGACCTCGAGCGGGTGAAAGCCTGCTTCCTCGTGCAGCTCGAGCTCGCGCGAGATGCCGAAGCCGTAGAGCGATCCGTACAGATACCCGGCGTCGTCGCCCGTCGTGATGGTGCCGCCTTTGAGACCGAATTCGCGGAGCGCGGCCATCCAGACTTGATAGTTCTTCCGCCACCGGACTTCCTGCGTCGCGGTCCAGCCGGTCCAGAACGTGCCGTGCCGCGTCATGCTCGGTTTGTAGTACTCCTCGAGCGACGGGTGCAGCAGCTCCTTGTACCAAGGAAGGTTCTGCGCCCGGATCAAATCGCGCGTCGCCTCGTAGGTCGACATGGTCGGGCTCCACGCGACGCCTTTCGCGACCATGTCGTCGAGCAGCTTCGACAGCTTCGCCTGGTCGAAATTGTGCTGCGTGTACAGCTCGCCGGCGCGGCCGAAGCGGTGAATCTCGTTCGCGTAGTTCGTCTCCGGCGGAAAATCCTGGATGCCGTTGAGCGCCGCGTCGGCGACGCCGTAGAAATGCTCGATGCAGTTGACGCCGAGGTCGACGAAGTCGCGGGCCGTCGCTTCGCCGACGGCGATGTGCACCGTCGACGGCAATCCGGCCTTCTTCGCCTCGTCCAGGGTCGCCGCCACCTGGTCGCGATCCATCGGACCAATCAGCTTGATGCCGTCGGCGCCGCGCTCTTTCGCCGCCCGCACCAGCGCGCGATGCTCCGCCGGTGATCCGTTGAACGTCTCGCCCGGCTTCAGCAGATCTCTGAGCATCGGATAGTGGACGATGCGCGGCGCGATGATCTTGTGCGCGGCGCTGTCGGCGCGCCACTGCTTCGTCTTCTCGAAATCACCGCCGACTTCGCGCGCGGTCGTCACGCCCGCGGCGAGATACAGATTGCGTTCGTACTGAATCGGGATCGGACCGACACGTTCTTCGTGCCAGTGCATGTGGGTGTTGACGATGCCCGGCATCACGTACTTGCCGGTCGCATCGATCACCATGTCCGCGGCCGGCCAACGGCCGGCCGTTCGGCTACCCATCCTCGCAATGAGGCCATCCTCGAGCAGGATGTCGATGGGTCCCGAGGCCGGCACCGCCGGCCCCGGGATGACCATCGCGTTGGTGATCAGGAGTCGCTTGACTTGCTTCGCGTGAACCGCGGCGTTCGCGGCCGTCGACGGCGCCTGCGCCGCCGGCGCGCCCGAGACGAGCGCCCAAGCGGCGACACCGAGCGTGATTCGTGCAAGAAAACGAAGCGACGTGCGCATGACACCTCCGCACCCGCTCGGCTAAAGAGCTTGTGAAAGAATCACGTTGAACGCAAAGATCGCAGAGCGCGCAAAGCATCTTTTTCGAAAAGATTCTTCTTAGCGGTCTTGGCGGCCTTTGCGTTCACGTGATTTCTTCACATCCTCTAAAGCCGTCGCGCTACGAATTCACGTCGGAGGCCGCCAACCCTGAACGTTGTAGCGCGAAGGCTTCAGAGCGTGTGAACAAATCACGTACAACGCGGAAACCGCGGAACCCGCAGAGAAAAATGCTTGACGTTTTTTCTGCGTGTTCAGCGAGTTCTGCGTTCAACGTCGTATTTCTTCACAACCTCTTCAGCCGAGCGTACGTCCCCTAGAAATTCAGGCTGAACCCGAGGCGGATGATTCTCGGCGCGAGAATCTCGCTCGGTCTCAGGTACGTCGAACCCACCGCCGTGTTGACGTTCACGATGGTCGGCGCGTTGCCGATGTTGAAGAAGTCGAGCTGCGGCGTGATGCTGCGCCCGCCGAAGCGGAACGCACGCGACAACCGCAGATCGACCATTGTCACGTTCGGGTAGCGCTCGTCGCCGCGCTGGCTGAGCGGTACCGTCTGGCTCGCGCGTGTCAGGGCCACGCCGGCGGCCGCCGCCGCCGCGCGCGTGACGGAGTACGTAGACACGTACGGATACCCGGTATTGGAGATGAGCGACCCTGCGACGGAGACTCCGGCGGGCAGCTGATAACTGCCGGAGAGGCGGAACGCGACCTTGGAATCGTTCCCGATGATGCCGTTCTTGTAGAGGGTCACGTTCGGATCGTTCAGGTCGGGGTTATTACCCTGGGTGAGCCCGCCCGTGTTTTTTCCCAAGGTCAACCCTCCCACCATCTGCCACCGCCGCGAGAGGCGTTTGTTCGCGGTGAACTCGACACCTTTGTACTGTGTGTCGAGATACGGATCGTTGGTGATGATGTTGTTCTGCAAGCCGTTGAACGCCGAATTCAAGTTGTAGACCGTGATGGTCGTCGGACCGTTTGGACCGTTCGGCACGGTCACCGTAAACGGCGCATAGGCGGTGGACGGCACCGCGCGGTTGCGGCTGCCGAGTTGATCGCGATTCGTGCGGTAGTAGTACATGACGCCGACGCGCATGTCCTTCATCACCTGCTGCTCGATGCCCGCGGTCACTTCGTCCGAGGACGGCCACCTGGGACCGTTCGGACTGTCATAGAACGTCGAGATGCCGGCGAACCCCGGGCAGGTGGTGACCTCCGACGGCTGGAATCTCCCGTCGCCGTTCGGGTCCGACCACGGGCAATCCTGCGACGCGTTGGACAACGGGTTGACTCGCGTGACGCGGTCGATCCCCACCTGCAGTCCATAGCGGCTGTAGCTCGCCTTCAGCGCCGTCCGCCCGCTGCCCATGACGTCGTACGCGGCACCGGTGCGCCACACGGCGATCGACTGGTCGATCGGCTCCGACTCCGGGATGCTGCGCGCGGCGATGAACGGGCCGCCCGGGTTCGACTGCGCCGGCAGGATGCCCTTGTTCTTGTCGTACCGCAGGCCGAGATTGAGGGTGAGCCGATTGGCGATTGACCAGGAATCCTGGATGAAAAATCCGAGCATGTGCTCGAGGTTCTTCGGATCGGTCGGCGTGTTGAACTCGCGGACCGCTGTCGGCCGCCCGGCGTTGTAGATCAAATGATAGTTGCCTTGCACCGTGTAGTTCGACTCGTAGTAGAGGCGAGCCCACTGGACACCGCCCTTGAAGAAGTGGTCGCCGCTGAGGCCGCTCTTGCCGAAGGAAATAGTGTTGTCGAACTGGTAGCGCGAGTTCGGCTGCTCTTCGTGGCGGTTAGCCGCGAAATTGGCCGTCGACGCCGTGGTGTCCTGGACGCGGATCGCGTCGGCCGGCGTACCGGGCTGGTAACCGTAATTGGTCTGGCCGACCATCGCGCTGAACGACGACTCGTAGACCAGCTTGCTGCGGATGGCGGTGTACTTCGCCTGCGTCGTCGACGCGGGGTTGGTCTGCACGAGCGCGGCGATGTCGGGCACGAAGTCGGGCGGCGTATCGCGGCGATGCCCGCGGATCTTGTTGTTCCACAGGTACGACAGCGAGGCTCTCTGGTTGCTCGTGATCGATGCGACCGCCTTGCCCGAGTAATTCTTGAGGTCGTTGTCGTCGAGCGCCTGTGAGCCATCGTCGTTCTTCGCGTTGGTGAGCTTGTTCACCACCCACTTGCGGATCGTGCCGTTGACCCACAGCCGGTTCTTCACGAGCGCGCCGCCGCCGGACAGATTGAGGTCGTAGGTCTTCAGCGTCGGATTGCCGAGGAAGTCGGACGGCAACCCGCTGGCGTGATGGTTCTCGGACTGAAGACTGTCGTTGGCGAAGGAGTACCGCACGTTGCCCTTCCACACGTTCCCGCCGTCCTTTGTCACCATGTTGATCGACACGCCGCCCGCCATGACTTCGGCGGGGATCGCGGAGGTCATGTAGTTGACCTCTTCGAACATGCCCTGATCGTAGTACAGCATCGTCGCGCCGCCGCCGCCGCCCGGCCAGTTCACCGTGGCGCCGTCGATGTTGTAGCTGACGTCGTTGGTGTTGGAGCCGTGCGACGACAGGCTGCTCTGCTGAATCGACTGCGTGCCGCCGACGTCGTAGGTCGCGACCTGGACGCCCGGGATCAGCTTCGCGAGCGACCACGGATCGCGCCCAGTCGGCACGCCTTCGAGAATCTCCTGCGTCATGACCGTCTGCTGCAGGTTCGACTTGGTGTCGACGGTCGGCGACTCCCCCGTCACGGTGATCGTCTCGTTCACGCTACCCACTTCGAGCCGCGCATTCACCGTGGCGACGAACGCGGCATTCACCCGGATGTCCTCACGCGTGATGCCTTTGAATCCCTGCAGCTCGAACTTCACCACGTACGCGCCCGGTGACAGCCGATCGAAACGGTAGCCGCCGGTGCCGTCGGTCGTCGCGGTTTCGGAACCGCTGATGAGGCGTTCGCCCGTGAGCGTGATCGTGGCGCCGGGCAGAACGCCGCCGCTCGCGTCGGTGACCGTCCCGGTGATTGATCCCGTCTGGACCTGCGCCGCCGCACTCGACGCGATGAGCATCAGCACCATGCACGCGACGGCGAGATATCTCGACCGAATCCTCATGAAGCCTCCCAATGCCTGTTGCCGGATGGCGTGCATCCTACCACCCCGTACTCGAGCCGGAAGGACGATCACGCGGTTTGACGGCGCGTGATGCGCGTGCGATCCTCAGATTTGGATCATGGCGTCCGAGCCCGCGCGTACCTACCCGAGCGAACTTCCGGTCCTCGCCCTTCGACAAACAGTCGTCTTTCCGCTGACGCTGCAACCGCTGGCTGTCAATCGGCCGATGTCGGTCGACGCAGTGAACCGCGCGCTCAGCGGCGACCGCCTGATCTTTCTGGCGCTTCAGAACTCTGACAAAGACGAGCCCGAGCCAAACGAGCTCCGCACGGTCGGGACCATCGGCGCGATCCGCCAGATGGCGAAGATGCCGACCGGCGCGATTCACATCATCGTCGAGGGGCTGCAGCGCGCGAAGGCCGACACGATCACGAAGAGCGCCGTCACGATGCTTGCCGTCGTGCGCCCGCTCCCCGAAGCCGCGGCGCGGACGATCGAAGTCGACGCGTACCTGCGTCGGCTGCACGAGCTGATCGATCGCGCGCTGTCGTTGTCCAGCGGTTTGTCGCAGGAGCTTCGAGGACTCGTCGCCGGCATCGACGATCCGCTGCGGCTCGTCTATCTGCTCGCGAGCCTGCTCGACATGAAGGCCGAGGAGAAGCAGAAGATTCTCGAGGAAGACAATCTGACGGCGAAGCTCGAAGCGGTGGCGGCGGCGCTCGGCCGCGAGATCACCCTCCTCGAGATGAAGAACAAGATCGAGTCGACGGCGCAACAGGAAATGACCGACGCGCAGCGCGAGTACTACCTGCGCCAGCAGCTCAAAGCGATTCAGGACGAGCTCGGCGAAGGCGAGAAGACCGAGATCCAGGAGCTGCGCAAACGGATCGCCGACGCGAAGCTGCCTGAGGCCGTCGCGAAGGTTGCCGAGCGCGAAGTCGATCGGCTGGAGCGGATGACGCCCGCGTCGCCCGAATACCAGATGATCCGCACCTACATCGATTGGGTGCTCGATGTGCCGTGGTCCACGACGACTGACGATCGGTTGGATCCGATCGCCGCCCGAGAGGTCCTCGATCAGGATCACTACGACCTCGACAAGGTCAAGGAGCGCATCGTCGAGTACCTCGCGGTGCAGAAGCTGAAAAGCCGGCAAAGTGCCGCTCCGCCTGATGTGGCGTCCGGCTTGAGCCGGACCACAGCGATCAAGGGCCCCATCCTCTGCTTCGTCGGACCGCCGGGCGTCGGCAAGACGTCGCTCGGCCAGTCGATTGCGCGCGCAGTGAACCGCAAGTTCGTGCGCATCTCGCTCGGCGGCGTGCGCGACGAGGCGGAAATTCGCGGACATCGCCGCACCTACATCGGCGCCATCCCGGGACGCATCGTCCAGGCGCTGAAGCAGGCGGGCGCCATGAACCCGGTGTTCATGCTGGACGAGATCGACAAGGTCTCGGCCGGCTTCCAGGGCGATCCGTCAGCAGCGCTCCTCGAAGTCCTCGATCCGTCGCAGAATCACGCCTTCCGCGATCACTACCTGGAAATCAACATCGATCTCTCGCACGTGCTGTTCATCGCCACCGCCAATCAGCTCGGCACGGTTCACCCGGCGCTGCTCGATCGCATGGAGATCATCTCGCTCTCGGGCTACACCGAGGAGGAGAAGCTCCACATCGCGAAGCGGTACCTCGTTCCGCGCCAGCTCGAGGAGAACGGCCTGTCGCCGGAGGTGGTCACGATCGAAGAGCCGGCGATTCGCCGCATCATCAACGAGTACACCCGCGAAGCCGGCGTCAGGAATCTGGAGCGGCAGATCGGCGCGGTCGCGCGGAAGATTGCGGCGCGCGTCGCGGCGAGCGATGTCGCGCCCTCGCGGTTCGTCGTCACGGCCGCAAGCGTTCCCGATTACCTCGGGCCGGTGAAGTTCCATCGCGAGGTGGCATTTCGCGTCTCGCGGCCCGGCGTCGCGACCGGTGTGGCCTGGACCGAAGTGGGCGGCGACGTCCTGTTCGTCGAAGCGCGCCTGCTGCCGTCAGGCCATCAGAACCTGATCCTCACCGGACAGCTCGGCAACGTGATGCAGGAGTCGGCGCGCGCGGCCGTCAGTCACATCCGCGCCCAGGCCGCGGAGCTCGGCATTCCGACCGACGCGTTCGACGGGCACGATCTACACATTCACGTCCCCGCCGGCGCGATCCCGAAAGACGGTCCGTCGGCCGGTGTGACGATGGCCACCGCGATCGTGTCGGTCCTGCGCAATCAGAAGGTGCGCGAGGACGTCGCGATGACCGGCGAGATCACGCTGAGCGGCCTCGTGCTGCCCGTTGGCGGCATCCGCGAGAAGGCGCTCGCGGCGCGGCGCTTCGGGATCAAGGAATTCATCTTGCCCGCGCTCAACGAACCGGATCTCGCCGAGCTGCCACCTGAAGTACACGCGGACATGCACTTCGTCCCGGTCGCGACGCTCGAAGAGGCACTGAAAGTGTCGCTGCCTCAGAAGGTGACGGCGTCGTAGAATGCTCATGACTGCTAAACGAGGCCGCGTATGTTGAACCGACGAAGCTTTTTGTGGTTAACGAGTGTCGCGGCCGGTCTATCGGTCGTGCGCGTCTCAGCGCAGCGCGGACGTAGCGAGGCCGAGCCGTCGGGTCCTCTGCCGCCGAGCATCGCGGCGCTGACCTCGATGCGCGCCAAAGCGAAACCGACCACGGCGCAGGAGCGCCGCGGACGTTTGGACAAGGCGCGGCGGCTGATGACCGAGCAGAAGATCGACGCGATCATTCTGGCCGGCGGCACGTCGCTCACCTACTTCACCGGCATCCGCTGGGGCAACAGCGAGCGCCTGTTCGCGGTCGTCATCCCGAAGGTCGGCAATCCGTACATCGTGACGCCGGCGTTCGAAGAAGATCGGACGCGCGAGCAGCTCGCCGGCGGTCCGATGGAACACACCGACGTCGCGATCTGGCAGGAGGACGAAAGCCCCTTCGCGCTCGTCGCGCAGGGCCTCAAGGATCGCGGCATCGCGACCGGCCGCATCGGCGTCGAGGAGACGACCAAGTTCGTGTTCGCCGACACCATGGGCGACGCGGCGCCGGCGCTCAACGTCGTGAGCGCGACGCCGGTGACCGCGGGCTGCCGGATGATCAAGGACGCGCACGAGATCGAGCTGATGAAGGTGGCGTGCGAGGCGACGCTGAAGTGCTACGAGGCGGTGTATCACGCGCTCAAGCCGCGCATGACGCAGAACGACGTCGGCGCGCTGCTCACCGCGGGATTCGGACGGCTGGGATTTCCGGGCGGCGCGAGCGTGCAGGTCGGCGAGTACACCGCGCTCCCGCACGGATCGATCGCGCCGCAGACGATCCGCGAAGGCACGATCATCATGATGGACAACGGCTGCAGCGCCGAAGGCTACCAGTCGGACATCACGCGGACGTACGTGCTCGGCAAAGCGACTGACAAGATGAAGAAGGTGTTCGACATCGTGCATCAGGCACAGACCGCGGCGCTCAAGTTCGCGCGTCCCGGCGTCGCACTGGAGGGCATCGACGCCGCCGCGCGCAACGTCATCGTCGACGCGGGGTACGGACCAGGTTTCAAGTTCTTCACGCATCGCCTCGGGCACGGCATGGGTATGGACGGCCACGAGTGGCCGTACCTCGTGAAGAACAACATGTTCGGGTGGGAACACGCGATGAAAGCGCAGCCGGGGATGGTCTTCAGCGACGAACCCGGTATCTACATCCGCGGCGAGTTCGGCGTCCGCCTCGAGGACGACATGTTCATCACGGAGAACGGCGCAGAACTGATGACGCCGCAGAGTCCGTCAATCGAGGATCCGTTCGGAAAGACCTCGTAGTCGTTGGTCGTTGGTCGTTGGTCGTTGGTCGTTGGTCGTTGGTCGTTGGTCGTTGGTCGTTGGTCGTTGGTCGTTGGTCGTTGGTCGACGAAAGCCTAACGACTAACGACTAACGACCAAAGACTAATCTTTGGTGCAGGTGACCAGCGACCAGATTCTCGGCACGTTCACCTTTTCAATCGACAGCGGCTTGAGCTCGGCCTGCGCGACGAACGCGGGCAGGTCGAGGTCCGACTTGAAGCCGATGTGGACGGTGAACGGCGAGATGATCCGCTCGAACCACGCCATGACCGGGTTCTTGCTGCGGAAGTGATTGAGGATGATGATGCGGCCGCCGGGGCGGCACACGCGGCGCATCTCGCGCGCGACGGCGACCGGATCCGGCACGACACTGATCACATACGGCGCGTAGACGATGTCGAAGGTGTCATCGGCGAACTTGAGGTTCGCCGCGTCCATCTGCAGCAGCCGGACGTTCCTGACCTCTTTGCGCGCGACCCGATCGCGCGCCTTCTCGAGCATCGAGCTCGAGAAATCGATCCCAGTCACCGAACAGTCGCGGGGATAGAGCGCCGCGTTGATGCCGGTGCCGACGCCGACCTCGAGCACGCGATCGCCCGGTTTGATCCCCATCCGGCGAATCGCGTCGACGCGCCCCGGATGGAGCGCCGGCCCGAACGTGAGGTCGTAAGCCCACGCGATGTTCTCGTAAACGCGCGCGACAAAATCATTCTCGACGACGGTGACCGATAACGCGCGGGTCGCGGCGTCGGACCCACCAATTTCTTCGTCTTCGCTCGTACGCGGCTCGAATAAGGCCATCAGTTGCCTCAGCGCGGCCTGAACTGGCTCTACGGCGGCGCGAACTGGCTGTACAGACAGGCGACTATACAACCGGACTATTAGCGAAGTCCATCGAGGACTGCCAACGCCGCGTCGATGTCGCCAGACGCCGTCGCGATTTGCACGCCCTGTACGGCACTGCGTAGACTCGCCGCGATTTCCCGTGCAATGGCGATACCCTCGCGGGCGGCCGTCTCGGCGCCCTCGGCGCGCCGCATGCGCTCAAGCATGGCGTCCGGCACGCGCACGCCCGGGACTTCGTTGGCCATGAACTCTGCGTTTCTGGCGCTCTCGAACGGAAACAGTCCCGCGACGACGGGCAATCGCGCGAACTCGATCCGCGTGAGAAACCGCTCGAAGGCGGCGACGTCGAAGATCGGCCGCGTGACGATGAACTCGGCGCCCGCTTCGACCTTGTACTCGAAGCGCCGCAGCTCCTGATCCAGATTCGACGCCGCTGGATTCACGGACACGCCGATGTGGAAGCCGGTCGGCGCGCCAATCGCCTGCCCGCCCACGTCGCAGCCGCGATTCAGCCGGCTCACGACGTTCGTCAAGCCGATCGAATCGACGTCGAAGACGGCCGTCGCATCGGGATAATCGCCCACGCGGCCCGGATCGCCGGTGATGAGCATCAGATTGCGCAAGCCCATCGCGTGCGCGCCGAGCAAATCCGACTGGATGCCGAGCAGATTCCGATCGCGGCAGGAATAGTGCAGCAGCGTTTCGATGCCGGCCTGCTGCTCGATGAGCACCGCGAGCGACAGCGCACTGACGCGGGCGCCGCCGCGCAGGCCGTCGGGAATGTTGACGGCGTCCACGCCCTGGATCTTGAGCTGTCGGGCGCGCTCGATCACGTCGTCGGCGCGGTAGCCGCGCGGCGGCAGCAGCTCCACCGCCACCACGAACGTGCCCTTGGCCATCGCGTGCGCGAGCCGCGACTTGTGCTCGCGCGCGATCGGTGGGGAGGCAATGGCCGCCGAGACGGTCGCTCGGCTGACGCCTCCCGCCTTCGCTCCGCCGGATTCTGCCGGAGGTTCGGCGCGGCTGGCGCCGCGCACCAGACCAGGCGCAAGGCTGCGCACCGCCGTCTTGATCTGACGGATGTGGTCGGGCGTCGTGCCGCAGCAGCCGCCGACGACCCGGACGTTGTGCAGGATGAAGCGCCGCGCGTACGACGCCATGTACTCCGGCGAGCAGAGATAGATGTTGCGCCCCTCGACGTCACGCGGCTTGCCGGCGTTGGGCTGCGCGGACAGCTTCAGCGGCGTGACCGCGGCGATGCGCTCGATCGTGTCGAGCATCGGCGCCGGACCGACGGCGCAGTTGACGCCGACGATCGTCGCGCCGCGCTTCTCGAGCTCCGGCGCGAAGCGCTCGGGCGGCGTGCCGTCCAGCGTGTTCCCGTCTTCCTCGGTCGTCATCTGCGCGACGATCGGCAGGTCGGAGATGCTGCGCACGGCATCGATCGCCGCGCCGATTTCGTTCAGGTCGCGGAACGTCTCGAGGATGAAGAGATCGACGCCGCCGTCGAGGAGCGCTTGCGCCTGCTCGCGAAAGTACTCGCGCGCCTCGTCGACGCCGGTCTTGCCCCACGGCTCGATGCGGATGCCGAGCGGCCCGATCGCGCCGGCCACGTACGCGCGGTCGTCGGCCGCATGACGCGCGATCTTGGCACCCTGCTCGTTGATGGCGTGCAGCTTGTCGGCGAGGCCGAACGACCCCAGCTTGATCCGATTGGCGCCGAAGGTGTTGGTCTCGATGATGTCGGCGCCCGCGCGGACGTATTCCTGGTGGACTTCGGCCACGAGATCGGGCTGCGCCACGTTCAGCGCGTCGAAGCTCTTGTTGATGAAGACGCCCTTGGCATAGAGCATCGTCCCCATGGCTCCGTCGCACACAAGTACGCGGTCTTCGATCGCTTCGCGAAAGCTCTGCATCTGGAAATTGGCTAATCGGGAAATCGGATAATCGATTACTCGATTACTCGATTACTCGATTACCAGATTACCCGATTATCCAATTCAGGTGTCGAGTCGCTCAGTTTTGAACGTTTCGACGTTGATGAGCAAGTACGATTTCGTGACCACGTCGAGGCCAATCGATCGGACGCGCTGGCGCATCGAGTCGGTGAACTCGTGGTGGTGGCCGAACAGGTGCAGGCGCGGCTTCATGGCCGCGAGGACGTCGTTCAGCACCGTCTTGCCCGCGTCCATCCGCCGGCCGGCCGGGTAGAAGGGGCGCGGCGCTTCGTGCGTCAGGAACACATCGACGTTCGGCAGCGATTTGCAGAGCAGCACTTCCTCGCGCACGAAGTGGCGCCGCTTGTCGTCGCGGCTCTTGCCAAGCTTCAGCGAGGCGGGCGATGGTTTCAGGCCCTTCGACGGCGGCAGCGCCGCGGCCGGCGTGTTGTACCAGCTGGGAGCGAACGTCCCGCCAAGCGCGGCGACGCGCCACGGTCCAACACTGTACGGGCCGCCGTTGGGCAGATAGTGCAGCGTCGGCGCAGGCGGACGGCCCGCCTTCGCCGCGGCGAGCACGTCGAAGTCCTCGTTGTTGCCTTTGATGAAGTACAGCGGCGCGACCGCCGTGAAATACTCGCCGTCGTTGCTGGCGACGTCGCCGACACAGACCCACAGCGGCACCTCCTCGTGCCGCTTCATGATGATGTGGACGGTTTCAAACGCGCCGTGGATATCGCCCAACGCGCCTATCTGCATGGGCGGGATGGGCGGGATAGGCGGGATGGGCAGGATAGGCGGGATGGGCAGGACGGGCGGGATGGGAGAGACCGAGGGACTGATTCGAGCGCCGTCGTCGTTTTCCTCTCCTGCCCGTCCAGCCTGTCCTGCCCTTCCCGCCTACCGCGTAGCCGCCGGCGTCGGCGAAGTGCTCGCCGGAACGAGGAGATCGGCTTTGTCCCACACGAAGTCGTCTTTGCTGTAGACCGCGAGCTCGTAGTCCTTGCCCATGAAGATCGCGCCGACGGGGCACGCTTCCTCGCAGTACCCGCAGAAGATGCAGCGCGTCTTGTGAATCTGGTAGACCGACGCGTAGCGCGGGCCGGCCTGCACCGTGCCGTCGTTCTCCGCCGCCTCGAGGTAGATCGCGTCGGCGGGACACGCCACCGAGCACAAGCCGCAGGCGACGCATTTCTCGAGACCGTTCTCGTCGCGCATGAGCACTTGCTTGCCGCGCCACTTCGGGAACACCGGAAACTTCTCGTCGGGGTAGTTGACCGTAATCGGCTTCCTGAAGATGTGCTTGAGTGTGGTCGCGAACCCGATGAGGAACGGTCGAATGACAGCCATTGCCCTCAGTGTACTCGGCCGATAAGATCAATGTAAATCGTGCAAGGTCCACAGTTTCTCTCGATCGAGCAAGTGCTGCTCACGACGCTGATCGTCAAGCTCGCGGCCATCGCCGCGCTGGCGACCATGCTTGTCCGTTACCGGCGCTTCCGCCACATCCTCATCTTCGAGCGGCGCGCGTGGCCGGATCGACTGACGTTCGCGCTCAGCCTCGGTATTCCGTTGACCGCCGGCGTCGCCTCGCGGCTGCTGCTCAACTACAACGCCGCCGACTTGACGCTCGAGGGATCGTTCATCGCCGGACTCATCGCGGGTCCGTACGCCGGCGCCACGGTGGGCGCGATGGTCGGCGTCCCGCCGCTCTTCAACGGCGAATGGATCGCGCTGCCCTTCGCGGTCGGCTGCGGCTTCGCGGGCGGCGGCCTGCGTGAGCTGTGTCCGAAGGAAGCGATCTGGCATTTCTCGCCGTTCGTGTTCACGACGCTGCATCGCCGCGCGTGGCACATGCTGCGCTCGCTCCAGGTGGACTGGCAGGTCGTGCTGCTGCTCGCGCCGATCGCGCTCGCCGTGCTCGCGCTCGGGCTCGGTCAGCGGTGGAGCGACCATCACCGCCTCTTCGTGCTGATGCCGATGTCGGCCCGCACGACGGTGCTCGCGCTCCTCGCGACCGTGCTATGCGTGGCGACGCCGATCAAGATCTGGAACAACGCGCGCATCGAGCATCGGCTGCAGGAGCAGGAAAAACTCCTGCTGGCCGCGAAAATCGAAGCGCTGGCCAATCAGATCAACCCGCATTTTCTCTTCAACACGCTCGCGTCCATCTCCTCGCTCATCCGCACGCAGCCGGACACGGCCCGGATGTTGATCACGAAGCTATCGGGGCTGCTCCGCCGCCTGATGCGCAGCACCGATCACTTCGTGACGCTGCGCGAGGAGCTCGAGTCGATCGACGAGTACCTCGACATCGAGGTGATCCGGTTCGGTCCGAATCTGCAGGTCGACAAGCAGATCAGCCCGCAGACACTCGACGTCATCGTGCCGAGCATGATCCTGCAGCCGCTCATCGAGAACTCCATCAAGCACGGGCTGGCGCGAAAAGTCGGCGGCGGCCGGATTACCATCAGGACTGCGATGAGCCATGGCCACACGGTGATCGAAGTGCACGACGATGGGCTGGGGATGAGCGAGGAGCGGCTGGAGCATGCGCTCGGCGGCGGCATCGGGCTGAGCAACGTCAACGAGCGGCTCCAGACCATTTACGGCGCGAACTGTCACTTGAAACTCACCAGCACGCCGGGCGAAGGGACGTGCGCGCGCGTCGAGATTCCGGAGCTGACGGTGCCTGAACGGGTGACGGCCTAGCGATGAGTATTCATCCAGGTGATAGGGTCCGCTAAGATGGATTTGCGAGCGGTTCTGGTGGACGACGAGCAACTGGCGCGCGACGAGCTCGGCTATCTGCTCGGACGGGTCGGCGGCGTCGAGGTCATCGGGCAGGCCGGCAACGGCGTCGAAGCGTTGAGCACGATCGATCGCCTGCAGCCCGACCTGGTGTTTCTGGACGTGCAGATGCCGGGACTGACGGGATTCGAGGTCGCGCGACGCATGCTCGACAAGCAGGCCGTCTCGCACATCATCTTCGTCACGGCGTTCGACCAGCACGCGATCGAGGCGTTCGAGGTCAATGCGGTCGACTACCTGCTGAAGCCGGTCGACCCGGGCCGGCTCGAGGTCGCCGTCGATCGCGCGCGGCGGCGCATCTCGACGGATCGCCCGTCGGACCGGGGTACGGGAGCCGCCGGGTCTATCAACGACCAGTTGGAGAAGATCGTTCAGCTCGTCACCGAACGGCAGAGTCGCCGGGAGCGCCTGGCCATCAAAGTCGGTGAACGATTCCTGCTCGTGCAGTCGGAGGAGATCATCTACGCGTCGCTGGTCGACGAAGGCATTACGGTCGTCACGGGCCAGCACGCGGGAACGTCGAACTACCGGACGCTCGACGAGCTGCAGGCGCGGCTCGATCCGAGCGTCTTCTGGCGCGTGCACCGATCGCATCTGGTGAACATCAACAAGATCAAGGAGATCGTCCCTTGGTTCAGTCGGAACTACATCCTGAGGATGAAGGACGCGAAGGCGACCGAAATCCCGGTGAGCCGGACGCAGACGCGGCGGCTGCGCGAGTACCTGAAGCTGTAGCCGGCGACGCCGACGTCGAGGTGACGCGGCCCTTTCATCCGCCGGCGAGCTCGGAATGCCCTGAGCATGTCGAAGAGCAGGGCCTCGAAGGACGCGGGATCGAAGAGCCCGCCCCACACCTGGCGTTCGAGCCGGAGCCTGTCGGCGCGCCGCGCGCAGCGCTCGTCGATCAGCCGCCGTCGTGGGGCGCCCCCGCCCCGCCGGCATCCGAGGTGCCACGTCTCACGAGCCCAGGGATCCGCCTTGCGCAAGTGAGAGAAGAGCTCG
This sequence comes from Acidobacteria bacterium 13_1_40CM_65_14, assembly GCA_001917905.1. Taxonomy (GTDB): domain Bacteria; phylum Acidobacteriota; class Vicinamibacteria; order Vicinamibacterales; family CAVVIG01; genus QHWF01. Next base: position 30,368 of record MNEX01000236.1, read on the forward strand.
TCGCCTGGATCAAGACGCTGCTGTCGGCCGCGGTCTACGCCGTTCTGATCGTCACGTTTGGCTTTCAAGTGGCGCGCGTCGAAGGTCAGAGCATGGCGCCGACGCTCGAGGATCAGGATCGGCTCATCGTCAACAAGCTCGTGTACCGCATCGGCGAGCCGCGCCGCGGCGACATCGTCATGCTCTACTACCCGCTCAACCCCGAGAAGTCGTTCGTGAAGCGCGTCATCGCCGAAGAGGGCGATACCGTGCGTATCGTCGACGGCCGCGTGTACGTGAACGACATTCCGCTGAAGGACGACTACGTGCCGTCGGAGTTCCGCAGCCACGACGACTGGGGACCGCAGGTCATCCCCGAGGGCTACTACTTCGTGATGGGCGACCACCGCAACAACAGCTCGGACAGCCGCCACTGGGGCATGGTGCCGAAGAAGTACATCATCGGCAAAGTACAGCTTCGCTGGTGGCCGGTGCCGACGGCTCGCGTCTTCTAGGGCTTAGGGCTAAAGGCTGATCGTGCGTACGCCGGCGAATGAACCGAGGCTTCAGCCCTCCCGCCTCCGCTCGTCTGCGAAGCCAGCGAGCTCCGGCGAGGCTCGCCAAAGCGCCGAAGGCGCGACGGCGGCGGCCCTCAGCCCTTCGAGATACTCCGCCGTCGCGCGTGTGCTGCTGCGCGTGCTCGTCCTCAATCTGATCGTTGCGGCCGCCAAGATTCTTTTCGGCTACGCCAGCGGCGCGATCAGCATCCTCTCCGACGGCTTTCACTCGCTGACCGACGCCGCCTCGAACGTCGTCGGGCTGGTGGGCGTGCGCGCCGCGGGTCAGCCGCCCGACGAGGATCATCCGTACGGTCACCGCAAGTACGAGACGGTCGCCGCCGCCGCGGTCACCGTGTTCCTGCTCCTCGTCGTGATCGAAGTGCTGCGGAACGCCCTCAACCAGTTGTCGGGACGATCGACGTCGCCGCCCTCGATCACGGCGGCGAGTTTCATCGTGATGGTCCTGACGGTCGCCGTGAATCTGCTCGTGATCGCGTACGAGTCGCGCGAGGCGAAACGGCTGGCGAGCGAGGTGCTGCTCGCCGATGCGATGCAGACGCGCGGCGACGTGTGGACGTCGCTCACGGTGGTCGCCGCGCTCGTCGGTGTGCGCCTGGGCGTGCCGATGCTCGATCCGCTGGCGGCGCTCGTGGTCGCCGGCTTCATCGGCCATGCCGGCTTCCAAATCGCGCGGGCGACGACGCGGATCCTGAGCGATCAGATCGTGATTGCGGAATCGGACATCGAACGGGTCGTGATGAGCGTGCCCGGCGTGCTCGGGTGCCATCACATCCGCACGCGCGGATCGGCCGACCACGTCTTCCTCGATCTCCACGTATGGCTGCCGGCGGAAATGCCGCTGATTCACGCGCACGACCTGTCGCACGTGGTCAAGGACCGCTTGATGGCGCGGTACCCGCAAATCGCCGACGCCATCATTCATATCGAACCTCCACCGAACCGTGACATTGCGGATTGAGGATTGCGGATTGCGGATCTATTGCGGATTGCGGATTTATTGCGGATTGCGGATTGGCGATTGAGGATTCGGTCCTCCGCTTCGAGCGGTACGCGGCGCGAAGGGAACGCGAGGCGCTGGCGGCAACGATCGACCCTTTCATCACGGACGTCGATCGCGGCGACGATCGGTTCAGGTCGATCGGCAACGACTGGTCGCGCGCGCTGTTCGACGGTCCGTTCTACGTCTCGCCCCCACGAGCGGCGGAACTGCCGTCGACGAGCCTGGTCTTCGTCCAGTCGCGCGACGGCAACACGGGCGCGAAGAATCCGTCGACCCTGGGCGGCGGCGAGGCGGACACGCATCTGATTTACGAGGGCCTCTCGCGCGTGGCGGCCGATGCGGTGCTGGCGGGCGCGGAAACCGTGCGCGGCGGCGACATCGTGCTGTCGACGTGGCATCCGGCGCTCGTGGCGCTGCGCGCCTCGCTCGGCCGGCCGCGCCACCCGATTCAAATCATCGCCACGCTGCGCGGCATGAACTTCAAGGGGTTGATCTTCAACGTGCCCGAGCTGCGCGTGATCCTGCTGACCGTGCCGGCGTGCACCGACCTGATGTTGACCGAGCTGGCGGATCGTCCGTGGATCACGCCGATCGTCATGGCGACGTCGCGCGATCTCGTGCACGCCTTCCGCGACTTGCGCGCGCGCGGCATCGAGACGATCTCCTGCGTCGGCGGACGCAATCTCGCGGGCCAACTCCTCGACGCCGGCCTGATTCAGGATGTGTATCTGACGACGTCCGCGAAGGACGGCGGCGAACCGAACACGCCGATGTACGAGCAGGCATTGAAGGCCGACCTGGTCGTCCGCAAGCACGGCACGGGCCGCGATGCCGGCGTGGTTTTTGAAATGTTTAGCGCTTCGGAACGATTTTGATCTCGAAGAGCTTCGGCCAGAGCTTGCCGGTCACGAACAGACGATCTTTCGCTTCGTCGTACGCAATCCCATTCAGCACGCCGCCGCTCGCCTCGACCGTGCCGCGCTCCGAGGGCGACAGCAGGCCGCTGAGATCGATCCAGCCGATCACGTGACCGTCCGGCGCGATGCGGGCGATGTAGTCGGTCTGCCAGATGTTGGCGAAGATCTCGCCTTTGACGAATTCGAGCTCGTTGAGACTGCGGACCGGAAATCCGCCGTCGGTCACCAGGATGCGCCGCCGCTCCGCGAATGTCGTGGGGTCGAGCAGCCGCAACCGATCGGAGCCGTCGCTCATGATCAGATTCACGCCGTCGTGCGTCAGTCCCCATCCTTCGCCGACGTACTTGAACGTCCGGCGCGGCTGCAGCGTCGTCTTGTCGTAGACGAACGCGATCTCCGACTGCCACGTCAGCTCGATCAGATCGGATTTCCAGACGGTGATGCCCTCGCCGAAGTACTGCGCGGGCACGTCGCGCTTCTCGAGCACTTCACCCGTCTCGAGCTTCACCTTTCGGATCGACGAGCGGCCGTTCAGGCCGGTGCCTTCGTAGAAAATCCCGTCGACATACTGGAGGCCCTGCGTGAAGGCCGTCGGGTCGTGCGGGTACGCGCGAACAAGCTGGTACCCGAAGACCGGAAGGTTGGTGCCGTTCGGCACTTGGGGCACGAACATCAGTGCAGCGGCCATCGCCGCCAGGAGGAGCCGCATGACCTAGTACCCCGCAATCTTATCAACGACGTTGAGCAGATCGCGTCCCGATTCGAAGCGCCGGAGGTTTTCCGAGAACAGGGCGACGAGCGGCGTCCAGTAATCCTGCATCGACCCCGACGTGTGCGGAGTGATGATGACGTTCGGCAACTCCCAATACGGACTGTCCGGTTCCAATGGCTCGGTCGTGAACACGTCGAGCGCGGCGCCGCCCAGCCGGCCATCATTCAGCGCCTCGACGACCGCCGCGTCGTCGATCATCTTGCCGCGTGCGACGTTGATGAGAAAGGCGCCGCGCTTCATGGCATCGACTTCGCGTCGGCCGATCAGGCGCTTGGTCTCTGGCGTGTGCGGTGCGGCAATCACAATCACGTCGCTCTGCGCGAGGAGGTCGAGCAGCCGATCGGGTGTCCACACGTCCTCGACGCCTTCGGGCCGCGGCTGATCGCCGCGCCGGCGGATCGCGGCGATCCTGAACCCGAACGGCGCCGCGATTTTTGCGACCTCGACGCCGATCGCGCCGAGGCCGACGATGCCCATCCGCGCGCCTTCCAGAATGCGCACGCCCGATGACGCGCCTTCGAGCTCGTCCTGCGCCCAGTGATGCGCCGCCTGCGCCCGAAGCGCGTGCGGCAGACGGCGCGCGAGGGCAATCGTGACGCCGACGATGTGCTCTGCGATCGAGCGGGCCCGGATGCCGCGCGCGCTGGTGATCACGACCGCGCTCGCCAGCAGCTCCGGAAACATCAGACTGCCGACGCCGACCGCGGGACTCTGCACCCACCGCAGTCGCGGCAGCGACCCAAACACATCGCGATCGATGAACGGCGTGAACGCGACGTCGGCCTCCGGCAACAGACGACGGAGCGTGTCGCGGTCCCAGGCTTCGAGGAAGGTGTGCTGCGGAAACTCCTGCCGGAGCTGGTCGACGAAGCATCGCGGCATGACCCAAATCGCGGCGGGACTGATGACGCCGATGAGCACGTTCATCGACGGCGAAATGTACCGGACCGGCCGCCGCTCTTGAACATCAGCTTCACGTCGCCGATGACCATCGTCTTGTCGACCGCTTTGACCATGTCGTAGATCGTGAGCGCGGCCACGGAGACGGCGGTCAGCGCCTCCATCTCGACGCCGGTCTGCGCAGTCGTGCGCACGCGCGCTTCGATCTGGTAGCCGCGCACGGTCGGCGTCAACTCGACGTCGACGCTCGACAGCGGCAGCGGATGACACAACGGAATCAGCGCCGAGGTCTGCTTGGCCGCGAGGATGCCGGCCAGCCGCGCGGTCTGCAGCGGATCGCCTTTCTTCACCGCGCCGCGCCGGATCAAGCGCAGCGCTTCCCGCGACATCGTGATCGTCCCGCGCGCCACCGCCTCGCGCGCCGTCACCGGCTTGTCGCCGACGTCGACCATTTGCACGCGCCCGCGGCGATCGACGTGCGAAAGGCCGGGTCGAGAGGCTGTCTTCTTTTTTGCACTGGCGGCGGGGCCCCACCTTTTCTTGGTCGCGCGGGGCCCCACCCCCGCGCCTGACGCGCTCGCACGGTGGTGCTCGCGCGTATCAAGAACAGGACGTCGCCGATCGCGTCCGAACACGAACGTTTCCGCCTCTCCAGCCTGTCCTGCCCTGCCGGCGCTCTTAATCGCCACGTGTCTCTCCTTGAGCAAGAAAAAAGGACAGACTTTCCAGCGATACGGTCAGGTCGACGCTTTTCAGCTTCACGCCGTCCGGCACCTGCAGCGCGCCGGGCGAGAAGTTGAGCACCGCTTTGATTCCCGACGCGACGACGAGGTTCAGGACCTGCTGTGCCGACCCCTGCGGCACGGCGATGACGGCGATGCGAATGCCTTCGCGCCGCGCGATCTTCTTCAGATCGTGAATGTCGTGGATCGGCACGCCGCCGCGCGACTGCTGACCCACCTTCTCGCGCAGGTTGTCGAAGAGCGCAGAGATCTCGAAGCCCTCCTGCCGGAACCCGGGATAGTCGGCGAGCGCGAGGCCGAGGTTGCCCGCGCCCATGATCGCGACGCGCAGCTTGCGATCGAGACCGAGGATCTGCCGCAGGTGGCGCTTGAGATCGCGAACGTAGTAGCCGACGCCGCGGACGCCGAACTCGCCGAAGTAGGCGAGGTCCTTCCGAATCTGCGCGGCGTTCAATTGAAACTGCTCCGCCAGCGCGTGCGAGGAGATCGTGCGGACGCCCGCTCCCTCGAGCGCATTCAGGCTCCGCAGGTATACCGACAGTCGATTGGTGGTGAGCTCGGAAACTTGATCAGCGGTCTGCTTGTCCGTCTTCGGCTTGGCGGACCCTTTGTTCGATGTTTTCACAAGGCAGGAGCCGATTGTAGCAAATGCTAATATCCCCGGCCATGGCCACTACGCGAACGCCGCAGATCGGATTTCAGCCGTACGTCCTGCCGACGCAGTCACCCGCGGAATTCACCGCCAAAGCGATCGTCATCGGCGTGCTCTTCGGGTTGATCTTCGGCGCGTCGACGGTGTACCTGGGCCTGCGCGCCGGCCTCACGGTCAGCGCGTCGATTCCGATCGCGGTGCTCGCGATCTCGGTGCTGAAGCGGCTCGGCGGCTCCACGATTCTCGAGAACAACATCGTCCAGACGATCGGATCCGCCGGCGAGTCGGTGGCCGGCGGCGTCGTGTTCACGATTCCGGCGCTGATCTTTCTGACGCCGTATGGTCCGCAGTACTTCAGCTATTTCCAGATCACGATGCTCGCGTTCGCCGGCGGCATCCTCGGCGTGTTGATGATGGTGCCGCTACGCCGCGCGCTGATCGTCAAGGAGCACGGCGTGCTGCCGTACCCGGAAGGCGCCGCGTGCGCCGACGTGCTCATCGCCGGCGAGCGCGGCGGTGCGCTCGCCGCCACCGTGTTCAAGGGGCTCGGCGTCGGCGCGCTGTGGAAGTCGTTCTCGTGGATCTTCCAGTTGTTCCGCACGACGGTCGGCCATAGCATGTCGCGCGCCAGCTTCTTCCCGAACGCGACGCTGAACGTCGACATCTCGCCGGAGTACATGGGCGTCGGCTACGTGATCGGTCCGCGGATTGCGGGCGTCATGTTCGCCGGCGGCGTGCTGTCGTGGATGGTGCTGCTGCCGCTGCTCTCGATCCTCGGCAACTACATGCCTGGACCGTTTCCGCCGGTCCCGGCAAGCGGACTCCGCATTTCGGAGATGACCGCCTCGCAGCTCTGGAGCGCGTACATCCGCTACACCGGCGCCGGCGCCGTCCTCGCGGCCGGCATCATCACGCTGTGCCGAACGGTTCCCACGATCGTCTCGTCGTTCCGCGAGAGCATGAAGGACTTCAGCGCCGGCAAATCACAAGCCGCCACGTTGCGCACCGAGCGCGACCTGCCGCTCGCCGTCGTGCTCGGCGGCTCGCTGGCGCTCGCAATCTTCCTGGCCGTCGCGCCCAGGATGCCGACGCAGGGCAACTTCCTCGCGTCGCTGCTGCTGCTCGTGTTCGGCTTCTTCTTCGTGACGGTGTCGTCGCGGATCACCGGCTTGATCGGATCGTCGTCGAATCCAATCTCGGGGATGACGATCGCGACGCTGATTCTCACGTGCAGCATCTTCGTGGCGCTCGGGTGGACGGGCGACATGTACGCGCCCGTCGCCATCTGCGTCGGTGCGATCGTCTGCATCGCGGCGGCCAACGCCGGTGCGACGTCGCAGGATCTGAAAACCGGGTACCTCGTCGGCGCGACGCCGATGTATCAGCAGATCGGTCTGATGATCGGCGTCATCACCTCGTCGTTCGTCATCGGCCTGACGACGCTCTATCTGCACAGCGTGATGGGCATCGGCTCGCAATCGCTCCCGGCGCCCCAAGCGACGCTGATGTCGACGATCATCAAGGGTCTGCTCAGCCAGAACCTGCCGTGGGGTCTCGTCCTCGTCGGCGTGTTCATCTCGGTGACGTTGGAGCTCTGCGGTATCCATTCACTCTCGTTCGCGGTCGGGTCGTATCTCCCGATTGCGACGACCGCGCCGATTTTCGCCGGCGGTCTCGTGCGCGCCTACGTCGAAAAGCGCACGGGCCGGATGGAGGAATCCGAGGTCGGCGCCGGGACCCTGTTCAGCTCGGGCCTTATCGCCGGCGGATCGCTGGCCGGCATTCTCTACGCGGTCCTCTTTGGGCGTAATCTGATAGAGGAGGCCGAAAGCGTGACTGGCCACATTCCTTTCATCCACGAAGGAACGCCGGGCATGATCTTCGGCGCGCTGCTGTTCCTGGCGCTGGCCGCGATCCTCGCGAGGGCGGCGCAGAAAAAAGTGATGTGATCACCCGACGATCGACGCAGAAACCGCAGAAACCGCAGAACACGCAGAACAAAACCTTTTTGCGGTTTCAGCGGGTTCTGCGTTTCACGTTGTGTCTGGTATGTGTGGGCGTGGCCGCCCAGACCACGACCCGGCGCGCGACCAACCTCGCCGCGCTGCTCGGATATCCGAGCTTCTATCACGGCCGGCCGATCGTCATCGTCGGCACGGTGAAGACCGAGGCAGACGGCCAGATCCGCGTAGCCGACGACAACGGATCCATCCACTTGATTGCAAAGAACGGCGCGCCTGAGGGTCTCGACGAGATTCGCGGCGAGTTCTGGGATCTCGGACGCATGAACGCCGACGACATACGGTTGCGCGCGCTCGATCTGCGCGCGACGTTCAAGATCGATCCCGAGGGGCCGTGGCCCAAGGCGGGCGAAGTCACGGCCATCATGGCGAGCGCGGTGACGGCCGCAACCCCGCCGCCGGCGCCGTCCATCCGCGCCATCGTGTTGAACCCCACGCGGTACATCGAGCAGAAAGTCACGGTCACGGGACAGTTCTCCGGCAGGAACCTGATGGGCGATCTCCCCGACGCGCCCGGCAAGAGCCGCTACGATTTCGTGCTGCGCGCCGCCGACGCCGCGATCTGGGTGATCAACATGAGACCGAAGGGCAAAGAGTTCGATCTCGCGCTCGACGCGCGCATCGATACGAATCGATGGCTGACGCTGCGCGGTACGATTCAGCAGGGCCGCGGGTTGCAGTGGATCGACGCCGAGGCCGGCAGCCTCGCGCTCGCCAAGCCGCCGACCGAGACGACGGCCGAGGAACCGATTCGTGTGCCGGCCGGTCCGCCGCCGGAAGTCGTCTTCAGCGCGCCGACCGAAGACGAGACCGACGTGACGACGTCGACCAACGTTCGCATTCAGTTCTCGCGCGACCTCGATCCGGCGACGTTCAAGGGCCACATCCGCGCGTCCTACCTCCGCGCGCAGTCCCTCGAGCGCGGTGAACCGGACACGCCGGGCGTCGAGTTCACGACGCAGTACAACGCCCCGAGCCGCGTCCTCGAGCTGCGCTTCGCCAAACCGCTCGAGCGCTTCCGGACGGTGAAGGTGGAACTGCTGGAAGGGATCGTCGGGACCGACGCCCAACCGCTGAAGCCCTGGACGCTGACGTTCGCGCTCGGCGGATCGTAACAACAATCAACGCAGAAACCGCAGAACCCGCAGAGAAGGATTTGTTCCGCGAGTTCCGCGCGTTCTGCGTTGAACGTCGTTACGGCACCACGCGAAAACCGATCAGCGTCCGGTTCGTTCCATTCGTCAACTCGATGATGTAGTCCGCCGGCGCGAGCGGAGCGAGCGCGAGCTGTGCCGTCTGCCAGCGCGTGCCGTCGTTGTCGTCGCGAGTGGCGACGTTCACGGGAACCGCCAGCGGCTTGCCGGTCCGATCGAGCAGCCGCGCCGTGACAGCGCCGCCCTCGGGCATCGGCACCTCGAGGCGAAGCTGCTCGCTCCGGCGATAGCGACGATCGGCGGTCGGCACCTCTTTGTTGCCGGTCGTTTGGCCGCGACGGATGAAGACCGCGCCTCCCGCCTCGGGCGCAGGCGGTAGCTTCACGCGCACCGAGACGGTGCCGAATCCGTCGCCGCGCACGCGGACCGTGTATTCGCCGGGCTCCGTCGGTTCCGACGGTACGAGCGCGATCAGCACGTTGCGCGCGCCGCTCTCACTCGACCCGCGCACCAGCGTCGTGCCTGACGATCCGACGACCGTGGCGTCGAGCGCGCGGCCCGGCGGTGTGCCGGCACTGAACTCGCCAACGACCCAGAACTCGGGCGTCGGCCGGCCATCGCTGCCGCGGCGCCAGCCGGCGACGACGTCGGCGCGCAGCGGCATGTCGCGCGCATAGCCCGGGAGCGGCGCCAGGGCGCTCTCGACGGCGACGGCTTCGGCGGCCGCTTCAGCCGATGGCGCGGCATTCGCGTTCGCGCTCGCGGCGGCCGCAGCGGTCACGGCCGCAGTCGTGGCGGCGAGATAGCCGCGTCGCGCGCGCACCTGCACGCCCGGTCGCTTCACGCGGACGGTGATCGAGTGGAACTTGCCATCGAGCTTGCCGGTCGAGTAGTAGCCGAGCAGATAGTAGGAGCTGAGGTCCGCCACCACGCGCCGGAATCCGCCGGCGAGATCGTTCGAATCCACGATCGCCAGACCGTCGGTCGCTTCGGCCAGCGTGCGCAACGACGTCAGGCGGCCGGTCAGCATCGCGCGATCGACGTCGAGCGGCACCATGGCCGGCGCAGGGCCAGGGACATCCTGGCGCACGATCGGCGTGTCGAACACCGCAAGGCCGCGCGGATCGACGGGATAGAACGACGCGTTGGCGTGGTTCGCTTCGTCCAGCATCTGGCGGAACTGGTCGGCGTTGTCGAGCTGGGCCAGATGCATCCGATCGGTGTCGCACGACGCGTTGGGGGCGACGCCGGGCCGCGTCTCCGCCGTCGTGAGCCGTCCGGTCCGCGGATCGATACCGACCGTGGGCCCTGTCGGGACGCCCTTGCATCGCAGCGGCCGCATCAGATTCTGATTGGGCCGGTACAAGAGCCAGCCGTTCGTGATCGCGAGAATCGCTTTGCGCTCCTCACGCACGCCGCGTAGGTAGCGCACCAGATCCTGCAGCGCGTCGAGCGCCCGCTTTTCGTGGCGCCGATCGATCATCTCCGCAGCGATCCCGTTCTGATCAGTACAGTCGCGCTGGCCGGACCGAGGCGGCGGCTCGTTCGGGTAGCAGAAGCCGTACTGCTCGTCTTCCGGGTCCGGTGGAATCATGCGATTGCGCTCACCCCAGTGCCAGTACCTCGTGAGGAAGCCGTCGATGGTCGTCGTCTTTCTCGCGAACACGATGTCGCGCGCCGACATTTCCGGCGTCATGACGGCGACCATGTCGTCCTGACCGATCACGCGGTCGAGCGCGTCGATGAGCGGCTTGCGGATCCGATGCGAGTCGGAGACATCGACGTGGTACGTGTCGAGGAACACGACGAACAGACGCGCGCGCGAGCTCTCCGCCATCGCGCGCGACTCGGCCACCGTATTCGGCTCGATGCGCGTCTCCTGCGGACCGGCGGCGCGGATGACGACGCGCTCGAACTGTTCGATCGTCTGGGGCGCCCCGTTTTCGACGACTTCGAACTCGTCCTGGCGCAGATCGGTGACAGGCGCGCCGTCTTTGGTCGGAAAGACGTCGACGCGGACGTAGTTCGCTTCGGTGCGGAACGTCGGTTGTGGCGGTTGATTCTGGGAACTGGCCAGCGCGAGGACCGCGAGCAGCACACACCAACGTTGTGTCACGGTAAATCCTCTCGCCGGCAAGGACTGGCAATCGTGGCGCAGCCCTTTAGAGGAGGTGAAGAAATCACGTCAACGCAAAGGCCGCCAAGACCGCAAAGGAAGCATCTTTCGAAAAGATGCTTTGCGCGCTTTGCGATCTTCGCGTTCAACGTGATGCTTTCACAGCTCTTTAGGGCTGCCACAGCGGCAGTCTACACCACCGGTCCGAGGGCCAGCAGCGCTTCGATCCGCCGGCGCGTTTCCTGGATCAGGGCGTCGCGATCGTTCAGATCCAACCCGGCCGTTTCGATCGGCTCGCCGATCCGTACGCTGACGCGCACGGGCCGAATGAACGCGCTGCCCTTCTGCATCGCGTCACGGCCGCCCTGGACGGCGACCGGCACGATCGGCGCTTGCGCCTTGATGGCCATGATGAAGCCGCCCTTCTTGAACGGCAGCAGGTCGGCGGTCCGGCTTCGCGTGCCTTCGGGAAAGATCAGAAACGAGTTGCCGGAGCGAATCGACGCCGCGCCCGCCTCGATCGAGCGAAGCGCCGCTTCCCTGTTGCGCCGGTCGACCGGGAGAAACCCGCCGTAGCGGAACGCACGCGCGAGAATCGGAATGGCGTCGATCTCCGCCTTGTAGAGGATGTGCATGTACGGGTGAATCGCGTCGAACAGGAGGGGCGGATCGACGTTGCTTTGATGATTGGCGCAGAACACGGCGGCGCGATCGTGCGGCACGTGCTCCTTCCCGGCCACTCGGTACCGGATGCCGACCAGCGCCAGGCCGAGGCGCACGCCAATGTGGCCGAGCACGTAGAGATGACGCTTCGCGCCAAACAGGATGGCGATGAGCATCCCCGGCGGTGCGACGATCAGGACGTAAAGGGAGACGAGGACGTAGGCCGCAATCGAACGGAGGGCCGCGAGAATCACGCGGGGCGCATCATAAGCGAAAAGCCCGCCGGACCTGATGATCCGGCGGGCCTTGGAATTGCGGATTGCGGATTGCGGATTGCGGATTACGAGGCGCGCGCCGCGCGCCGGGGCGCCGCGTTGCTCGCGACCGCGCGAGGCGCGGCCTTCGCCACTTTCGCGCGAGGCGGCGCGGCCGTGCGCGCCTTCATCGTGAAGCAGCGCTCGAGCGCGCGATCCACACGCCCTTCGATCGACGCTGCCGGCTCGCGCATCACTTCGGACACTTCCGAGATGATGAGGAACTTGGCGCGATCCAGCATGCGCTTCTCGCGGAACGAGAGGCTCTTGGACTTCGCGAGGAACGTCAGGCTCTTGAGCACATCGGCGACTTCGTAGATCGAGCCGCTGCGCATCTTGTCCGAGTTGTCCTTGAACCGCCCCTTCCAGTTCTGGTGGTTGTCGATCTTGCCGTCGCCGAGCAGGCCGAAGAGCCGCTCGACTTCGTCGTCGCCGATGGCGCGGCGGAGGCCGACGCCGTCGACGTTCGCCAGTGGCACGAGGACGGTCGTGTCGTTGGCAACGATGCGCAGGTGATAAAAGCCGCAAGTGGTACCGAGGATGGTTTTTTCTTCGATGCGCTCGACGATCCCGAGACCATGGTTCGGGTAAATGACCTTGTCGCCGACTTCAAATGTCACGAGTCCCCCTGTCAGGAAGCGCTATATATGGAAGGCTTTTGTCGTGCCAGCAGTTGACTTTGAGTATAACCGACTTTGAACACTGATTCAACGAAAAATGGCCCGGAAATTGCCATTTTTCCGCACTTCGCAACGGGGCGGCGAAATGCCTCAGACGGCGTTAAGTGACTCTGCCGGGTGCGGTTGTACTGAGTATCGATGGGGCGCTCGACCGGCCTAGTGCGAGGAGGGCGACGCGGACCGCTTCAGGGAGATGAACCAGCTCTCACACTCCTCCCTCGAGCCGCCGGCCAGCGCCACTTCCAGATGAAGACCGGCCGCGTCCCAGCTGTGACGCGCTTGATTGGCGACGACCTCGAGGTTGGACGGACTCAGCAGATTCTCCGGCGACCGGTGGTCGCGGTGCTGCTCCTGAATCCCTCGATAGAGCGCGAATTCGTGATATGGCCCCATATGGAGCTCAAACGGGCCGAGGCCCGGCCATTTGCCGTCGTAGACGCGCTCGCCGTACTGACCATCCGCCTCGCGGCACGACTGCCAGTGACCTTCGAGCATCGCGCGCGATCGATCGTTGAAGGACGTGAACTGCGCCCGACCGAGCGCGGCGGCGCCGAGGCACGCTGCGACCGTCACCGCTCCAACCAGTTGCCAATTGGCTGCGCGCCGCGTCATCTTCGACCTCCGCGTATGCACTATGCAAAGATGCTGCCGCTTTCATCGCCGGGCTAACGCGTGATGGCGTCGTGAGTTGCGCACCATTGCTTCAGCTTCGCTCGAGCTCGTGCGTGCGAGGTATGGTGCGCGTTGGTGAGCGTCGGATGCGTATCTTCACTATCATGGACGGCACATGAGAAAGCTATGCGTGCTGCTCGTCATCGCGTCGCTCTGGCTTCCGTCCTGCCGGAAAGCCGCGGCGCCATCGCCTTCGACCGCATCGACCGCAACTCCGGCGGCGCCGGCCGCGCCGGGGGCGGGACAACCGGCTGGTGCCGCGCCCGCGATCAAGCCGATGCCGGCGAATATTCCGCCGGTCGTGGCACGCGTCAACGGCGAAGCGATCGAGCGATGGGAATTCGACAACGCGGTGAAGCGCATCGAAGCGCGCGCCGGCGCGCCGGTCCCGCCCGACAAGCGCGACGAAGTGCTGCGCAGCGTCCTCGATCAACTCATCGCCTACCATCTGCTGGCGCAGGAGTCGCGCGCGCGCAAGATGGACGTCGATGACGCCGCGGTCGAAGCGCAGATGGGACAAATCCGCGGCAGCTTCCCCACTGACCAGGCGTTTCAGCAAGGCATCGCCGCGCAGGGCCTGACGATCGATCAAGTGCGGCAGCAGACGCGCACGAATCTGCTCGTGCAGAAGGTGATCGACGCAGAGGTCGCGTCGAAGATCGTCGTGCAGGACGCCGACGTCAGCGCGTTCTATCAGCAGAATCTCGAGCGCTTCAAGCAGGGCGACACCGTACACGCGAGCCACATCTTGATTGGCCTTCCGCAGAATCCGACGCCGGAACAGAAAACTCAGGCGAAGACGAAAGCCCAGGCTGTACTGAAGCAGGTTCGGAGCGGCGGCGATTTCGCGGCGCTGGCGCGCGCTGAATCACAGGATACCGGCAGCGCGCAGAACGGCGGCGATCTCGGGTTCTTCCCGAAAGGCCAGATGACGCCCGCATTCGAGGAGGCCGCGTTCAAGACCAAGCCCGGCGCCGTGACTGCCGTCGTCGAAACGCCGTTTGGCTTTCACATCATCAAGGTGCACGAGCGACGCGCGCCGCGGACGGCGCCGCTCGCCGAGGTCGGCGGCCAGATCAAGAATTTTCTGGAGCAGGGTCAGCGCGAACAAAAGCTCGAACAGTTCGTCGCGCAGGTGAAGACCAAGA
>MNEX01000187.1:0-17192 GCA_001917905.1 Acidobacteria bacterium 13_1_40CM_65_14
CAGGCGATGGCGATCGTGGCATACCTGCGCAATTTGCCTAACAGCGCCTCGAAGCCCGGCGCGCCCGCAGCCGCGACACGCCGCGGTGACGCCGCGCGCGGGAAGGCGCTGTTCGCGGGCAAGGGCGAGTGCGCGAGCTGCCACCGCGTCAACGGCGTCGGGCCACGCGTGGCGCCCGATCTGAGCGATGTCGGTGCGATCCGCATCGCGTCTGAGCTCGAGCAGAAGCTGCTCGATCCGAACGCCCTCGTGCGGCCTGGGAACCGCTACGTGCGGATCGTGACGAATGAGGGGACCACGCTGTCGGGCCGTCTGCTCAATCAGGATAGCTTCTCGATTCAGTTCATCGACTCGAGCGAGCGCCTGATGTCGCTGTTGAAATCGAACCTGCGCGAGTACACGTTCATCAAAACTTCCGCGATGCCGTCGTATCGCGACACGCTCAGCGCCGAAGAGGTGACCGATCTCGTCGCCTATCTGTTTTCTCTGAAAGGTGGGCGGCCATGAACAGCCGCCGATTCGAGACGGTGATCGCGGGGGTGCTTGTCGCCGTCGTGGCACGCTCCGCCCCTGAGGCGCAGCAGGTCTCGTTCGAGCGCATTCTCCGGGCCGATCGGGAGCCGCAGAACTGGCTGACGTACTCGGGCGGCATCTTCAGCCAACGCTACAGCCCGCTGACGCAGATCACGCCGGCGAACGTCAAGAACCTCGAGCTGCAATGGGTGTTTCAAACGCGTGGACCGGCGGAACCGACCGAGAAGTTCGAAGCCACGCCGCTTGTCGTCGACGGCGTCATGTACACCGTGCTGGCGCCGAACCACGTCGTGGCGCTCGATGCGGCGACCGGCCGGCTCTTCTGGATGTACTCGCCGAGGCTCTCGCCGCTGGCACGCGTCTGCTGCGGGCGCGTCAATCGCGGCCTCGCCATCCTGGGCGAGACGCTGTTCATGGGGACGATAGATGGTCACTTGATCGCGATCGATGCCAAGAACGGCAAGCCCGTGTGGGACGTCTCGGTTTCCAAGCCAGACCTCGGGTACTCGTTCACGATGGCGCCGCTCGTCGTGAAGGACAAGGTGATCATGGGACCAGCGGGCGGCGAGTACGGCATTCGCGGGTTCATTGCCGCGTTCGATGCGAAGACCGGCCGGGAAGTGTGGCGCTTCAACACGGTGCCGGGACCGGGCGAGCCGGGACATGACTCGTGGCCGGCCGGCAGCAACGCCTGGGAACGCGGCGGCGGCTCCATCTGGGTGACCGGCTCCTACGATCCGGATCTCAATCTGATGTACTGGGGCGTCGGGAATCCTGGCCCCGATTGGAACGCCGACCCGCGGCCTGGCGACAATCTCTACACCGATTCGGTCGTGGCGATCGATCCGGACACCGGCACGCTGAAATGGCACTACCAATTCACGCCGCACGACGAATTCGACTACGACTCGACGCAGGTGCCGGTGTTGACCGACATCGAGTGGCGCGGCCGGACGCGGAAGGTCATGCTGTGGGCGAACCGCAATGGGTTTTGGTACGTGCTCGATCGCACCCACACCCGAAGGAACGCTCGTGTATCCGAACAACCAGGGCGCCACCAACTGGTACTCGCCGTCGTACAGTCCGCGCACGGGTCTGTTCTACATCCCATCGTGGATGGACACCTCGTCCACCTACACGAAAGGGCCCGTGGAGTACAAAGCCGGCAATCAATACGTCGGACGGTTTCCGACGATGCAGGTACCGGCGCTGCGCACTGGCCCGGGTCCGATCAATCAGCGGTTGCCCGAGGAAGCGTGGGGCGCGATCCAGGCCTTCGATCCGAAGAGCGGTGAGTTGAAGTGGCAGTTCAAGATGAGCGACGTCACCGACAGCGGCGTGCTGTCGACAGCATCCGATCTCGTCTTCGCGGGCGGACGTGAAGGATATTTCTTCGCGCTGCACGCCCGGACAGGCGAGCTTCTCTGGAAGAGCAGCGTCGGCGGACAGGTCTCTGCGGGGCCGATGAGTTACGCGGTCGCTGGAAAACAGTACGTGGCGATTGCCGCCGGCAGCGCCCTGTTCGTGTACGGCTTGAGACCCTAATGGTGAGGTCGTCGGTGAGGTCGTCGCTCGGTTCGCTGCCGCGATTCCTGCTGGCCGCCGTGGCGGTGCTGCTCGTCAACAGCGCGTATCTCGCCGCGCGCGCCGACGCGTCGCTCTTCTATTACACCAACGTGACGGTCCACGTGATCCTCGGCCTCGCGGTTGCGGCGACGCTGTGGCTCGCCCTCCGCACCGCGGCGTCGCACGGCGTGCGCGCGAGCGTGCTGCTGTTGATTGCTGCGAGCGTCGTTGGCGTGTTCCTGAGCATTGCGGGGGCGACTCGATCGCATCGGACCGAGCTCGTCGCTCATGCGGTTCTCGGCGTCGCGGGAGCCGTCGGCTTTTTGTGGGCCGGAGCGCGCGCGTGGACGGATCGCGGTTCGCGTGCGCGCGTGGCGGCGACGGGGGCCACCTGCGTCGTGGTGCTGATTGCCATTCCGCTCTGGTCTGCGACGGCCGGCGAGCGGTCGCGGCGGTTTCGCATCGAGAACCCGAGCGTCGTTCCCGCGCACATGGAAGACGAAGGCGGCGGGGCGCGCACGCCATTCTTCCCTTCGTCGGCCCGCACGAACGTCGGCGGAACGATTCCGGCGAATTTCTTCATGACCAGTCAGATGTGCGGCCGGTGCCATCGCGACATCTACGAGCAGTGGAGCTCGTCAGCGCATCACTTCTCGTCATTCAACAACCAGTGGTACCGCAAGTCGGTTGAGTACATGCAGGATGTCGTCGGCACGCAGCCGTCGAAGTGGTGCGCCGGCTGTCACGATCACGCGGTGTTTTTCAACGGCCGGTTCGATCGGCCGATCAAGGAGCAAATCGACACACCGGAAGCGCAAGCCGGTCTGAGCTGTACGTCGTGTCACTCGATCGTGCATGTCGGCAGCACGATGGGGCAGGGCGATTTCACCGTGGAGTACCCGGCGCTGCACGATCTGGCCGCGAGCGAGCAGCCAGTTCTGCAGCGGGTTCACGACGCGCTCACGTACATGGCGCCGGCGCCGCATCGGAACACGTTTCTCAAGCCGTTCCACACCGATCAGGCGGCGGAGTTCTGCTCGACCTGCCACAAGGTCCACCTCGATCGGCCGGTCAACGACTACCGCTGGTTCCGCGGATTCAACGAGTACGACAACTGGCAGGCGTCGGCGGCGTCTGGATACGGCGCGCGCTCCTTCTACTACCCGGCGACGCCGCAGCAGTGCAGCGGCTGTCATATGCCGCTCGTCGCCTCGAACGATCCGGCGGCGAAGGACGGCAAGATTCGTTCGCATCGGTTCCCGGGGGCGAATACCGCGCTGCCGTTCGTGAACGAAGACCACGAGCAGTTGAAGGTGACGCAGGACTTTCTAAAGGACGGCCAGATTTCGGTCGACATCTTCGCGCTCACGCGCTCGAACGATACCGCTGCCGTTCGTCCGGTGGATCAGGCGGAGCGCGAACCGCGAATCGCCAGCATGTTTGCGGAAGGCGAGGAGTCGGCAGCGGCCGGCGGCGCGACACGCGGGTACGACATTCCGCTTCCCGATCTCACGGCGCCACTCGGTGACGCCCCGGGAGTCGTTGGAGCTGGCGAGACCGTTGGCCTCGACGTCGTTGTGCGGACTCGCAAAGTGGGTCATTTCTTTCCTGGCGGCACGGTCGATGCCTACGACGTCTGGGTCGAGCTGCGCGTCGACGACGAGCAGGGACGCCCCGTGTTTCACAGCGGGTTCCTCGACGGCGATGACGGACCCGTGGATCGTCGCGCGCATTTCTACAAGAGCCTGCAGCTCGACGAGCACGGCAACGTGATCAACAAGCGCAACGCCTGGGCAACGCGCTCCGTGGCGTACGTGCGGCTGATTCCGCCGAGCTCGGCCGACACCGTGCACTACACCGTGAGAATTCCCGCGGATGTGGGGAAACAACTCACGGTGACCGCGAAGGTGAACTATCGCAAGTTCTCCTGGTGGAACACGCAGTGGGCGTTCGCGGGCGTGCGCGATCCG
This sequence comes from Acidobacteria bacterium 13_1_40CM_65_14, assembly GCA_001917905.1. Lineage (GTDB taxonomy): Bacteria > Acidobacteriota > Vicinamibacteria > Vicinamibacterales > CAVVIG01 > QHWF01. The sequence goes on from MNEX01000187.1 coordinate 4,071, forward strand.
AGCGACACGAAATTCTCGCTGTCGCCGAGCCACGACGATGGACGGTGGGTGTTTACGGGAGATACATCCCGCGTGTCGGGACAGGTCAAAGCCATCCCCAAGCTCCCGGTCACCGTGATGGCGCAGGCGAAGCGGGTGCTGACCGTGGTCCCTGCCCAGACACCGCGCCCCGGTCCGATGATGGGCGGCAGCGCCTCCGCGCGGGAACGATGGAACGATCATGGCATCGGCCTGCTGCTGCAGGGCGATCTCAAGGGCGCGGAGCGGAGCTTCAGGAAGGTGACCGAGATCGATCCCGCGTACGCAGACGGCTGGGTCAACATCGCGAGAGCGCAGCTGCAGGAAGGCGACATGTCGGCGGCGGAGCAGACACTGCGCCGCGCGCTGGATCGCGATCCGCATCTGGCCAAGACACATTATTTTCTCGGGACGGCACTGAAGGGCCTTGGCCGGTACGACGAAGCGCTGCAGCACTTCACCAATGCGGAGCAGCAGTACCCGCGTGACCGCGTCGTGCTCAACCAGAAGGCGCGCGTCCTCTTTCTGCAGCGGCGGTATCGCGACGCGGTCGACACGCTGCGGCGCGTGCTCGCGATCGACCCCGAGGATCTGCAGGCCCACTACAACCTGATGCTGTGCCATCGAGGTCTGGGCGACGTCGAGTCCGCGAGCCGCGAAGAGCAGCTGTATCTGCGGTTCAAGGCGGATGAAGCGTCGCAGGCCATCACCGGGCCGTTCCGCCAGCTCAATCCCGCCGACAACAACGAGCGGCAGCAGATCCACGTGCACCGATGACGGGACGGCGCGTCAAACGCTCCTTTGCGGTCTCTGCGAGCGTTGCGTTCATCGTCATCATCATCGCGTCGCTGATGACTGCGCTCGGGCGCACGGCCGCGAGCGCTGCGTCGCCGGTGACGTTCACGGACGTGTCGGCTGCGGCCGGGATCCGGTTCGTTCACAACAACGGCGCGTTCGGTGGCAAATATCTTCCCGAAACGCTCGGGTCCGGCTGCGCGTTCGTCGACGTGGACGGCGATGGATGGCAGGACATCTTTTTCGTGAACTCGAAATCGTGGCCCGGTCATGGCAAAGCGCCGTCGTATCCGGCGCTGTATCGCAACAACCACGACGGCACGTTCACCGACATCACGAGACAGTCGGGTCTCGCCGTGGAGATGTACGGCCTCGGCGTCGCCGCCGCCGATTTCGACAACGACGGACGGATCGACCTGTATGTCACGGCACTCGAGTCGAATCATTTGTTCCGCAATGTCGGCGGCGGGAAGTTCGTCGACGTGACGCGGGCGGCCGGCGTCGCGGACGGCGGCTTTTCCACGAGCGCCGCGTGGGTCGACTACGATCGCGACGGCCGCCTCGATTTGTTCGTCGCGCACTACGTCGACTGGTCGCCGAAACAGGATCTGTTCTGCACGCTCGACGGCACGCACAAGTCCTATTGCACGCCGGAATCCTACAAAGGCCAGAGCCCCACGCTGTTCAGGAACCGTGGAGACGGCACGTTCGAGAACGTGACGGCGCGCGCCGGCCTGAAAGATCCAACGTGCAAAGCACTCGGCGTCGCGGTCGTCGATTTCGACGATGACGGATGGCCCGATCTGTTCGTCGCGAACGACACACAACCCAATCGGCTCTACCGCAACAAGCGTGACGGGACCTTCTCCGACGTGGCGGTGGCGGCCGGCGTCGCGTTCAACGAAGCCGGCGTCGCCCGCGCCGGCATGGGCGTCGATGCCGCCGACTACGACCGCTCGGGCCGCGAAAGCCTGCTCGTCGGCAATTTCTCGAACGAGATGATGGGCCTCTATCACAACGAGGGGAACGGGCTGTTCATCGACGAGGCGGCGGTCGCGGGCATCGGACGGCCGTCGCTGCTGACGCTGGCCTTCGGCTGTTTCTTCTTCGACTACGACCTGGACGGCTGGCTCGACATCTTCTCGGCGAACGGGCACGTCGCCGACGACATCCAGGCCGTTCAGAAGAGCGTCACGTACGCGCAGCCGCCCCATCTGTTCCACAACGTGGGGCGTGGCCGCTTCGAGGACGCGGCGCGGCAGAGCGGACGCGCACTGCAGGAACCGATTGTCGCGCGCGGCGCCGCGTACGGCGACTACGACAACGACGGCGATCTCGATCTGTTGATCTCGACCAACGGCGGCCGCGCTCGCCTGGTGCGGAACGACGGCGGCAACCGCGGCCACTTCCTGACGGTCAAAACCGTCGGCACGACGTCCAATCGCGACGGCATCGGCGCGAAGATCACGGTGAAGGTCTCAGGCGGCGCGACGCTGGCGCGTGCGGTGAAGAGCGGGTCGAGTTATCTTTCGCAGAGCCAGTTGCCGGTGACGTTCGGGCTCGGATCGAGCGACAGCGTCGAGCGGATCGACATCGTCTGGCCGAGCGGCCGCAAGGACACGCTCTCGAACGTGCGGACGAATCAACTCATCACGGTTCAGGAAGGGCGCGGGCTGGTGCCGAATGCCGGCCGCTGACGAGATGGAACACAACGTCACCCTGATCGACCAGTCCAAGCGGTTGCTGACCACATGACGCGTTTTCGACTCGGCGTCTGCGCGGCGATCGCGGCCATCTCGATGGCCGCGGCCGCGGCCCAGGACGCTCAGAAAACCGAACGCGGCGAACAGATCCTGAACGGCGCCTGCAACACGAGCTGTCACGATCTCAGGCCGATCGACACGCAGGCGCTCGACGAGCCGGGCTGGACGAAAGACGTGAAGTCGATGATCGAGAAGGGCGCCGAGGTCACGGCAGACGATGTGCCAGTGCTCGTCGCGTATCTGGTGAAACAGCACGGACCGCTGCCCGATGGACCGGGCAAAGACATCCTGCTGAATATCTGTACGCGCTGCCACGACCTGCAGCGCGTGCGGCGCGAACGCACGTCGGCGGAGGGCTGGCTGGAAATACTGGACGCGATGCTGAACGAAGGCGCGCCGTTATCGGAGCAGGACCTGCCCGTGCTCTTGCGTTACCTTGCCAGGAATTTCGGGCCGCAATAGGAACTTAGAACTTAGAACTTAGAACTAAGAACTAAGAACTAAGAACTGAGACCCTCGAGTTATGCCGACACGAATGGATTGTGCATGGCCTGAAGTGATGGAGTGAAGAGCGGCATAACATCGTATTGCGGCCGACGGTGCGCTCCGCGGTTCTAAGTTCCAAGTTCTAAGTTCCAAGTTCTGAGTTCTAAGTTCATTTCTTGATCGGCCGCTCCTGGCACATCTCAACGACGCAGATCGACTCGATGACGCGATTGGCGGGCGGCACCGGGAGGCCGCGGTCCGTCAGCAGCTTGCGAATCAACGCCGCGGTCTCGGTTCGAGCGACGGCCGACTGGACGCCCACGCGAACCAGACCGTCGGCGTAATCGACCGCCTGCCAGGTATGGCCGGCCAGCGCCGACACGCTGTTGTCGGTGTCTCGACTGCCTCCATCTCGCTGATCGAGCTTGGCGCCGCGATCGACGAGCAGCTGGACGACTTCACTGCGCCCTTTGAGCGCGGCGCCCATGAGCGGCGTGCGCCCCTCGCGGTTGGCCCCGTTCGGATCCAGTCCGAGATCGAGCAGCATCCTGACAGCTTCGAGTGTGTCTTTCGGGGATCGCTCGTAGGTGACGCCTTCCACCCAGCCGATGCCGGCAGTGGCCGTCAGCGCCGTATCACCGTTGTCGGTGGCAAGAAATGGATCGGCGCCGTAGTCGAGCAGCAGCTGCATCAGCGCGGTGTCGCTCGACTGCGCCGCCCGCACGAACGGCGTGGCGCCGGCTTCGTAGAACCATTGCATCGTGAAAATCGTCCGCGTCAGCGTGTTTTCTTTCGCGCGCGCGTTCGGATCCGCGTCGTGGCCCAGCAGCAGCGTGATGTATTCGAGATGGTCCATGTCCGGCTTCGGCACCGGATAATCGCCGCCTTCGATGTTGCGGTTGTCGGTTGCCAGGTACAACGGCGTCCATCCGCCCTTGTTGGCGAGATTCACGTTGGCGCCGCGCTCCATCAAATATTTTCCGAGGCGGTAGTGACGGTTGTTCGTCGCGGTGAGGAGCGGCGTCCACTCGTACTCGGAGGTCTGATTCACGTCGGCGCCCGCATCGAGGAGCGTTTTGGCCGATTCGATGTCGCCTTCACGCGCTGCGAAAATCAGCGGCGTCAGGCCTCCGCCCCCGGAACCGACGAGACCGGCGACGATCACATCGGCATCGTCGGCGTCGTTGTCCGGCGGCGGCGGTGGTGCCGGAGCGGACGTCGCGCCGGCGCCGCCTTGACTTGGACGTGCGGCCGTCGGCGTCCTTTCAACGCGTGAGCCGTCGGCGTTGAGCGTGCCGCGGAAGCCGAGCGAGATCTTCATGCCCTGCGCCGCTTCGTACTCGAGCTGCTCCTCGTAGGTGCGTCCGGCGGCGGCGGCCGCCGCGTGCCGGCGGGCCGCGTCGCGCACGGCGGCGGTGTTGACGCGCGGCGCCAGGTAGTTGCGCGGCAGTCCCGCCGGACCGGTGCGGGCGCCGGCGTCGGCGCCGACCTCGAGCAGCACTTTCACGGCGGCCGCGTGCCGCTGTTCGACGGCCCACATCAGCGCCGTCGTGCCGCGCACACGTTCCTTGGCGTTCACGTCCGCACCGGCGGCCACGAGCCGCTTCACGGCGTCGGGATTTCCGTTGCGCGCGGCGAGCATGAGCATCGTCTCGCCGTTCGCGCCACGCTGCTTCGCATCGGCGCCGGCTTTGAGCAGCATGTCGAGCATCGCGGCGCTGCCGTACAGTGACGCCATGGCGAGCGGGGTAACGCCTTCACGGTTGGCGGCGTCCACCTTGACGCCGGCGCGAATCAGCAGGTCGGCGGCCTCGAGGTCGTTCCGGTACGCCGCCCAGTGCAGCGCGGTCGCGCCGTCGATCTGCGGCGCGTTCACGTCGGCCTTCTGCTGCAGCAGCGTTCTCAATGCGGCCTTGTCGCCCTTCATCACCGCGTCGGCCACGTCGCTGCGACCCGCAGCACGCGCGGCGCCAGCCACGCACATCATCAATGCCGCCGCGACGATGATTCGCTGTCGGTTCATCGTTCGTATTTCTCCGCTCTCATCAGACTTCAGAGGTTGTGAAGCAATACGACGTTGAACGCAGAACTCGCTGAACACGCAGAAAAAACGTCAAGCATTTTTCTCTGCGGGTTCCGCGGGTTCCGCGTTGTACGTGATTTGTTCACACGCTCTTCAAACTTCAGAGTTTCGCGAGCCGATCCGTGCTGTCGCCCTGCTGCTCCAGATGGACGCCGAACATGTCCTGAATGCTCAGCAGCAGATTTCCGGTCGTGACTGTTTTGCGTTCGTAGGCCAGGTGACGGTTTCCCTTCAACTGACCGTTGGCGCCGCCGACGAGGATATGCGGGACGTCGTAGTGCTGATGCTGATTCGAGTTCCCCATATTGGTGCCGTACATGATCAGCGAATGATCGAGCAGCGTGCCGTCGCCGTCGGGAATCGCCTTCAGCTTCTCGGCGAAGTACGCCAGCGTCGACACGTGATACCGGTTGATGTCCGCGTACCGCCTCACCTGCACCGGATCTTCCTGATGGTGTGATGCGCCGTGGAATCCGCCGCTGACGCCGCCGCTGGGGAACAGGTCACTCTTGGGGAACACGTAGCTTCGCGCCGTGAGGTCGCGCGCGCCGAGCAGCGTGGCCACGCGCGTGATGTCGGCGCGGAACGCCAGCGCCGCCATGTCGAAATGCAGCCTGATGTGCTCGTCGAACGATTCCGGGATGCCGGGCGGCAGATCGATCTCCGGCACGTCTGCGGACGCCTTGGCGGCGAGCTGGATGCGGCGCTCGATCTCGCGAATCTCGTCGGTGTACTGATTGATCGTCCGGCGGTCGCCGGCGCCGAGCTCCTTCATCAGGCTGGCCAGCTGGCCGCGGATGGAATCGAGAATGCTGCGGTTCTGCCGCATGCGCGCGACGCGCATCTCCGGCGTCGAGCCGCTGCCGAAGAGTCGCTCGAAGACCGCCTGTGGATTGAGCTCCATCGGCAGCGGACTGGTCCGCTGAACTTCGCCGGGCGGCGTCGGCAGGCCGATCCACGAGATCGAGTTCGTGTACGAGCAGCTATAGCCCTCACCGCAGTTGCTCGAGCTCGAGTTCGGATCTTCGACCGCGAGCTGCAGCGACGGCAGCAGCGTCTCCTGCCCGATGCGCCGCGCGATGTTCTGATCGATCGTCGGGCTGCCGACGGTCGCGTCGGACCCGGCGGTCTTCCTCGGCTTGATGCCGGTGAGGTACGCGGCCGCGACCCAGTGATCGGATCCGGTCGTGCCCTCTGGCGGCTCCGCCGACTTCGACCACAGGCCGCTCAGGATGACGGTGTGCTCCCTGACTCGCTCGAGCGACTCCATGATGTAGGGCAGCTTCGCGGGCAGCGATCCGTCCGCGCCCGGTTCCCAGTAGCCGGGCGCCATCCCGTGCGGAAAGAAAATGCCGACGAACCGCGGCTTCGGCGTCGCGGCGGTCTGCGCCAGCACCGACGAAGCGGGCACCATCGCATCGAGCAGCGGCAGCGCGAGCGTGCAGCCCGCGCTTTTCAAAAACGTCCGACGCGGTACATGTTTTTTTGCGATGTACATGCTAGTGGACCGTATGAGCTGATTGACGACTAGTCACGACAAGCCTTCGACCGCGATTTTCGGGCCGCGACAACGCGGGGTCCCCACCGCGCACGCTTGCGGGGTGGGGTGCGAGCGCGGGGTCCCCGCCGCGCACGCCTGCGCGGTGGGGTGCGAGCGGAGCGGCCCGGTAGTGAATTCGAGGAGACGCTCCGCTAGTGGCTCCCTTGCGGCTGTCCTCGACGCTGTGGCTGGGCACCGGCGCTTCACCCGACTTCATGTTCATCTGAAACGGTTTGCTGCGGGCGACGGCCAGCACGAGCGCCGAGAAACGATTTTCTTTTCGCGCCGCGTCGTGCGCGATCGATCGGACCAGCGGCATGTCCTGGTATTCGACGCCGCGGCCCAGCGCGTACGTCAACAGCTTCTCGGCCACCAGCTCGACGAATTGATCGGAATAGCCGGCCAGCCACGTGCGCAACGCGGCCGGACCCTCGATCTTCGTGCCGTCGAAGAGCTGACCGGACGCGTCGACGGCAGCTCCTTCGTCCTCGGTCCGCCACACGCCGATGCCGTCGAAGTTCTCGAGCGAGAATCCGATCGGGTCCATCAAGCTGTGACACTGCACGCAGTCGGCGCGCACGCGATGATCCAGCATCTTCTGGCGCATCGTCGGCTCTTTCGCATTACCGGCGGCGTCGCCCGCCTTTGGCTTCAGAGCCGGCACGTCGGGCGGCGGATCCGGTGGGCTCATGCCGAGGATGTTGGTCATGATCCACTTCCCGCGCGTGACCGGCGAGGTGCGCTCGGGTTTCGACGTCGTCGTCAGAAACGCCCCTTTGCCGACCAGACCGCGGCGCATGTCCATGTCGGGACCGAGCGTCACGCGCCGGAACTGACTGCCGTAGATGTTCGGGATGCCGTAATGCTTCGCGAGCCGCTCGTTGACGAACGTGTAGTCCGCCGTCAACAAATCGACGACGCTTCTGTCTTCGCGGACGATGCTGTCGAACAGCAGCTCGACTTCGCGCCGCATGGATTGTCGCAGCGGATCGTCGAAATCCGGATAGACCAACGGCAGCGGGCCGACGCTCTGCATCCCGCGCAGATTCAGCCACTGTCCGGCGAAGTTGACCGCCAGCGCTTCCGCGCGCCGATCCTGCAGCATGCGCCGCACCTGGCGATCGAGCACCGCCGGATCCTTGAGCCGGCCCTGCCCCGCGAGCGTCAGCAGCTCCTCGTCTGGGATCGTGCTCCAGAGGAAAAACGACAGGCGTGAGGCCAGCTCGAAATCGCCGAGGCGATAGAGCTGTCCGGCCTTGACGTGAGCCGGCTCCACTTCGATCCGGTAGATCAGCCGCGGATCGGCCAGGATGCGCGCGAGCGCCATCTCGATGCCGTGATCGAAATCGCCTTCCTTCCGGCCGGCCGTGTAGAAATCCACCAGCGACTGCACTTCGGCCGCACTGGCGGGGTGTCGAAACGCGCGCGTGGCGAGCGTCGCGATGATCTTCCGCGCGCACGGCGTTTCGTCCACTGCTGCTGTTGGCCGGCAGACGAAGATCCTGCGGCGGCTCGTCGAGTCCTTCGCGGCGACGGCGTTGAACGGACCTTCGATGCGAAGCGTGCCCACGTGTGGAAAGAACGTGAATCCCGGCGTCGGACCCGTCTGCAGCGTGTCGCGCATGAAATGCTGATCGAGATCCAGCAGCGGCGCGAAATTGGTCTGGAGGAACGTGGCGCCGACCATGTGCGCGCCCGCCGTCGTCTTCAGGCGCACGGTCATCTTCGGAATCTCGTTGCGCAGCGTGAGCAGCAATCCGCCGCGACGTCCGCCGGGGACTTCGGTTGGCCGGGCACCCGCCGCTGCACCGCGGCCTCGTTGACCGGACGGCGACGCCGGCTGACCGTTCGCGCCGCCGCAATTCGCTTCAGGCGCGCCGAAGCGCCGGCTGCCTTGCCAGTCCATCAACTGGACGCGCTCGCCGTCGACGAGGATCTCGAGCTTTTCGCACGGCACCGACCCGAAGCCGGTGGGCGACATGTTGTCGCCGAAAATCGGGGTCACCGTCAGCGTGTACTCGCCGTCGGAGGGGAACACGTGTTTGACGAGCATGCCGCCGCGCGTGCCGAACGGCAGCCCTTCGATGTGGTAGTCCTGCGACGTATCTTCGGGCGTGCGGTACACGACGAGGCCCGGCGTGGCGGGCTCGCCAATCGCCAGGCGGCTGATTCTTCCCGCCGCCGAGACGTAGGCTTCGACGAGCGTCGATGAAATCCCGAGCGCGCCGGCCATGTTGTCGAAGCCGTGCGTCGAGTCGTCGGACGGCAGGAGCGCGCCCGGCTCGATGTCGAGATCGAGGACGTCGCGAATCACGTTGGCGTACTCGGTGCGATTCAGACGGTGAAGGCCCGGCGGCGGCGCGTAGGGCATCGCATTCCGGTCGAGCTCGTTTTCCAGCCAGGTGATGAAGCCGTCGTAGGTCGCCTTGTCCGGGCGGCGCGATCCAGCAGGCGGCATCATGCCGGCCCGCAGCTTCCGCACGACTCGCTCCCACGCGTCGGCATGTTCACCGATGCGCGCGATGTCCAGATCGTCGAGCGTGAGCTTGCGCGCCGGCTCCAGGCCCGCGGCCTTGCCGCGCTGGTTGTGGCAGCCGACGCAATAGCGGTCGAGGAGCGCGCGCTGAGCGGAAGGCGGCGTCGCCGCGGCCGGCGGAGCTGAAGTTCGTCCAGCCGTCTGCCCCGTTGCGGCGACGACGATCGGCAGGGTCGCCAGGCAACCGATTGCCAACACTCTCACAGTCATCGAAACCTGAACATGATAGCCGAGGAACTGCCATATCATTCGTCCCGATTTGTAACCCATGCGGTGTCAGACACGTGTCAGACACCGGTCTGACACCAGTGGCGGCTGGGCTCGGAGCGGAGTAGACTGGCCGCGCGTTTTTTCCCGGTTCGGCGCTGCGGAGGGCTGATGTGATGGCGAACAGCAAACACCCCGTCGGTCGTCGCCGGTTCCTCAAAGGCGCCGCGGTCAGCGCCGCCGCGCTCGTCGCGAAGACCGCGCCGGTGACGGCTCAACCGCAGGAGTCACCGCGGCCGGCAACACCGGCCACGCCGACCAACGCTCAGTTGGCGGCCGATACCGAAGCGCCGCGCCGCGCCGGGGCTCGCATCGTCGAGCATCCGGCGTCCGACTTCATGGTGGACGTCATCAAGCATCTCGGCTTCGAGTACGTCGGCGCGAATCCAGGTTCGAGCTTCGAAGGGCTCCACGAGTCGATCATCAACTACGGCGCGAACAAGATGCCGGAGCTGTTGACGTGCTGCCACGAGGAGTCGTCGGTCGCCATGGCGCACGGCTACGCCAAGATCGAAGGCAAGCCGATGCTGGCGGTCGTCCACGGCAACATCGGCCTCCAGCACGCGTCGATGGCGATCTACAACGCGTACGCCGACCGCGTGCCGGTGTTCATCATCGCCGGCAACTGGCGCGATGCCGGCACGCGCAACAACGGCGTCAACTCGTATCACAGCGCGCAGGACATGGGGCTGATCGTCCGCGATTGCGTGAAATGGGATGACGACCCCGCCTCACTGCCGGCGTTCGCCGAATCGATGGTGCGGGCCTACAAGATCGCGATGACGCCGCCGATGGAGCCGGTGCTCATCGTGCTCGATCACGACATGCAGGAGCGGCCGCTGCCCGACAGCGCGCCGCGGATTCCGCGGCTGACGATGCCCGCGCCGCCGGCCGGCGAATCGGGCGCGGTCCGCGACGCGGCTCGGTTGCTCGTCGCGGCGGAGAATCCGCGCATCAACGCCGGGCGGATGGCGCGCACGCCGAACGGCATCACGCTGCTCGTCGAGCTCGCGGAGCTGCTGCAGGCGCCGGTCAACGGCGGCGGCGACCGCGTCAACTTCCCGTCACGGCATCCGTTGGCCGGCAACGGATCGGGAGCCGCCGACGTCATCCTGAACCTCGAAGTCCAGGGCGGCGGAGGACCCGGGTTCGTCGTCGGCGCGCGCACGGCCAACGCGAAGACGATCAACATCTCGTCGCTCAGCCTCTACATCAAAAGCAACCTTCAGGATTTCCAGCACATGGCCGATGCGGACATCGACATCGCGGCCGATTCGGAGGCCACGCTGCCGATGCTCGTCGAGGAAGTCAGACGCCAGATCGGCGCCGACCGTCGACACGCGCTGCAGGACCGTGGCAACAAGATCGCGGATGCGCATCGGCAAGCGCGGCTCTCGGCGATGGAAGCGGCGGCGTACGGCTGGGACTCGAGCCCGATCAGCCTCGCGCGCCTGTCGGCGGAGTTGTGGGCGCAGATCAAGGACGACGACTGGTCGCTTGTCTCATGGCAAGGATTCGTCAGCGGCTGGCCGGGCCGTCTGTGGAACTTCGACAAGCATTACCGCTATATCGGCGGCCAGGGCGCCGGTGCAATGGGATACGGCGCCCCGGCGGCCGTCGGCGCCGCGCTCGCGAATCGCAAGCACGGACGGCTCTCGGTCAACATCCAGACCGACGGCGACTTGAACTACGCGCCGGGCGTGCTGTGGACCGCGTGTCATCACCAGATTCCATTGCTGACGGTGATGCACAACAACCGCGCGTACCACCAGGAGGTGATGTTCGTCCAGCAGATGGCGAGCCAGCGGAACCGCGGCGCGGACCGCGCCCACATCGGCACGACGCTGCGCGAGCCGAACATCGACTACGCGAAAATGGCGCAGGCCTACGGCATGTTCGGCGAGGGACCGATCGAGAACCCGAAAGACCTGGCGCCCGCGATCAAGCGCGCGCTCGATCGTGTCAAGCGCGGCGAGCCGGCGCTCGTCGACGTCATCACGCAGCCGCGGTGACCACTCCCATGACGAAGACGATAGAACGCAAAGGCCGCAAAGCACGCAAAGGCTTGACTCTTGAAACGCCCAAAGAATTGTTCTTTGCGGCTTTAGCGGCCTTTGCGTTCTTCGTGATATCGGCAGCGCCAGCATCGCCGCAGCCGCCGGCGCCGGCAACCGTCACACCATCCGGCAACGCGCAGAACGGCAAAGAGCTGTATGCGACGTACAGCTGCTACGCCTGTCACGGGTACGACGGCCACGGCGGCGCGGGCGCGCGGCTCGTGCCGATGCGCATGAACCTACCGGGTTTCTCGGCGTACATCAAGAACCCGCGCCAGATGCCGCCGTATACCGCGAAAGTGCTGTCGGACGCGCAAGCGGCCGACCTGTGGGCCTACATCAAAGCGATGCCCGAGTCGCCGGCGGCAGACAAGATCCCGCTCCTGTCCCGCATCATGAGCGAGAAGTAACGTTTCAGGTTCTTTCACATCCATCACATCGGAGGAGTGAGCATGAGGCGATTGTCGTCAGCCATCGTAGTTCTCGGTATCACAGCGCTCGTCACGTTGCCAGCCGCCGCGCAGACGACAACCACGGCGCCGCAGCCGCCGCCGCCGATGACGAACCTCCAGGTTTATCCGAAGGACACACCGCGACCGGAAATCGTCGCGACGATGCAGGGCTTCGTGCAGGCGCTCGGCGTCCAGTCCGCGGGCGGGTGCGGGTACTGCCACGCGGGCACGGCGCCCACCTTCGATTTCGCCGCGGACGCCAAGCCGACCAAGACCGTCGCGCGCAAGATGATCCTGATGTCGCGAGAGATCACCGCCAAGCTTCCCGACGTCACCGGCAAGCCCGCGGCCGACGTCACGCGCATCCGCTGCGCGACCTGCCACCGCGGCGTGGCGATTCCGAAGCTGCTGCCCGACATCCTCACCGAAACGGTGAACAAGGGCGGCAGCGCGGCGGCGGTGCAGCAGTATCGCGATCTGCGGAAGCAGTATTACGGCGCGCAGGCGTACGACTTCAGCGAGAACGCCCTCGCGTTTCTCGGGCAGCAGCTCACCGCCGCCAACAAGCCGGACGATGCGCTGGCGCTGCTGCAGTTGAACGCGGAGTACTATCCGAACCACCCCGCCACCTACGGCATGATGGCGCAGGCCTACATGCGAAAGAACGACAAGGAGAACGCGATCAAGAACCTGGAGAAAGCCGTTCAGCTCGATCCGAACAACCAGCAGGCGAAACGGCAGCTCGAGCAGCTGAAGAAGTGAATCGGGTGATCGGGTAATCGGGTGATCGGGTGATCGACGATCGATCGCCGATCACCCGATCGCGAGATCACCCGATTAGTAATTCGGCCAATATTTCTTGTGGCAGTTCTCGCAGGCCTCGTCGATTCGTCCGCCGACGTCATAGAGCCCGTCGATGTTTTTCGCCTCGGCCGCGCGTAGCGCGATCTCGGCGGTATCGATGAGCGCCTGCGACATCTTCATCCACTGATCGCCGTCCTTCGCACGCGGAGACATCATCAGCAGATTCCCCGCCTCGGTCAGCATCAGGGCGTTATTGCGGACGTTCGCCCACTCTTCTGCGTTTCGTGGACGCCGTTCCTCGACGCCGTCCTTGGTGAAGAT
>MNEX01000187.1:17217-28110 GCA_001917905.1 Acidobacteria bacterium 13_1_40CM_65_14
GCCGCATGCCGCGGCAGCCGTCAGCAGTCCAATGACCAAGACAATGGCACGTCGAGGTGGGCTCACGGGGATCGGCTCCACCCGGAGTGTAGCCGGTCCGCAAGTATTTGACATTTCAGACTCAAGTCTTGAAAATACGGCGAGGTCAGACGTTCGCGGTTTGCGTACGGAGGTTTCGATGAAGACGAAGTTTGCCGCGTTTGCCGCTGCCGCCGGATTCGTGCTCGCCACCGGATCGGCGATCGCTCATCACTCCTTCGCCGCAGAGTTCGACGCGAACCAGGCGGTCAATCTCAAGGGAACCGTCACCAAGATCGAGTGGATGAATCCTCACACCTACTTCTATATGGACGTGGCGGAGCCCGACGGCGCGGTCATCAACTGGGGCCTCGAGATGGGCAGCCCGAACGGGCTGATGCGCGCGGGCTGGACGCGCAACACCCTCAAGGTCGGCGATGTCGTGACGGTCGAAGGTAGTCGCGCGAAAGACAAAGCGCACATCGGCAACGCGCGTGTCGTGACGCTCGCGAGCACCGGCAAGCGGTTGTTCGCGGCATCGAGCCAGGCCGATACCACCCCTCAGCGCTGATCAGCGCGAACGAGCTCGTCGAGTCAGGCGACAGGGAGAAAAGACGTGCGAAACGGTCAGCGTTCTGCGCTGCTCGGCGCCATGGTCGTGGTGTTGTTGACGGCTTTCTCGGGCGTCGGCGCGCAGCAGCCGGCCACGCCCGCCGCGGGTCAGCGCGAGGGCGGAACCGGTGGACGAAATCCATCGGGACCGCCGGAGCCAACACCGCGACTGGCGGACGGCACGGTGAACCTCGGCCGCCTTCCGGGCGAGAAGGGCGTCTGGAACGTGCCCTACATCACGAACATGGGTGAGCGGATCGTCGAGGCCGACGGGACGAGTGTCTTCGAGCGGCGCATCGCAGCCGGCCGCGGGGCCCGCGGGGGGCGTGGCGCGGGCCGCGGTGATGGACCGCTCGGCGGCGGCGAAGGTACGGCCGGCGGCGGAGCGCGCGGCGGCGCCAAGTCCGAGCCGCAGGTGCCGTTCCAGCCGTGGGCCGCGGCGGTCTACGACTACAACTCCGCGAACAACTCGAAGTACGACCCGGAAGGCTACTGCCTGCCGCCGGGCGGTCCGCGTCTTATGGCGACGCCGTATCCGATGGAGATCATTCAACTGCCGGATCAGAAGCGCATCATGATGATCTTCGAAGGTGCGACGCACATCTGGCGCGAAATCTACATGGACGGGCGTCCGCATCCGGAAGGGGACGCGCTCAATCCGACCTACCTCGGGCACTCTGTCGGTCGATGGGAAGGCGACACGCTGGTTGTCGACATCGTCGGCTTCAACGAGCAGACGTGGATGGATTACTTCGGCCACCCGCACACCGACTTGCTGCACGTCGTCGAGAAGTTCTCGCGGCCGACGAAGAACCAGCTGCGTTACGAGGCGACGTACGACGATCCGGGCGCGTACACGAAACCGTTCACCGTGCGCTGGAACATTCCGTGGAATGCGACTGGAGAGCTGACCGAATACATCTGCCAGGAGAACAACAAGTATCTCCAGAGCCTGACCGACGATTTCGGCCAGCCAATCTTCGGCAAGAAGCCGTAAAGCATTGGGTAATTGGGTAATTTGATAATCGGGTAATTGGATTGCACGATTGACAGCCGATCGTTCACCAATAACCCGATTACTCGATTACCCGATTACCCGATTACCCGATTCAATTTCTCACGACCTTGAAGTCCCCTTTCTTCGCGCCCTCGGTCCACGTACCGGTGATGACGCGCTGGTACGCGCCGATGTTTTCGAGCTTCCCGTCGATGACGTAGCGGATCGGCTTGCCGGCCGCGTCCTTGCTTTCCGCTTCGAAATGCACGCTCCAATTGGACGGGTCGAGCGTCGCTTTCTGAAGCGTGACGGCGTTTGGACCGGGATTGATGGCGCCGGTCAACGCCTTGCCGTCCCAGTTGATGTCGAGCAGCACGCGCTTGCGCTCCTGTTTGTTCGGGCCCCAGTCGCCGCTCCACGTGCCTTTCAGTGGATGTCCGAACTGCGCCGACGCCGGCAGCGCCACCGCAAGAGCCGCCAGGAGTCCCGCTATCCGAAAGAGCGTTCGCATCGAAGAGCCCTCCTCACGCGCAGAATGCGGTAACTGTATCCCGGGTGGAAACGAACTGCCATATCAAGTTAGGATCGCGACCCTCGCGGAGGAACAAACATGAAGATCTCGTGGCGGCTGGTTGTTGGCGCTGGATTGGCGGGCCTGTGGCTGAGTGGTTTCGCGATGGTCGAGCGGCCCGCGGCACAAGGCCAGACGGCGACGTCTACCACGCGGAAGAAGGCGGGAGAGGCCTTCAAGAACGTCACAACCAGCACGCTCAAGGAGCTCAGCGTCGACGACTTCGTGGCGAGCATGGGACTCATCTCGGCGAATCTGGGTCTCGACTGTGCGGACTGTCACCCACACGCCGGCACCGATCAGGCGGATTTCGTGATCGACACGCCTCGAAAGCAGACCACGCGCAGGATGGTGGAGATGGTGGCCACCATCAATCGCACCAACTTCGGCGGCGTGCAACGAGTGACCTGCTGGACCTGCCATCACGGCCGCATCACGCCATCGACGACGATCGCGCTGGATGCCTGGTACGACATTCCAAACGCCGAGATCGATGATCTGGTTCGGTCAGAGAGCGGTCAGCCGTCCGCCGATCAGATTCTCGACAAATACATCCAGGCGCTTGGCGGCGCTCAGCGGCTCGCCGGTCTCACCAGCTTCGTTGCGACCGGGACCGCCGTGGCGTACGGCGAATTGGGCGGCAATGCCGACTTCACAATCCTCGCGAAAGGCCCGAATCAGCGCACGACGCTCATCACGTACAAGGACCATCCGGAGCGCGGCGCGAGCAGCTGGAGCTTCGATGGCCGTACCGGTTGGATGAAAACGCCGCGCGGACTGCTCGGCGAGTACGAGCTGGTTGGAAGCGAGTTGGACGGCGTCAGACTCGAAGCGCAGTTGTCGTTTCCAGGGCAGATCAAACAGGCGCTCGACAACTGGCGCGGCGGCGCCGCTCGAAGCATCGGCGATCGCGACTTCCTCGCGGTTCAGGGAAGCGGCCCGAGAGGTTTTCTCGCGACGTTGTACTTCGACCCTGCGACCGGCCTGCTCGCGCGGGTGGTGCGCTATGGCCCCTCGCCGATCGGCCGCATGCCGACGCAGATTGATTACTCCGATTATCGCGACGTCGGCGGCATCAAGTTCCCGTTCGAGTACAAGTTCACGTGGCTGGACGGGCGGTATACCGCGAAGCTGAATGACGTCAAGACGAATGTCGCGATTGATGCGGCCAGGTTCGGCAGACCGTCCGCGAAATAAACTCGCCACCACAAAGGACACGGAGGACACGGAGGTTTCGACCTGTTCAAGACCAGACTTTTCCTCCGCGTCCTCAATGTCCTGCGTGGTGGAGAGTTTTGATCCCGCGACATGCTCCACGAAATGCACCGTAGGTGCCGCCGTCCTGACACTGATGCTTGCGTTCTCGGGATGCGGCAATCGAACCGCCGGTACACCGCGCGCCGAGCCCTGGTTTGTTGATGCGACACGTCAGGCTGGCCTGACCTTCACGCACTTCAACGGCATGTCGGGCGACTTCCTCTACCCGGAGATCATGCCGCCCGGCGTCGCGCTGCTCGACTACGACAACGACGGCGACCTCGACATCTTCGTCATCCAGGGACGGATGCTCGGGAAGCGGAGTGTCAGCGACGCGCTTTTTCCACCAGGCGATCCCGCCGCACTGCGCGCGCGCCTTTTCAGGAACGACCTTGCGATCGACGATCGAGGCACGCGGACGCTGCGGTTCACCGACGTGACCGAGACGAGCCGGATCGATGCGCGCGGATACGGCATGGGTGCCGCCACCGGCGACTTCAACAACGACGGCTGCGTCGATCTGTACGTGACCAATCTCGGCGCCAACCAGTTGTTCCGCAACAACTGTGACGGCACGTTCACCGACGTGACCAAGCCGAGTCACACGGAGAGTCCCGGATGGAGCGTGTCGGCGGCGTTCGTCGACTACGATCGCGACGGGTGGCTCGACCTGTTCGTCGGCCACTATCTGAATTACAGCATCGAGGCCAACATCCGATGCTTCGGTCTGGCGGGCGGACGGGATTATTGTCCGCCGCATGTCTACAAGCCGCAGCCGAGCACGCTCTATCGGAACAATCGCGACGGCACGTTCACCGACGTCACCGCGGCCGCCGGCATGGCCGCCGAGTTTGGACCCACGCTCGGCGTCGCCACTGCCGACTTCAACAACGACGGATGGATCGACATCTACATCGCGAACGACGGCCAGCCAAACCAGTTGTGGATCAACCAGCGCGACGGCCGGTTCACGAACACGGCGCTGTTCGCCGGTGCGGCGCTCGGCGCCGAGGGCGAGGCGAAGTCGAGCATGGGCGTTGACGCCGCCGACTTCGACAACGACGGCGACGACGATCTGATCATCACGGAGCTGACCGGGCAGGGCGTCGATCTGTACGTCAACAACGGGTCGGCCGTCTTCGAGGAGCAGAGCGCCCGTGCGGGCCTGCGGCTCCCGACGCTGCCGTTCACCGGGTTCGGCGCGGCGTGGCTTGACGTCGACAACGATGGCTGGTTGGATGTGCTGATGGTCAACGGCGCCGTCACGCAGAATGTCGAGGCGGTCGCCCGGCACGAAACCTTCGCGCTGCAGCAGCGGAAGCAGCTGTTCCGAAACACCGGCCGCGGACGCTTTGAAGAGGCGGCCGAGCGCGGCGGCGCCGTGCTGCAACAGCCGGAGGTGAGTCGCGGCGCGGCGTTCGGCGACATCGACAACGACGGAGACATCGACGTCGTCGTCGGCAACGCCGGCGGACCGCTGCGCCTCCTTGTCAATCATGTTGGCCAGGCCAGACACTGGGTCGGCCTGAGACTCGTGGGCGCCGAGACGCGGCGGGACATGCTCGGCGCGCGGGTCGCCGTGGCTCGAGCGGATGGATCGACGTTGTGGCGTCGCGCACGCGCCGACGGGAGCTACGCGTCCGCCAACGATCCGAGAGTCCTCGCGGGACTTGGTGATTCGGCGACGCCGCCCACGATCCGGGTGCAATGGCCCGACGGCCGCACCGAGGAGTGGCGCGGTGTCGCCATCGATCGCTACACAACACTCGAGGAAGGAACCGGGAAGTGATCGCGCGCCAGGTGCTGGCGGCGTTGCTGCTTGCCGCGATCGCCGGCTGCGGGCCGTCGCGTCCTCCACGCGACCCGCTGCACCAGGTGTCGCTGCCCGATCTCGCCCGCGCGACCGACCGCGTGCAGGCGCAGTTGAGAGCGCAGTACGCGTCGCTCACCGAGAAGCGGCAGACGCCGGCGACACCACCCGCGGAGCTCGCCACGGCCTTTGGCGAGATGGGCAGGCTGTTCATGGCGGCGGAGTACCGCGACGCCGCCGAGGCGTGTCTCTCGAACGCGCAGATGCTCGCGCCATCGGATGCGCGCTGGCCGTACTACCTCGGCCACCTGCACAAGGCGCGAGGCGACGCCGTGAAATCGGCGGCCGCGTTCGAGCAGGCGCGGGCGCTCTCGCCCGACGATCAGGCGACGCTCGTCTGGCTTGGCAACGCGTACCTCGATCAAGGCCGGCCCGAGGCCGCCGAGCCGCTGTTCACCCATGCGCTCTCGCGCGACCCGCGATCGGTCGCCGCGCTGTTCGGCCTGGGCCGCGCCGCGCTCGCGCGGTCCGACTACACACAAGCGGCACAGCAGCTCGAGCGCGCGCTCTCGCTCGATCCTCGGGCCGCGGTTCTTCAGTATCCGCTCGCCATGGCGTATCGCGGACTCGGCGAGACGGACAAAGCGGACGCCCACATGCGCGCGCGCGGACCCGGCGAGATTCGTCCGCCGGACCCGCTGATGCTGGACCTCGAGAGCCTGCTGGAGAGTCCCGTTGCGTACGAAGTTCGCGGCGCGAGGGCGCTCGACGAGCGCGACTGGAAACGCGCGGCGGCCTTTTTTCGCAAGGGCATCGAGCTCGCGCCGGCCGAACCGTCGATGCATCACAAGTTGGGCACGGCGTTGTACATGGACGGCGATGCGCCCGCCGCCGCCGCCGAGTTCGAGCAGGCGCTGCGCCTCTCGCCGCATTTCGCGAAAGCGCACTACAGCCTCGGCATCATGCATGGGGCGAGCGGGCGGACGAGGCCGGCGATCGAACACCTGACGGCCGCTGTGCGGGCCGATCCGACCTATGTCGAAGCGCGGCTCAGGCTCGCCGACGTGCTGCGCTCGAGCGCACGGACTGCCGCCGCGCTCTCGCAGTACGAGCAGGCCGCGAAGCTCGATCCTCGTCTTCCCGACGCACCGTTCGGGCACGCGATGGCGCTCGTCGATCTGCGACGCTACCAGGAGGCCCGGGACCGGCTGCGTGAAGGCGTCTCGACCTTTTCCGACAACCTCGCGTTCCGGCACGCCCTGATCCGTTTGCTGGCGGCCGCTCCCGACGATCGCGTCCGCGACGGACACGAAGCGATGCGGATGATGCAGGATCTGCTCGCGAGGGAACCGCGCCGGTACGACGTCGACGAAATGATGGCGATGACGTTCGCCGAGCTCGGTCAGTTCGGCGAGGCGATGACGTGGCAGCGCGACGCTATGGCAGGCGCCGAACGAGCCGGCCTCAAGGATGTGGCCCGGCGCATGGCCGACACGCTCTCGCGTTACCAACGCCGTCAGCCATGCCGCACGCCGTGGTGGGACGACGACGTCAATCAACGGTAGGGGAAACGTCTCGGTTTGTTGCCGGCGTCGCGCTTCTCGAACAGTCGAGCCGCTGTCGTTCCACACCATGGGGCGATACCCCGATACATAGCCGAACCATCAACTCGAACAGCCGCACTATCAGCGGTACCTCGACGTCTATAACGCCCGCCTCGTGATCCGTTTGCCGCGCCTGGCGGCAACGATACGGTTTCATGGAGTACCTGCTCAAAATCCTTCGGGTTTCCCCCGGAAGTTGCCTTGACTTGTCGTGGCACATCGTTTAGAAGCTGCAACGTGGATGTCAGAGTGGAATATCAGTCTGACGCCAATTTGCACGACCTGACTGAAAGGGGGAGTCGGATGACTGGACTCGGCAAGAACGTGCTGGTGGTCGCCTGCGTGATCCTGGCGCCGCGGCTCGCGTTCGCCCAGGCCTCGATCACGGGGACCGTCAAGGATCCATCAGGGGCCGTGCTGCCCGGTGTGAGCGTCGAAGCCGCGAGCGACGTGCTCATCGAGAAAGTCCGCTCCGTCGTCTCCGACAATGGCGGTCAGTACCGCATCGTCGATCTGCGGCCCGGCACCTACACGGTGACGGTCTCGTTGCCCGGGTTCGCGACGATCAAGCGCGACGGCATCGAGCTGATCGGTTCCGTCACGCTCACCCTTCCGTTCGAGTTGAAGGTCGGTGAGCTGCAGGAAACTGTGACGGTCACCGGTGCGTCGCCCGTCGTCGACGTGCAGAACACACGCCGCGAGACCGTCATCAGCGCGGACGTCATCCAGGCGCTGCCGGCGACGCGCGCGTACGGATCGCTGCTGAACGCCATGCCTGGCGTGACAGTCGACAACAACGGCCTGGCCGCGACGCCGACGATGACGTTCTTCAGCGCGCACGGCGGGAGGACCAACGAAGGACGCATGTCGATCAACGGCTTGACCGTGGCGGCAGCATTCAACGGCGGCGGTGTGTCGTCGCTCACCTACGATACGACCAACGTCGAAGAAGTATCGGTGCTGGTGTCGGGCGGCCTCGGCGAGAACGAGACCGGCGGTCCGACCATGAACCTCGTGCCCAAGTCGGGCGGCAACAGGTTCTCCGGCCAGGCGTTCTTCAACACGGCGGGCGACTGGTCGCGCGGGGACAACATCGACGACGCGCTGCGGAACGTCGGCATCACGAAGGGGCCGGGCATCAAGAGCTCGTATGACGCGAGCGGCTCGCTCGGCGGCCCGATCAAGCGCGATAGGCTGTGGTTCTACGGCTCCTACCGGAGTTATTCGACCACGACGGGCGTCTCCGGCATTGGTGCCAACAAGTACGCAGGCGACGCGTCGCATTGGGATTACTTGAGAGACGACAGCATCGAGCCGCGCCTCGTTCAGGGCCGCAAAATCTGGTCGGCGCGCGCGACCGCGCAGGTCACGCCGACAAACCGCGTGACGTTCTCCCAGGAAAATCAGTACCGCTGCGAGGGTTCGACGCTGACGACCAACGGCCAGGGCTGCCGTACGCGCGGCGGCGACTGGATCGCGCTCGGATCGACGACGCAGTCGCCGGAGGCCAACACGGGGTACTACAACTTCCCGTACTGGGTCACGCAGGCGACCTGGACGTCGACGGTCACGAGCAAGCTGCTGCTCGAAGCCGGATACTCCCGGTTCGCGTACCGCCACGCCGGCGGACCCGGCCAGGTGCCGCCGGACGGTATCCTCAACCTGATCCCCGTGACGGAGCAGTTGGCGATCGACGGCCACCCCGCCAACTTCACCTACCGCGGTCTGGGCACGTACCTCAATAACTTCGGCAATCCGAACAGCTGGCGTGCCTCGGCGTCGTACGTGACCGGCTCGCACAACATGAAGGCCGGCTACCAGGGCTCCTACCTGGTCGCCGACTCCGAGTTCAATACCAACGTGTCGCAGTTGGCCTACCGCTTCAGCAACCACGTACCGAACCAGTTCACGTACCGGCTGCCGACCTTCCAGACGGCGGATCGAACGAAGGTCACCGCCCTGTTCGTGCAAGACACGTGGACACGCCGCCAGCTGACCATGCAGGGCGCTCTCCGCTACGACCAAGCCTCGAGCTTCAGTCCGGCCGAGCATAACGGGACGACGTTGACCTCGCGGTTCAACACGGCGCCGGTCACGCTCGAGCGGACCGACGGCGTGAGCTCCTACCGCGACATCTCGCCGCGTTTCGGCATGGCCTACGACGTCTTCGGCAATGGCAAGACGGCAGTGAAGTTCAATATCGGGCGCTATCTGGCGCCGGCGACGAACGACACCATTTATACGCAGAACAACCCCGCGAATCGCATCGTCGGTTTCAACAACACGCCGATCAATCGGAGCTGGACGGACACCAACGGCAACTACGTCGTCGATTGCGACATCCTGAGCATGGCGGCGCAGACGGTCCCCGGCGGCGACACCTGCGGCGCGGTCACCGGAAACTCGTTGAACTTCGGCAAGCCCGGCACCTCGACGCGAGTGAACCCGGCGCTGCTGGGGGGCTGGAATGTACGTCCGACCGACTCGCAGTGGGGCATCAACCTTCAGCAGGAGCTGGCCCCACGCGTGTCGCTGGAAGTGGGCTACAACCGGCGCTGGTGGAGTCATTTCACCGTCACGGACAACCTGGCGGTGGGACCATCGGACTACGAGAAATGGGTGATCAACGCGCCGAAGGACGCGAAGCTCCCCGGCGGCGGTGGCTACCCGATCCCGGTGTACACGCTGACCGCCGCAGCGGCCGGCCGCGGCGCGGACAACTACGTGACGTTTGAAACCGACTACGGCCCGGCGCGCATCAATTACTGGCAGGGCGTCGACGTCACCGTGAACGCGCGCCTCAAGGGAAGTCTGACGCTCCAGGCTGGCACGACGACCGGGCGCGCGATCAACGACACCTGTGCGACCATCGTGAAGGTCGACAGCCCGGACGCGCGGAACTGCCGTTCCGTCGATCCGGTCGAGACGACCCTCCGAGGCAGCGCGTCGTACACGGTCCCCAAGATCGGCGTGCAGGTCAGTGCCTCGTTGCGCTCGCAGCCGCCGAGGATCTTCTCGACGAACAATCCCACGATTTTCGTCGGGATCCAGCCGACCATCAACCCGAGCGACGCGAACTGGCAGGTGCCGAACACGGTCGTGCAGAGCATTCTCGGGCGTCTTCCGCCGGGCGGCCTTCCCAACGGCACCACGACCGTCACGCTGATCGACAACGCCAACAAGATAATTGCCGACAATCGCCGGACGCAGATCGACATGCGGTTTGCGAAAATCGTGAGGTTCGGCGGCCGGCGTGCAGACATCGGCCTCGACCTGCAGAACCTGTTGAACACGAATTACGGGACCGCCTTCGAGTCGCAGTATGACTACGTCGCCGCGAATGGCGGAACGTGGCTGAACCCGACGACGATCCTCGGGCCTCGGTTCGTACGGGTCAACCTGACGTTCAACTTCTGACGGGTTGGCGGTCGTTGATGCCGTTTCAAGATCAGCGCGACGATCGACTTCCAACCAGACAGGCATCACCGTGAAGGAGGGAATCGGGCGATGACTAGACTCGGCAAGAACGCGTTGGTGCTCGCCGGGCTGCTCCTGGTGCCGCGGCTCGTGTTCGCACAGGCCTCGATCACGGGGACCGTCAAGGATCCCTCAGGTGCCATACTCCCAGGCGTGACGGTCGAAGCTGCGAGCGACGTGCTGATTGAAAAAGTCCGCACCGTCACCACCGACGGCACCGGGCAGTACCGCATCGTCGATCTGCGGCCTGGCAGCTACGATCTCACGTTCACGCTGACGGGCTTCAATACGTTCAAACGGCAAGGGATCGAGCTGATCGGGTCGTTCACCGCGACCATCAACGCCGAGTTGAAGGTCGGAGCGCTCGAGGAGACGGTCACGGTCACCGGTGAGAGTCCAATCATCGACACGCAGAGCGTCAAGCGCCAAACGGTGTTGAGCAATGACATCGTCACGGCGCTGCCCGCCGCGCGCGCGTACGCCGGCGTCATGCAGCTGATTCCTGCGACCATGACGCAGACCGGCTCAGCGCTGGACATCCAGGTCA
>MNEX01000187.1:28151-29341 GCA_001917905.1 Acidobacteria bacterium 13_1_40CM_65_14
TAGGGAACGCCCAGGAGATCGCGCTGACATCGTCAGGGGGCATGGGCGAAGCGGAAGTCGGCGGGCCGACGCTGAGCATCGTGCCGAAGACGGGCGGCAACACGTACAAGGGATCGGTGTATGCGTCCGGCGTGACGAGCGGCATGGTTGGCGACAACTACACGCAGACGCTGCGGGATCGAGGGTTGACGACGCCCGGTGCGCTCACGAAATTGTGGGACTACAACTTCAGCATCGGTGGCCCGATCAAAAGAGATCGCGTCTGGTTCTTCGGGCAGTTCCGCGACGAGGGCAGCCACCGGACGGTGCCCGGGATGTTCGCCAACGCCAACTTCGGAGACCCGGCCAAGCGCACTTATCTCGCGGATCGAAGCCGCCCGGCCGTGCAAGCTGGCAGCTGGAGAAATGCTTCGCTGCGTCTGACGGTCCAAGCGACGCCGCGCAACAAGTTCAACGTGTTCTGGGACGAGCAGCAACCGTGTCAAGGCGCGGCGTTTCCAGGCGTCGACGGCGGATGCCGGCAGTCGAAGCCGAATGAAATCATCTGCGGCGCTCCCGCGTCATCCAATCCGTCGTGCAGTGCGACCAGCGCACCCGAGACGGGAACGTATCTCTACCCGTACGGCCAGCGCGTGCAGCAGGCCACCTGGACGTCGACGGTGACGAACAAGCTCCTGCTGGAGGCTGGTGTCGGCACGTACCTGAGCCGCTGGGGCGGCTCGGAGATGCCGGGTAACCCATCGCGGGACATCGTTCGAGTGGTCGAGCAGTGCGCGCGCGGCTGCGCCGACAACGGCAACATCGCCAACCTGACCTATCGCTCGGAAAACTGGGCGGCCAACTGGCAGGGCAACCACAACTGGCGCGCGTCTGCCTCATACGTCACCGGCGCTCAGAGCATGAAGGTCGGCTACATCGGAGGTTTCCTGGTCGATAACCAAAACAACTCCAGCAATAACCAGTTCCTGCAGTACCGGACGCAGAACGGTGTTCCCGATCAACTCACCGAGAACATCAACCGGTACTGGATCAAGAATCGCGTGCGGTACGACGCGATCTATGGACAGGAGCAGTGGACCCTCGGGCGGATGACGGTCACCGGCGCCCTGCGTTTCGACCACGCGTGGAGCTGGTATCCCGAGGTGCAGGTGGGAGGCGTACGATTCCTGCCGAATGTGATCACCTATCCC
>MNEX01000055.1:0-2353 GCA_001917905.1 Acidobacteria bacterium 13_1_40CM_65_14
GCTCAACCGCAGTTGTCCGCTCACGGCGATCGCGTCGTGCTCAGTTGGATCGAACGGTCAGGCGAAGTCGCCGCGCTGAGACTCGCGGAGCGCACCGACGCCGGCTGGACGGAGCCGCGGACCGCCGCATCCGGGACCAACTGGTTCGTCGTCGCGTCGCGCGCGACGGGACGCGATCGCCCGCCCTCGCGGTGGCTGGCATCGCGGCCGGCCGCGCGAGTGGATATCCGCGGCTGGCCAGGCGAGGCCACGAGCTGCTTTTCGCCTGGACCGACACCGGCGAGCGGTCGCAGGTCCGAACCGCGGTTGCGCCGCTACCCGTCGCCGCCGAACCGCGCTGAGATTTGCGACGTCAGCTCTTCTGCCTGGCGGCTGGTTTCGCTGCCGGCTTTGCCGTCGCCACTCCCAGCTTCACTTCCGTGGCGATCTTGCTCTTCTTGTCCACGTCGATCACCACGCGGTCGCCCACCTTCACGTCTTTGATCGCGAGATGCGCGTCGCCTTTCATGATCATCGTCTTGGCGTTGATCGGGATGGTGCGCTCCTGCTTCGTGGTGGTCTGAATCGTGATCGCGGTGTCGGTGATGCTCGTCACGGTGCCGCGGACGTGTTCCGCATCACCGTGCGCGAAGGCGACCGCGGTCGTCATCAGCAACGCCGCCACAACGGCCAGAACTACTCGTCTCATGTTCGGACTCCTCGTCAACGTTTGTGATGCGGAGCGTGCGGCTTGTTCGGATCCTCGGGTGGCTCCGCGCCGCCCCGCAGGAACTCCTGCTCCTGTCGCTCTTCCTCGAGCTCGGCCGGACTCCTCGGGTTCAGCTGCTCCATCTCCTTGAGCTGCTCCGGTGTGAGCTCGCCAAGGTGACGAATCAGGTGAACGAGTGTCCAGGTGTCTTCGTCCAGGTCGTCATCTTTCAGGCCCCAGGCCGGCATGCCGGTCAGGCGGATCCCGTTTTGGATGATGTAGAACAACTCGCCGTCGGTCAGTGACTGTGTCGCCGGCAATCGCATGTCGGGAGCCTTAGGATACAGATTCTGGCCGATCTCAGTATTGCCGCTGCCGTCGTTGGCATGGCAGAGTGCGCAGTGATCGGCAAAGTGGGCGCGCGCTTCGGCGAGGACCTCCGGTGTCAACGCCACGGGATTCGGCAAGCGCTTGGCTCGGCCGGGCACGGCCAGACTCCGCAGACGACGCGCGATGAACGCTTCGGCGCGCGACGGCTCGTCGCGCGCGCTGAATCCGCGCCGGATTACCACGAGCGCCGCCACAAAACCACCGGCGAGCACGAGCCCGACGATGACGGCCGCGACCGTCTTCATTCGCATGCGTCGACACTATCGTATTGCATCAGGCTGGTGGAGTGTCTGCTCGAATTGACTAGGACTCAATCAACCCCATACGGTTCACGAGCCCAGGCTCGCGGATCTGATAGCGCAGGAACTCGTGGAGCGCGCGCTTCGCCTTCGGATCGGACGTCGTGATCTTCACGCGACCGCCCTCGGGCGTCTCTTCGTACTTGAAGGTCATCGCGTTCTTGCGCTGCTGCATCGTCGTCACCCCGGGCGGCACCTCGCCGTGCGTCGCGAACGGCTTCGCGAAGTTGCCGCGCGCGAACTCGCCGGCGATTTCCTTCAAGTGAACCCGGATCGCCATCCGGCTCGCCTCGTCCGCCGGATCGTTGACGCTCACTTCGATGGCGCCGCCCTCGGCGGTCAGCCTGAAGTGATGCGTCGCCTTGCCCTGGTCGAAGCCCATGGCCGTCGCGCCGCGGTGCTTCATGTCGGGATGCTAGGATCGACGATCGATGAGCGATCAGCCAGAAACCCACGGCGCCAAGGTTCGCCTGCCGCCTCCACTAGTGTTCGCGGGATTCATTGTCGCGGGCATCGTGCTGCACTACGGAATCTTTCGGCTGCCGGTACCGCTCGACTCGGTGCTGCGATCGCTCGCCGGCGCTCTCGTCTTGCTGGCGGGCCTCGCGCTCGGCACGACGACAATCGTGATGTTCAGGCGCTCGGGGCAGGATCCGCGGCCCTGGACGCCGTCGCCGTCGCTTCTCCGACGAGGCCCGTACAAGTTTTCGCGCAATCCGATGTATCTGAGCGCCATGCTCGTGCAGGCCGGACTCGGACTGCTGCTCAACAATCTTTGGATTGTCCTCTTCGTCCTGCCGGCGATGATCATCGTCCACGTCACCGCCGTCTTACCGGAGGAAGCGTACCTCGGCGAGAAGTTCGGCGCTTCGTATCAGGCCTACAAAGCGACCGTGCGTCGATACCTGTGATCGTCGCCGATGCGCCTTGATTCGCCGTATCTCGATCCACAAGTCGCGTCGGCGTACGAGCGTCT
>MNEX01000055.1:2413-27504 GCA_001917905.1 Acidobacteria bacterium 13_1_40CM_65_14
GCGGGAATGTGGTCGCCGTCGATCCATCGGCGGCCATGCTCCGGGCCGCCGGACATCAGCCGTCCCGACAGCGAGTCGTCGCGCGGACGCCGGGTCTTCCGTTTCGGGATGACGCGTTCGACGCGGTCGCGGCGAGCTTCGTCATCTCGCATCTCGCGAGTTACGCCGACGGCCTGGCCGACATGATCAGGATCTGCAAGGCGGCCGGGCGGATTGGCGTCACCGCGTGGGGCACGTTGCCCAATCCCGCCGGTGCCTTGTGGAAACAGGTCGCCTCGACGATCGAGGGCAGCGAACGACTCGGCGACGCATTCCGCAGCGCCATCCCGTGGGACGAATGGTTTTCCAGCGCGGTCCATCTGGAACGCGCGCTCCGCGAGGCGCACCTGGCGCGTGTGACAGTCGTCACCCGCGAGCTCGTGGTCTCGGTCGCGACCGATGATTACATTGCCATGAAGGGCGCGACCGTTGAAGGCACGCTGCTGCGCCGTCTGCTGGACGCCGAGCGGTGGGACCGCTTCACACGCGACGTGACGACGGCGTTTCGAATGCAATTCGGCGACGTTGTCGAGTTCGTGCGCGATTTCTCGATCGGCATTGGCACAAAAGATATCCGTGAGAGCGAATGAGCGATCAATGTGCGGTCCGCGCCTTCGACCGCGCGAGTGTGGACACCAGTATCGGCGCGGCCACAACCAGGATGACGAGCGCGGTGAGTTGGGCGTTTTTGAGCCCGAGCGCGACGATCGGTACGTTCCCTCGTACGAAAAACACCAGGAAACGGAGCACGCTGAACAGCACGAGGTACAGATAAAACGTTGCCCCCGCGGGCAAACGCGGCCGGGATTTCAACAGAATCCACGCAATCAGCAGATCGCCGACAAGCTCGTAGTACTGATCGGGATGCCGCGGGATGCCGTCGTTCGGCGCGTAGCTGTCGGGGTTCGTATACACGACGGCCCAGGGCAGCGACGATGGCGTGCCGTAGTCCATGCCGTCGAGTCCGCACGGGATGCGGCCGATCGCGGCGGCGATGGGAATGGCCGGCGCTACGAGATCGGCGAGCTCGAGGAACGGCACCTTCGCGCGTCGCGCGTAGACCCACGCCGCGGCGATCGCGCCGAACAAACCGCCGAAGAAGGCGAGCCCGCCTTCCCACACGGCGACGATCCGCCATGGGTGCGTCAGATAGAACCAAGGTTCGTTTTGCGCGACGTAGTACAACCGGGCGCCAATGTACGCGCCCGCAAGAATCCACAGGAGGACTTCCTCGACCTTCTCGCGTGAAATCGGCGAGGCTCGGGCCCATCGCACGACGAGCGAACGGCCGGTCAGGAACGCTGCCGCCCATCCGAGTCCGTACCAGTTGATCGGCACCGGCCCGACGTGGGCGACGGGATTCCAGTCGATGCGGATCATGTGGAGGTCAGGCTCTCATCAGACGACGAACCGATCCCACCCGGCGTACCGCTCGTGAACGGCTCCCCGTGGCAGGGTGAGCAGAAAGACGATCAATCCAGCCGACATGTCGTTCCAGTGAGCAACGCTTGGCATGTCGCCCATCGCCCACGACCCAACGATCAGCCATACGGCAAACAGCACGTTGATGAAGCGGAGCGCGCGCGCGACCTCCGCAGTACTGATGGCGGCAACCGTCAGGACCAGCGCACCGACGAGTCGATCGCTGTCCGCAGCAACTCCGCTGCTATGCAGCAACGCCGGCGCGACCATGAGCCAGATCCCGACGACGCCGGCGATGACGAGCGTCGATGGCACGCTGACTCCCCATGCCGCTGCCGGTGCGAGGGCGCGAAGCGGTGCTCCGTATCGCGGCGTGCGCGCGTCGGGGCCGCCGCCGTCTATCGTGTCGCCAACCCAGAACGTGCGCCAGAATGGCTTGCCGGCACGTACGCGGTCCGCCATGAATTGCGCCATCGCGATGACTTCATCCACCGTGAACGGAATCATGACGAGCATGACCGCGGCCGCCGCGAGACAGAGCGTGCACCAGAACCCGACGACCACCGGCTGCAGGATCACCAGCGTGACGTGCGTCAAGCCAAGCGGCACGACCAGAATGAAGAAGAACGAGACCATCCACGGCATGCTGCGCCAGCGCGTTTGCCCGCCCATCCACGCCATCAGGAATTCCAGCGTGTACGCGAGCGCTCCGAGGCCGGCGTCCGAGATCGGCCACATCTGCGACACGTTCGACGTCAGCACCCGTTCCGTGCCGGCACCGAAAAACGGTTCCCAGACCGTCGTGATGTAACCCAGTTGAAACGCCGCGAGATAGCGGGAGATCATCCATCCGATGAACGCGAGCGCGATCATCGGCGCGCGCTGATGCCAGCTCGAAGGGTTGTACGTCCAGCCCGGTGGGATTTCCGGCCCAGGCTGCATCATCGCCATGTGATGCGCCATACCGGGCATCATCGGCACGAGAATCGACAACGCGATCGCGAGAGCGCCCACGAACGTGTCGCTCAGATATGCCGCCGGCGTCGGGGCCCAGAATGCGAGCGGAGCGAGCTGGAGCCAAAGACCGACCAACGAGACCATCCAGCGCCCGATGAAATCGAATCGCGGTACGAACGCGAGGCCCGCGAACGCAGCCAGCGCGACGCCGCTGATGACATCGCTCCAGATCATCGCGCGGCCGTGATAGCCAAACGTGACCGGACTGCTGGCGAGCCACAGTCCGAGCATCATCACAGTGGCATTCGTCCACAGCCACGGCCGTCGCAGCTCGCGCAGCATGTCATCGTGACTGCCGTGCATGTCGTGGTGCTCGGGCGCGACGGAAGCGCGGCGGCCGCCAGGGTGGTTCGTCACCGGTTCTTGATCTCCGGCGAAGGCTCCTGCCCTGAACGAGGCGCCGACAACTTGTGCTCGCGATACCACTCCACGGGATCCGCTTTCAGCGCCTCGACCATCTTGGGCAAGGTGTCGCGTAACGATCGCCGTGGCTCCCACTCGAGGAGCGTCCGGGCGCGCGTGAGATCCAGTGCGTAATGATCGTCGGCGAAATCGATCATCCACGGCTTGATGAACGGGTCCTCGACGCCAGGGATGCTGTCCTGCACCCACGCACCGGCCCTGGCGAGGGCCTTCGGAATCTCGCGTGTGTCCCATTCTTCGCGATGAATGAGCCGGCCAAGCGTGTGTTGGAGCTCGTCGTAGCTGACCGCGTCGCTCTCGCCGACCAAGAGCGGCAAGACCGGCGGCAGCACCAGACGACGGTCGATCAGCCGGACGATGCCATCGACGAGGTCACGCAGGTGCAGAAACGACTGGCCGTGCGCGAGGTGACCGGGAAACACGTGGCTGGTCACCGAGCGTTCGTAGATGCGCTGTATCTGATGCGACAGCGGAATCGAATGGCAGCGATCGTCGTAGACGCCGGCGATGCGCAGCAGGACGGCCGGTATCGGGCCTCGCTCAGCCTCGATCAGTCGTTCGGTCTTGACCTTCGATTCGGGATACGGCCACCGTGGATCGATCGGCCAGTCCTCAGCGATGCGCTGCCCCGGTTCGCACGGGGCGTGGACCAGCATTGTGCTGGAGAAGACGAACTGCTCCACAGTCAGCCCCCGCAACGCGTGCAGGAGTCGCTCGGTCCCGCGAACCGTCACCATGTCGTACTGCGGGCTCGGCGCGCCGGAGAAGTCGTAGTAGGCGGCCAAGTGAACGACGGAAGCGATTCGGCTGCCGTATCGCGCGCGGACGTGATCCATCCCCTGCCGGACGCCGTCATCAGATGTGATGTCGACCGACACACAATCCACGGGCGGCGGGGGATGCGGAGGCCCTCCCCTGTCGAATCCCACGACGGCAAAATGCTCGGATAGGACCGCCGCGGTCGCCGACCCGATCAGGCCGCTACTTCCGGTCACGATGACGACGTCTCGAGCCGGATCCATAGTCCACGGCAGACTAGGTGCCGCTGGCGGAACGGACCACCAGGACGATCAGCGCAACGATCAATGCCAACAACAGGAGCATCCAGACGACGCCCCAGCCCATCATCATGCCGCCGCCAGTCATCATGCCGTCCATATGGCCACCCATCATTCCCAAGCCCATCATGCCGATCATGCCAAGCAGTGGCACGATCACGATTACTGCAATCGCGACGACGACCCAAACGAGTGCATTCCGCCTCATG
Source organism: Acidobacteria bacterium 13_1_40CM_65_14 (assembly GCA_001917905.1). Taxonomy (GTDB): domain Bacteria; phylum Acidobacteriota; class Vicinamibacteria; order Vicinamibacterales; family CAVVIG01; genus QHWF01. Next base: position 6,582 of record MNEX01000055.1, read on the forward strand.
AGTTTGTCCTCCGTAACAGCGAAAATCTATGCAAGCCGGCTGACCCTCAACGTTCCTCTTCGAAGGGCCCTCACCTTCATGATGTAGAAGATCACCGGCGTGATGATGAGCACGTGAATCGTCGACGTCACCATCCCGCCGATGATCGGCGCGGCGATCGGCTTCATCACGTCCGAACCGACACCACTGCTCCACAGGATCGGGACGAGGCCGGCCATCACGACACTGACCGTCATGAGCTTCGGGCGAAGCCGCAGCACGGAGCCGGCGATGGTCGCCTGACGGACGTCCTCTTCAGTCAGCGACGTGTTCTCGCGTAGCCGTGTGTCGAGCGCCTCGTGCAGGTAGACGACCATCACGACGCCGGTCTGCACCGCAACGCCATATAACGCGATGTATCCGACCCACACGGCGACCGAAAAGTTGTAGCCGAGCAGCCACTGGAGGATGACTCCGCCGGTCATGGCATACACCACCGATAACATCACGATGACCGCTTCGGACGCCGAGCGAAACGTCAGGTACAGCAGCATGAAGATGATGAAGAACACGAGCGGGATGAGCAGCTTCAGCCGTTCGCGCGCCCGGACCTGGAATTCGTACTGCCCGGTCCACTGCAGCGTGTATCCCGCCGGCATCTGAATCTTCTGAGCGACGGCACGCTTCGCGGCGTCCACGTAGCCGCCGATGTCGCGCGTGGCCGTGTCGACGTACACGTATCCGGCGAGCTGCCCGCCTTCGTCGCGAATCATCGACGGACCCGGCGTCAGCGAGATCTCGGCGAGCTGCGCCAGTGGGACCTGCGCGCCCATCGGCGTCTTGACGAGGACGCGGCCGAGATCCGGCAGGTCCTGCCGGAAGCCGCGCTCGTACCGCACGTTGATCGGGTACCGCTCCCGGCCTTCGATCGTGCGCGTGATGTTCTGACCGCCGATCGCCGATTCGATGACGTCCTCGACGTCGCCGATGGTCAGCCCGTGCCGCGCGATGGCCTCGCGATCGATCCGGATGTCGGTGAAGTAGCCTTGCGCGACGCGTTCGGCGTAGACGCTCCGCGTGCCGGCCACCGGCTGAAGCACGCGCTCGATCTCCTCGCCGAGCCGCTGAATCTCGTCGAGGTTGGGACCGAGGATCTTGATGCCGACCGGCGTCTTGATCCCCGTCAGCAACATGTCGAGCCGGTTGCGGATCGGCTGCGTCCACACGTTCGGGAACCCAGGCAGCTGCAGCTCCGCGTCCATGTCCGCCTGCAGCTTGTCCAGCGTCATGCCCGCGCGCCACTGGTCGCGCGGCTTGAGCGTCATCGTGGTGTTGACCATTCCCATCGGCGTGTTGTCGGTCGACGTCGTTCCGCGACCGACCGTCCCGAACACCGTCTCCACTTCGGGGTACTGCCGCAAAATCTTGTCCTGCACCTGCAGCACCCTGGTCGCTTCGGTGATCGACAGGCCAGGCGGCGCAGTCGGCATGAAGAGCTGAGATCCTTCGTAGAGCGGCGGCATGAACTCGCTGCCGATCACGAACAGCAGCGGAATCGTGAGCGGCACGACGGCGAAGTTGATCAGCAAAGCCGTCCATTTCCATCGCAGCGCCAGACCGATGATCGGGTCGTAGACCGCGGTGAAGAGGCGCGAGACCGGATTGGCGGATTCCGGTTTCAGCTGCCGCCCACGGATAAAGATCGTCATCAACATCGGCACGAGCGTGATCGAGAGGATCGACGCGAACACCATCGCAAACGTCTTGGTGAACGCCAGCGGCCGGAACATGCGGCCTTCCTGTGCCTCGAGCAGGAACACGGGCACGAACGACACGATGATGATCGCCAGCGAGAAGAAGATCGCGCGGCCCACCTGCCTGGCCGCACCGATGATGGCGGCCGGCTGCTCCTCGTACGGCACACGCGCCTCGGACACGTGCCTGTAGGCGTTCTCGACCATGACGATTGACGCGTCAACCAGCACGCCGATCGCGAGCGCGAGCCCGCCGAGCGACATGATGTTGGAGGTCACGTCGAGGTAGTACATGGGGATGAACGACGCGACGACCGCGATGGGCAGCGCAAGAATCGGAATGAGCGCCGAGCGGAAATGGAACAGAAACACGACGATGACAAGAGAGACGACGATCGCTTCTTCGATGAGCGTCCGCCGCAGCGTCCGGATCGATTCGCCGATCAAGCCCGAGCGGTCGTAAGTGGGCACGAGCTTCACACCGGCCGGCATCGACGCTTGGACGTCGCGCAGCTTGGCTTTCACGCGGTCGATCACGCGCAACGCGTTCTCGCCGAACCGCATCACGACGATGCCGCCCACCACCTCGCCTTTGCCGTCGAGCTCCGCGACGCCGCGCCGGATGTCGGGACCGAGGCGCACCTGCGCGACGTCGCGCACGTGAATCGGCGTGCCGCGGCGGTCGGCGCCGAGCGACACGGCCTCGATGTCATCGAGCGATTTCAGGTAGCCGCGCCCGCGGACCATGTACTCGCGCCCGGAGAGCTCGAGCAGGCGGCCTTCGACATCGTTGTTGCTGCCCTTGATCGCCGACACGACGTCGCGGATGCCGATGTTGTAGGCCGCCAGCTTGTTCGGATCGACGTTCACCTGGTACTGCTTGACGAATCCGCCGATGCTCGCCACCTCCGCGACGCCGGGCACCGATGCCAGCCAATAGCGGAGATACCAATCCTGAAAACTTCTGAGATCCGCCAGACTGTGCTGCCCCGTTTCGTCGACCAACGCGTATTCGAACACCCAGCCCACGCCGGTCGCATCGGGACCAATGATTGGATTCGCGCCTTCCGGTAGCTGTCCGCGAATGCCTTGCAGGTACTCGACCACGCGGCTGCGCGCCCAGTACATGTCGGTGCCGTCCTGGAAGATGACGTACACGTAGGAGATGCCGAAGTCGGTGAATCCGCGGACGGCTTTGACGCGGGGTGTCGAGATCAGCGCACTGACGATCGGATACGTGATCTGATCCTCGATGAGATCAGGACTTCGCCCCATCCACTCCGTCGACACGATCACCTGCACGTCGGAGATGTCCGGGACGGCGTCCACAGGCGTTTGCGTCATCGCCCAGATGCCCCAGAGCGTCAGGACGATGGTTCCGGTGAAGACGAGGAACCGGTTGGCGGCGCACCAGTCGATGATTCGATTGATCATCGCGCGACCACCGTCATCTGTTTGGATCCCAGTCGCTGGCCGTTGCGCGCGACGCTGACGGTCACGTCCCACCGCCCGGCGATCATCACGTTCCCCGTTCCTCGATAGACTCCGCCACCAACCGGCAACAGCTTCACTTCGCTCCGCATCGCCGGCATGTTCATCGTCGGCATGGCGGCCATGAAGAACTGCACGGTCACCTGCGCATCGTCGATCGGCTTGCCTGCGGAATCCTTGACCGTGGCTTCGAACTGGTTCTCGCCGGCTTTTGGCGGATCGGGCTGCGACCGCAACGTGATGTCGAGCTGCTGACGCGGTCCGGCGGCAGGTGCGGGCGCAGGCGCCGCTTCATAGCCCTGCAACGACGCGCGAAGCTGGCTCTCGGAATCGAGAAAAAATGTCGCGCCGGTCGCCACCTGCTCGCCCGTCTTGATGCCGTCGACGATCTGAACGTCGGCGCCGAGGCGGCGGCCGACCTTCACGCGGCGCGGCTCGAAGTACCCATCGCCCTGCGCGACGAAGACGATCTGCTCTTTACCCGAGTCGAGGACCGCGTTGGCGGGAACCGTGACGCCGGCACCGGCGGAGACGCTCAGCTCGACGTTCGCGTACATGCCCGGCTTGAAGCGGCCGCGGCCGTTGGCGAACTCGTACCGGACTTTGTTGGTGCGCGTCTGCTGGTTGACGTACGGATAGATGTACACGACCCGGCCCGCGTAGCGCTCGCCCGGATAGGCGTCGAGCGTCACGGTCGCGTGTTGTCCGAGGCGCACAAGCGACACGTCGTTCTCGTACACGTCAGCTTCGATCCACACCACCGACAGGTCGGCGATCCGGTAGAGGCTCTGGCCGGCCGTGACGTGGGCGCCTTTCAGCACCTGCTTCTCGGTGACGTAGCCACCAGCGGGCGATCGGAACGTCACCGCCGCCTGCGGCTGTCGCGTCTGTTCGAGCGCCTGCAGTTGATCGGCTGACAGATCCCACAGTGCGAGCCGCTGGCGCGCCGCCGCGACGATCGTGTCCGCGCGCACTCGCGCATCGGCGATCTGCGACGACTGCATCTGGTCACGCGTTTTCAGCGCCAACAGATATTCGTGTTCGGTGGCGAGGAGGTCTGGGCTGTAGAGCGTGAAGAGCGGTTGGCCGCGCGTCACGAGCTGGCCCGTGTAGTCGACGTACAGCTCGCGAATCCAGCCTTCGACCTTGAGATTCACGTCGGTGACGCGCGTCTCGTCGTACTGAACGACGCCGACCGTCCGCACGAGTTCGGTCATCTCGGCTCGCTTCGCGGCAACTGTTCGCACGCCGATCAGCTGCTGACGGCGAGGATCGATCGTGACGCCCGTTCGCGGCGTGGCGGCAGCCGGCTGCGCGGGGCGTGCGGCCGGTGACGTAGGGTGTCGGTCGGCCACTGTCGTGCCCGGCAATCCGGCGCGATCGCTGCGGACCCGCGACCACACGGCCCACGCAATCACGGCGACGATCGCGACCGCCAGCACGACCAGCAGTCCCTTCAGCATCGGTCGCCGCATGATCACTTCACCTCGCTGCGGTTGACGGGAACCACGTCGGTCGCGGACAGGTCGGCCCCCATCGCGCGTTCCAAATCGGCGAGTGCCCGTTCGTGCTCACTCACCGCGCGGTAGTACTCGAGCCGCGCGTCGAGCAGCGTGCGCTCGCCCTCGATGAGCGTGAGGAAGTCCACGCGGTCGGCCTGATAGGCGATGCGCGAGACTTCCAGCGTCTGCTCCGACTGTGGGAGGATCGTCGTCCGCAGCAACGCCGCGCGCCGCTCGGCCGCTTTCACCCGGACGTACGCGTCCGCGACGGCGAGCCCGACGGCGCTTGCGATGGCACGTTCGCCGCCATTCGCCGCATCGATGGCGGCGGTCGCCTCCGCAATCCGCGCGTCGGTGCGGCCACGCGCCCAGGGCGCGCGCGGCCACGTGATGCCGACGCGTCCCATCCACGCGTCGGTCTGATGCGGCATCAGCATGTACCCGCCTTGCACGGTGAAATCCGGCTTGATCTCGCTGCGAATCACGGCAAGCTGCGCCTGCGCCTGCTCGACCCTGACATGCGCCTTCTGCACATCGGGTTGTCGCTCGGCGGCGACGCGCTGCAAGTCGGCGACCGATGTCACGAGGACGCGCTCGACTGGATCGGTCAACGCGCCGATCGGCGCGGCGGGCGGCCGGTTCAACAGCACGTTCAGGCGGATTCGCGTGGTCTCGGCCTGTTGTTCGAACCCAATCACATCGTCGTGAAGCTTCGAGAGCTCGACGATGCTCTTCAGCACGTCGTGCTGGGAAATGCGGCCGGTCGCGTATTTGGCCTCCGACACATCCGCCAGCTGCCGCAGGAGATCGACGCTCGCGAGATGGATGTCGATCGCCTTGCGCGCGACAAACAGGTCGGCGTAGGCCTGCTTGACGAGGTCGAGGATCTGACGCGCGCGCACGTCGACGTCGACAGCGGCCAACGCGACGTCCTTTTCGGCGGCGGCTTCGCGCAGGGAGCGCTTGCCGCGGCCCGGTACGTCCTGCGTGGCCATGAACATGTACATGTTGGTGTTGAGCGGATTCAGCGTGTTGAGGGGCCACTGCCAAATCTGCGCTTCCAGCATCGGCGGCTGGAGAAACTTCTCCTGGACCGGCCTGAGGCGCGCGACGTCGACCTGCTGTCGCAACGCGACCAATTCCGGATTGTTGGCGCGGGCTTCAGCGATCGCCGCGGGAAGGCTCAGCGGCGGTCCTTCGTCGACGCGGCCGTGCTCTTGAACCGAGTTGATGTTCCCTTGTCCTGCTGACGCGCCTGTTGCAGCGAGCATGACTGCAACTGCCGATCGAACGATCGCGTGTTTCATCTCGACACCCATCTCGTGGCGTACCTGAACGACACGCCAACGAAGGCGGGTGGCGCGCGTACGCGCACACGACACACCAGTTGGCGTGAACGAAGCGCAGATCGCGACTAGATCAGGAGTGAGGAGAACGCGATGTAAATCGGCGGGCCGAGCGGCCTGGATGGTGGCGACGAGTCGACAGCGATGATGTGAACGGGCCTGATGGTGATCGCCGTGAGAACTGCGGGAACATACGACGCGAGCAGCACCCGAACAGGCATCTGGACCGACTGCGCTTTCGTGAGCGTTCCCAGCAGCTGTTGCGGATCGTGTTTCTTACAGCAATCGACCGGTGAGCCGGACTTGTGGCAGGTGTGGTGACCGGCTTTGCAGCAGGCCATCTGCGCGGCCGGTGGGGCGAGCGTACCGCTGACGCACGTGGCGACGCCGGCCGTCGCCAACCCGATAGCGACGACGGCGGACACGACGGCCGCGGTCCAGCGCCTCATGATCGCCATTGTGCGCGTCACGTCATTCGACTGTCAACGATGCTCGGCTGTAAGGAGTTCAGAATGACCAGCGCACGCCGCCGTTGATGTTGCGGTACTCGAGAGAGGATATCGAAGCGTCAGTCAACGATTATGATAGCGAGCGCTCAGTCCGGCGACGGCCAACTGTGCTGTCGCGGCACTGAACGAGTGAGGATGGTCATGCGAATTCTCAGCACGGCGTTGACGTGTGCGTTCGTGACCGCAGTGGCCGTTGCGCAGGCGCCGTCCAAGCCGGTTCCGGCGCCTTCGTCCAAACCGACCGGCACGCTCGCCCAGGTGATGCGCGGCATCTACTTCCCAAATGCGAATCTCATCTTCGACGTCCAGCAGAACGACCCGGGGGCGCCGAAGAAGAAAGGTGCAGAGACTGGCGCGTCGGCAACCGATACGTACGCCAACGCGTACTCGGGATGGGAAGTCGTCGAGAACGCGGCGGTCGCGCTGACCGATGGCGTGGACCTGATTTTGACACCTGGACGTCGCTGCCAGAACGGCAAACCCGTTCCAGCGCAGCAGGCGGATTTCCAAAAATTCGCCCGCAACATGCGCCGGTCAGGACTGGCGGCGCTTCAGGCGGCCCGCACCAGGAATCAGGAGAAGGTGTCCGATGCGACCAATGACCTCGCCGACGCCTGCTCGATGTGTCACGAGGTGTATCGCGACAAAGGTCCCGCCGACAGTCCAGCCAGGTGTACTCCGGCGCTGAAGAAATGACGCGAGTGGACCGTCCGGGGTGATTGACTAGAATGACCAGCGCACGCCGCCGTTGATGTTGCGGCCGTCGAGCGGCGCCCACGCATCGACGGTCCACCGGCCGTCGACGCCGCGCGCGGGCCGCAGCAGCGGATCCCAGCGTGTCTGGCGCACGTCTGTCAGGTTCTCGCCGTTGACGAACAGCCGCACGCCGCGCACGCGTCGCTCGACGAGCACGCCGAACACGCTGTACGGCCGGCTCTCCTCGCGGTACGGATTCGCCTCCAGCCGCTGCACGCCGGTGTAATACCACTCGATGCCGAGCCTCCCCACCTTGCCGTTGCCCCACTCCCACATGCCGTCGATGCCGATGCTGTGGCGCGGCGTCAACGGGACCTCTTCGCCGCTCTGACGCGATCGCACGTACGCGTAGTTCGCGACGACCGAGAAATCCTCCGGATGCCAGATGACGAGCGCTTCGAGGCCGCGGTTCGTCGCCGGCGACGGACGATTGGCGAGCACGAGTCGATCGGCGCGCTCGACTTCGACGGGATCGTGAACCGTCGACGCGAACAGCGTCAGCGTCGTCGACACCGGTCCCATCTTTCGGCTGACGTCCCAGGAGCTGCTGCGTCCGCGCTCCGCTTTGAGCGGCTTCACGATCGTCAGCCGCGACAGCCCGGCGGCCTCAGTTTCTTCCGTCAGCGGCGTCGGCGCGAAAAAGCCGGTGCCGTACGAGAGACGGCTGGTCCATCCGAAGAACTTCATCAGTCCGGCAACGCGCGGGCTGACAAACGTACCGTATTCGCTGTGGGCGTCGAGCCGCGCGCTCGCGGATACGGACAGCCACCTGGCGAAATCGGCATCGTCCTGCACGAACAGGCCCGGCACGGTGAACGTGTACGCGAACTGCGGGAGATCGATCGGCCGATAGGCGTCACGTTCGACCGCAACGCCGCCGACCAGCGTGTGGCGTCCGATCGGCCGCCGCAGCGTCGCTTCGGCGAACGCGGTCTCGTGCCGATCGCGTTCGACGATCTCGCCGTACCGATGATCGAGTTGCTGATGCGTCACTGATGCACGCGCGCTCAGCACCGACGTGCCGACAAGCGTTTGGAACGACGTGCCGGCATCGAGCCGACCTGTATTGAGCGCCTCGACATACGGTTGTCGCGTCGCCGCGAGCACAGAGTCCGGCATCGTGCCGCCGGTCCGCTCCTCGACCGTCATCCCAAACGTCGCAAAAAACGAGCGGCCCTTCTTGTCGTCCCAGAACACGCGCGGCCGAACCACCCCGCGCGCGTACTTCGGCAAATCGGCCCAGCGATCGCCGTCGACGTCGACCCGCTGCTGACCGTTTGCGCTGATCAGCATCGCGAAGCTCCACCGGTCCGTCACCGGCGCCGACTGCCAGAACGCCGCGTCGGTCGCGCCGCGAGTCGATCGGTTCACGAGGAGTTGCCCTTCGGAGCGCGCGCCGGGCCGCCGCGACACGAGATTGACGACGCCGCCCATCGCGCCGGCGCCATATAAAGATGATGCGACGCCCTTGATGACTTCGACGCGGCCGAGGTCCACCGGCGGAATCTGCAGCAGCCCGAACGAACCGACCTGTTCACCGGACAGCGGCAGGCCGTCGGACAGGAACCGCGTGTAGCGGCCGCGCATCCCCTGAATCCTGATGCTCGCGGCGCCGAGCGATGGCGACGTCGCCTGCACGCGCAGCCCGCCCATTTCGTTCAGCATCATGACGATGTCGCCCGGGGTCATCATCAGCTTCTCTTCGATCTCGTCGCGATCGAGCACCTCGACGCGCATCGGCTCGTCCTCGATGCCGCGTTCGGTCCGCGTCGCGGAGACGGTGACGTGCTCGGCGATCTCGGATTGTGGCTGGAGATCGACCGTCACTGTGCGTTCCTCGGCCGCGCGGACCTCGACGGAGAGACTGACGGGCTCGAATCCTTCTTTGGCGACGACGATCTCGACGCGCCCCGGCGTCACAGTCGCCGACGCGACGCCGCGATCGTCGGTCGTGGACGCGACACCATTCACCACAACCGCGGCGCCAGGGATCGCAGCGCCGCCGCCGCGGACTTCGACGCGAACGGACGCGTTCTGCGCCTCGGCCCGACCGGTCAGGGCGACCAGCATGAACGAGGAAAGAACGAGGCTCCACGCCTTCATCGACACACCTCCACGCACTCCAGCAGCTGTAGCGCAGCGCTGTTGCGCGGGCCTTTCACGCCCGCGACGCGGCGGGGCTGAAACCCCCGCCCTACAGCCGCGCGCGACAAGGTTCCGAAAAACGCTAGAGGCGCGGCGGGCGGTCGATCTGATTGGGTGGGACGAGCGCCGGCGCCGGAGTGACAAATGACGGCGCAGCGAGGGAGTGAGAAACAGGCGCTGGCATCGGAACATCACGATGAACGGCCACACCGTTCAGACAGAGACCGCACGCACCGGTGCGCGACGAGGAGTCACCGTGCATCGACAGTTGGAGGCAGTCAGCATCCCCGCAGCCATCGGGGCACCACAGCAGGTCGATCGATGGCAAGCACGCCAGCATCGCGACGAGGAGCACGGAATGGATTAGTTTCACGCCCTCACGGCAAGGCCAAACGGCCAGCGTCACGGCCATTGTACAGTGCACGGGCTCGGCTAGAATTCGGGCGTGCCGATTCGGATCGTGGTCGCCGACGATCATCCGATCGTGCTGCAGGGGCTGCAGCACCTGCTCGACCGTCAGGTCGATTTCGAGGTTGTCGCGACGTGCGCAGATGCCGGCGCGACGATCGACGCGGTTCGCGAGCGCCGGCCCGACATCCTCGTCCTGGACCTGCGCATGCCCGGTCACGGCGGCCTCGACGTGCTGCGCGCGCTCGAGCACGAAGGCGAGCGCTGCCGGACCGTGCTGCTCACTGCCGCGATCACCGACGCCGAGGTGCTCGAAGCGGTCCGGCTCGGCGCGACCGGCCTCGTGTTGAAGGAATCGCCGCCCGACACGCTGCTGGCATGCATCCGCCGCGTGCACGAGGGCGGCGAATGGATCGACCGCGACACAGCGTCGCGCGCGGTGCGCGGCGTGATCGAACGCGAAGACGCAACGCGCGAAGCGGCCGAGAAGCTGACGCCGCGGGAGCTCGAAATCGTCCGGATGGTCGCACAAGGACTGCGGAACAAGACGATCGCCGAGCGCCTGTCGATTTCGGAAGGCACCGTGAAAGTCCACCTGCACAACATCTACGAGAAGCTGGGCGTCGGCGGACGTCTGGAGCTCGTGCTCTGCGCGCAGCAGAAAGGCCTGGTCTGACGCCGCCGCCCGATCCGAACATCGCGGGCCCCGAATTCAAGGCGAACCCTTTTCCGTTTCAGCCGCCTTTTTCTCGTCGGCGGCGTGCTTGATCGCTACGCTGATCAAACACAAAGGACACAAAGGACACAAAGGGAAACGAACTGGTCTTGTCTTGGTGTCCTTCGTGTCCTTTGTGTTGATTCAGCGCCGCTACACCGAATCGAAAACCGCTCTTGTCCTTCGCGGGCTGAAACGCTTGCCGGTGACGGCTGTTGCTAGGCGCGCAGGAGAGACGTCTGGTCTGATGGCAGGGTGATCTCAATCCGCGATCCTGACGCGGTCGAGTCGATCGCCATGCGGCCGCCGAGCGCCGTGACGCGGTCGCGCAAGCTCGCCGGTCCGGCGTTGTGCCGCACGAGCTCGTCGTGATCGAAGTGGCCCAACACCGGAAACCCTCGTCCATCGTCGCGCACGACGATCGCGAGGCCGGCGTTACGCGCGGCTACGTCCACGGTCACCTTCGACGGATGCGCGTGCTTCAGCGCGTTGACGACCGCCTCGTGGACCATCAGCCGCATCCCGTGCTCCGCCGCGGACGACAGCGAGAGCTCCGCCGGCGTGACCCGCACGACAATCGGCACCTTCCACTCGACCGCGAGGCGCGCGGACATTTCGTCGAGCCGCTGCGCGAGCGATCCCGCGTCGGCCGGCGTGCCGGCCGGCGGCTTCAGATCCTCGATGAACAACCGCAGCTCGCGCTGCTCGATGGCGAGCGCGCGCTCGATCGCCAGCAGTCGATCCTGGAGCGGCGGCTCGCCGGTGGGCTCCGCGGCGATCGTCTGCAGCTCGAGCCGAACGCCCGTCAACGATTGCAGCACGCCGTCGTGGAGATCGCGCGCCAGCCGGATCCGATCTTCGCGGATCGCCAGCTCGCGCAGGCGATCGGCCAGATACAACTGATCGAGTGAGTTCCCCACCTCGCGCGCGACGACGTTGACGATCGCCATGGTGTCCGGGGTCGAGCTCTCGATGCCAGTGAAGCAGACACGACCCGACAAGTGTTCGGTGCGAAAGCCCGCAGTGGCGTGCGGGCCGGGGCCAAGCCGGCGCGCAAAATCGGGCGGCAGCGGCTCACCGGGCGGCGGCAGTTCGACCGGGGAATGTTTGGTGACCGCCCCACGATCGGTCGGCGAAGACGAAGCCATGTAGAGCCACGGCTCCTCTTCGGCCTCCCAGATCGCGGCGGCCGCGGCGGCGCCCGCCACGTTCGCGGCGTGTTCGAGCATCCGGCGCACGCTGGCGGCGGTGTCGGCGGCGATCAGCACCGGCCATCCGCTGACTTTGCGCAGCGTGTTGATGGCCGCTTCGAGATCGCTCAGCGATTTGCGCTGGGCCTCCTCGGCGCGCCTGCGCCGCGAGCTGAGCCATCCGGTCGCGAACGCGACGACCGCGAACACCGCCAACCGCACCAGATCGTCGATGCCGACGTCGAACTGGTTCCGTGGGGGGACGAAGAAATAGGCGAGGACGATCGTCGACAGCACGGTCGCCAGAAATCCGGGACCATAGCCGCCATACATCGCCGGCACCAGGACGGCCGGGAAGAACAGCAGCGAGATGCTCGGTTCAATCCACTGGTAGATCGCGAAGGTCCCGATCGTCGCGAGGAGCACCGCGGCGACCGCTCCAAGGTACGCCAGCGTACGCGACCGCCGTGGAGTCACCACGGCGACAGCATATCCCGGTTGGTTGCGAGAGTCAGCGCGGCTGGTCGACTTCGGCTTTGAACGGCGTCTTTTGCGTAATCGCTTTTGCAATCGCTGCGGGCGACGTCTTCGTCGGATCGTATGTAATCTCGGCGACGCCCTTCGGCTGACTGGCTCGTGCCGCTGTCACGCCGGCCACTTTCTTGGCCGCCTTCTCCACCGTCTTCGCGCACTCGCCGCAGAACATGCCGGACACTTTGATCGTGCAGACTTGTGTGGAGCGACTCTCGCCGTCTTTCTGTTGTGCGATGACGCCCGTTCCAACGATCGTGACCGCACTGAGAATGGCCATCAGTAGTCGCATGCGATCCTCCCTTGTCTAAAAACCGCGGCTGATGCCGAACTGAAAGACCGCCGACGAGTCAAGCTGCCGGTTCGCGAGCGATCGGTACACAGGCAGCTTGACCTCGGCCTGAACCTGCACACCTTTTCCGACCTGCGCGGCAACACCGGGGGTCATGTAGAGCCAATTGCCGCCGCCGACCAGAACCGGCGTGCCCCGGAAGACGTCCTGCTGCCGATGCAGCCATCCGAGCCGAGCAAACGCCGTCAGCCGGTGCGTGCCGACTTCGCGCGCGAGCCCGCCATTGAGCTCCGACGATGCGCCGGTACGAAGGCCGGTGCTGTTCTCGGCAACCGGCACCCGCGCGGCGACATTGCCGAATACCGTCGTTCCCGAGACGACCCGCGTCACGCTTGCGCCAAACAACGGATCGAACGTCCCCGATCCCCGCTGGAGCCTGGAGAGCGGGACGAGATCGCCGTCCTGCAACTCGGAGCGGAATCGCGGCGTCTCGATTTTTCCGGTCGGCAGCGACGCCCCGACGTTGATCACGCCGTACCAGCGATAGCGGGGCCGCAGCCGGTACCAGCCGACGATCGAAGTGTCGCCCAAGCCGCTGAACGTCTCCTTGAAGTTCGTCGTCGTCGTCCGCGTGACGTCAGGGATGGTGACGGCGGCCTGCACGCCAAGCTGTTCGGTGAGGCGAACATCGACCGTGATGAGCGGCACGCGAATCTGCGTCCGTTCGTTGTGGAGATTGTCGCCTTTCTTCGATCCCTCATAGACCGTGTCGCGATCTTCCGACAGGAGCCACGCACCGAGCTTGAAGCGGCTGTCGGTCACACCTTCCGTCAAGACACCCCGCCACCCGGGCAGGTATGGGTTGGCGCAGCCGCTTCACGTCATCTGGGCGGATGCCGGGCTCGGAACGAGCCACGACGCGCCCAGCACCATCGCGCAGATCACGCGCTTGAACATCACAATCCTCCGGCCCAACCGGCCGCGATGGAAAACGCGACCATGCTCGCCGCAATCGCCATGGCCTTGTTGAACACCCCGCCCTCGCGTCGAAAATTGATCACAACCGACGCGCCGAGCAGAAGCGCGCTCGTCATCAGGAACTCGGCACGATGGGACACGAGCGCTCCGCTCAGCCGCGCCGTCCCGATGCCGGTCATCGACATCGCCGCCGGAATGACACAGCAGGGACGCGTCAGGAATCCTGAAACCGTCGCGACGATCGTGCTTCGAAGCACCGGGCTGAACATCATCGCGCTTTTCTGTGAGAGCGTCGCTCATTCTTCGCGCCCAATTCGCGTGGCCGAAAGACCTCGAGCGGCTCGTCGGTGCCGGCGATGATCTGACACAGCCCGCGGCAGGTCGGTTCGCGGTCGCCATCCCACTTTCTGATCTCGGCAGCGAGCGTGTCGCGAAAGCGAGAGAGCTGACGGATCCGCTCTTCAACGGCGTCGAGATGGCGGTGCGCCAGGTCGAGCACGCGCGAGCACGGCGTCGTCCCCGCTCGACTCAGTTTGAGAATCTCGCGGATTTCTTCGAGCGAGAATCCGAGCGCCTGGGCTTTCTTGATGAATTGAAGTTCCGCGATCGTGGCATCGCCGTACCGGCGATAACCCGTAGAGGATCGCGGCGCCGCCGCGAGAAGCCCAATGCTTTCGTAGTAGCGAATCGTCGGCGCAGTGAGACCTGATCGCTCCGCCACGTCTCCGATGAGCAGACCTGCCATGTTCCTAGTACACACCCTCAAGCCCACTTGAAGGTCAAGGACCGAATCGGAGGCTTGACTTTCAAGCCGACTGCAACCGGTAGCCTGAATGCGTAGAGATGATCTCTACACGCACGGCCTGACGGCCAAGGAGATGCCATGAAGACAAAGATGTTCGGACTTGCGATGGCGTTGGTCGCGCTGTTTTCGACGGGCGCGGCAGCGGCAACGAGACTCGCCGGCACCGGTTGCTGCCCGCTCTGCAAGTAACGCTCACCGGACGGGCGCCGCAGCGTGCGGCGCTCGCCTCGGCGTGACTATTCTATCGGCAACCCCAACAACTCGGAGAGCCGCTTGATGTCATAGCCGACCACCGTTTGCCCGTCCACCACGGTCACGGGGGAGGTCATCACGCCCAGCTTCTCTAACTCGGCGAGTGCGCTCTCATCCTGCGTGATGTCCCGGTCCGTGAACGGAACGTTGTGCGTGCGAAGGAACTCCTTCGTCCGGTTGCAGAACATTCAGCCCGGCTGCGAGAAGAGGATGACCGTCTTCGCCATCAACACCCTCTGTGACCACCGCTACGGCGTGAACAATTTCGCAAAATCATCGCGGAGCGATTGCCGTGCGGCGACGATCGTGCGCCCCCAATGAATGAGATGTCAGCAGAGCCTTGACCGTGAGCTCCTCAACCGCATGGCCTTTCGCGCCGCAGTGAACGCATCTCGCCAGTTCCGTGGCACGCGAGTCGGCCGGCCCGGCGCAGCAGCAGTCAGACATGTCGTGGATAGTATCGATCATGGAGCGTGCTCCAGAGTCAAGCGCCAATTTCAACGACGTCAGTCGTCTCCCTTGGCACCCGCCCAGGAGACGGCGGTTGTCGCGACGGCCGGCAGGAACAGCGCGCCGATCCCCGCGGCTGACGCGAGCGCGACCGCGCCCCAGAGCGACGCCGTCACGCCGCCTTTCTGATACAGCAGTCCCGACAGCAGCGTGCCGAGCAGGCGGCCGGCGGCGTTGGCCATGTAGTAGAAGCCCACGCTCAGCGAGACGCGGTCGGCCTCGGAGTACGCAAGCACGAGGTACGAGTGGACCGACGAGTTGAGCGCGAACACGATCCCGAACAGACCCAGTCCGCCGAGCATCGTCCACGCGGGCGGCGCGCCGGCCTGCAGGCCGATGGGAATCAACGCGGTGACGGCGGCGAGACCGAGGCCGAGGCTGCTCGCCATGGCCGGGCCTGGCGCGCGGCCCTTCGTCACCTTCGCGAGCAGGATCGGCGACACGCTCTGCACGCCGCCGTACGCGATGACCCACAGCGCGAGAAACGCGCCGATCTGCGTGAACGTCCAGCCGAGCACGCTCGCGAGGAAGATCGGCACGCTGACCACGAACCACACGTCGCGCGCGGCGAACAGCGCGAGCCGCGCGAGCGAGAGACGATTGATCCCTTTCGAATTCGACAACACGCCTTTGAACGGGGGCTTCGACTTCGCCTGTCCAATCGACGCGGGCAGCGAGCTCAGGACGAACAGCAGCACGACGAGAACCCCGCCGGCCATCACGGCCAGTACGCGCCGCGGAACCCGAACGTCGAGAGGAGGACGCCGCCGACGAAGAATCCGGCGCCCTTCAACGCGTTCTTCGATCCAGTCAGCAGCGCGACCCACTTGAAGAGACCGGACTCGTCGCCCGCCGGCACGAGCACTTTGACGGCGCTCTTCGCGCTCATCTTGGTGAGATCCTTCGCGATGCCCGAGAGCGCCTGACACGCCATCACGTATGCGACCGACAGCGCCATGCTCCATCCGCGATTCAACAGCGCGAGGAGGCCGAGCGCCATGATCTGAAGGCACAGCCCGAGCACGAGCGTGAAGCGCAGGCCGGTGCGCGCCGCGAGCCACCCGCCGACCAGGTTGGTGACGATGCCGAAGAGCTCGTAGAAAAGAAAGAGAAACGCGAGCTGCACCGGCGTGTAGCCGAGCTCGTGGAAGTGCAGGAGGACGAGCAGGCGCAGCGCGCCGTCGGTCAGCGTGAAGGCCCAGTACGCCGCTGTGACGATCGCGTAGTTGCGAACGCCGATCATGAACTGCGGACTATCTGCTCACGTGCATCGCGATCGGTTCAGCGGCGCAACAGGACGGCCCCGCCATTTCGGCAGGCGCCGGCAGGCAGCATCCGTTCTTCTTCTTGAGCCGGTCGGCGTCTCGGTGCACGACGTCCATGTGCGTCAGCGCGTGGCGCACCGCATCGCCGACTGCCTTGAGAACCGGATCTGACGGATTGGCGAAGCGGTAGTGCACCCATAGCCCATCACGGCGCGTCTCCACCAACCCGGCGCGCCGGAGATACGCCAAATGGCGTGAGGCTTTCGGCTGTGGGATTTTGAGGCTCTCGTGGATGTTGCAAACGCACACCTCGCCTGTGAGCAGCAAGCCAAGGATGCGGAGCCGTGTCGAATCGGCGAGCGCCTTGAACAGGCGCTCCATGTCGGATAATGGCTTAGCCATATATTTGCCTTGACAAATATAGCATGCGCCTCTACATTACGCAATATTCGTCAACGCGGATATATTCGAGGGAGCGTCGACATGGCCGACACCAACGTGCAAACCGCCGTCCGCGAGAAGTACGGCGCCATCGCCACATCCGTCAAGACGTCCAAGGACAAGGCGGGCTGCTGCGGTCCCACCAGCGGCGGGTGCGGAGATCCGATCACCTCTAACCTTTACTCCGACGCGGAGACGGGCGATCTGCCCGCTGGCGCGGTGACCGCGTCGCTGGGCTGCGGCAATCCGACGGCGCTGTTGCAGCTCGAGCCGGGTCAGACTGTGCTCGACCTCGGGTCCGGCGGCGGCATCGACGTGTTGCTGTCGGCGAAACGAGTCGGACCGACAGGCAAGGTCTACGGCCTCGACATGACCGACGAAATGCTGGCGCTGGCACGCGAGAATCAACAGAAGGCCGGCGCGACCAACGTCGAGTTCCTCAAAGGGACGATCGAAGCGATTCCCTTGCCCGACAATTCGGTCGACGTCATCATCTCGAACTGCGTCATCAATCTCTCGAGCGACAAGGATGCGGTGCTCCGCGAAGCGTTCCGCGTGCTGAAACCCGGAGGGCGATTCGCCGTGTCGGATGTGATCGTGCGCGGCGACGTGCCGGCCGACATCCGCCGCAGCATGGAGCTGTGGGTCGGCTGCATTGCCGGCGCGCTCCGCGACGACGAATACACCACGAAGCTCCAGGCAGCGGGCTTCACGAACGTCGACCTCGATCCGTGGCGCGTCTACCAGGTCGAGGATGCGAGGGCGTTTCTCACCGACAGCGGTGTTGACGTGGATCGCATGGCGCCCGAAGTCGACGGCCGATTCGCGAGCGCGTTCATCCGTGCGCAGAAGCCCGAGGCGCTAGAAGCGAAGACCTGCTGCGGTCCCGAGTGCTGCGCGTGACCGATGACCGTGACCTCGCACCCCGCAGAAGTCGAGGGAGAACAAGAGCAGCGGCCTGCGTTCGAGAACGTGGCCGCGGGGTTGGCCGGCCGCCTGCGGATTTGGATGTCCTTACGCGAAGTCAGATCGCGGCTTCCGTGAGCCGTACACTGAGCGCGTGAGCGTACTCACGCTGTTCGGTGTCGGCGCGGTTACGGCGATGCTGGTGTTCTACGCGCTCGAAGATCGTCACCGCACGTACACACTGTGGTTCGCCGGCGCCTGCCTCGCCTCCTCAGTCTACGGTTTTCTACAGGGTGCATGGCCCTTTGGGATCGTCGAGGCCATTTGGACGGGAGTCGCCGTCAGACGATGGCGCCGCCGCCGCCACGTGAAGTAGGCGCTTCTGCTAAGATTCGGTCCCCATGCAGCCTTTCCGATTGCGTCCGATCACACTGCTCGTCTGCGCGGTCTGCCTGAACGCCGCGTGCTCGGGCGGCGAGAAGCGCGAGGCGGGCTCGGCCCCTGCGCCAAGCTCCGGCGTCGTGATTCGGATCACGGGCTCCGACACGATGGTCAACCTCGTTCAGGCGTGGGCGGAAAATTACAAAAAGAAACGCCCTGACATCTCGGTTCAGGTGGCTGGCGGCGGATCGGGCGTCGGCATCGCGGGACTCATCGACGGGATCCTCGATCTCGCGGCCTCGAGTCGCGAGATGGAGCCGAGTGAGATCGAGCGGGCGACGCAGAAGCACGGTGGCGTGAAACCGAAGGAGTACGCGGTCGCGCTCGACGCGCTGTCGGTCTACGTCCACAAGGACAACCCGATCGATGCGATAGCGATGGACGACCTGGCCGAAATCTACGGCGACAAGGGGAAGATCGACAAGTGGTCGCAGCTCGGCGTGAAGGTCCCGGGCTGCGCGAGCGATACCATCGTCCGGGTCGGTCGCCAGAACAGCTCGGGGACGTACGTGTACTTCCGTGAGGCCGTGTTGGGCCGGCAGCGCGAGTACAAGCTCGGGTCCATCGACCAGAGCGGCTCGAAGGACGTCGTGGCGCTGGTCGGCCGCACGCCGTGCGCGATTGGGTACAGTGGCATGGCGTACGCGACGCCGGAGGTCAAGACGCTCGAGCTCGCCAAGCAGAAGGGACAGCCGCCCGTGGCACCGAGCAGCCAGTCAGCCCTGGACAAGTCGTATCCGCTCGCACGCGCGCTGTACTTATACTCACCCGGCGAGCCGAAGCCGCACGTCAAGGAATTCCTGGACTGGGTGCTGTCGCCGGAGGGTCAGAAGATCGTGACCGACATCGGGTTCGTGCCACTCCACGGCAGCTAGTGGAGTGTCTTCTCGAATTCAATACCGGGCCGCTCCGCTCGCACCCCACCGCGCAGGCGTGCGCGGCGGGGACCCCGCGTTGTCGCGGCCCGAGACTCGCGGTCGAAGGCGTGTTGTGAGTAGTACCGAATCAGCCCGGACGGTCCACTAGTCGCTGGCCGCAGACAGCAGGAATGCGACGCCGCCTTGCGCGTTGGGTGTCTCGCTCGTTTGAGCCGCTCATCGAATGGACGATTCGGCTGTGCGGCTGGAGCGCCATCTTCTTCGTCTTCGGCATTCTGTTTTTCGTCTTTCGGGAAGCCGCGCCGGCGCTGACCGGCGGACTGAATCTCAAAGAATTCTTCACGAGCCAGAACTGGCGACCCGACTCCACGATCCAGCCGCAGTTCGGCATCCTCGCGCTCATGGCGGGCACGGCGTCTGTGACGTTGCTCGCGATGGCGATCGCGGTGCCCGGCGGGCTGGGTGCGGCGATCTTCGTCTCCGAGTACTGCGCGCCGAGGACGCGCGAAGGCCTGAAGATCGTGATCGAGTTCCTCGCGGCCATCCCCTCGGTCGTCTGGGGATTCGTCGGCGCGATGGTGCTCAATCCGGTCATCATCAAGGCCACCGGCGCGCCCATCGGCATCAATATCCTGAACGGCGGCATCATCCTCGCGCTGATGAGCGTGCCGATCATCATGTCGGTCGGTGAAGACGCGCTGCGCGCCGTGCCCGACACCTATCGCGAAGCCGCCGTCGCGCTCGGCGCGAGCCGCTGGCAGATCGTGTACAAGGTGCTGCTCCCGGCGGCGAAGAATGGGCTCCTCGCCGCCGTGCTGCTCGGCGTGGGCCGCGCCGTCGGCGAGACGATGGCCGTGCTGATGGCGACTGGTCATGCGGTGCAGATCCCTCACTCCCTGCTCGATCCCGTCCGCACGCTGACGGCGACCATCGCTGCGGAACTCGGCGAGACGGTGGAAGGCGGACTGCACTATCGGGTGCTGTTCGTGATCGGCAGCCTCCTGATGATCATGACGCTGGCCGTCAATCTCACCGCCGACCTCATCGTCAAGGGGATTCGAGGCAGACAGGATGCCTGACCGCGACGTCTTCATCGCGGGACCGATCGAGCGTCGAAAGGCGGCGGTGGACCGTCTCGTTCAAATCGTGCTGGCGCTCGTCGTCGCGGCGATTGTGGCGCCGCTCGTGGCGATCGTCGCGTATCTGGTGATCAAGGCCTGGCCCATTCTGTCGTGGAGGTTCCTCGTCACCAACCCGACGAACTACATGACCACGGGCGGCATCTGGGCGCCCCTGGTCGGCACGTTCTACCTGGTGTTCATCTCTCTCGCCATCGCCACGCCGATTGGCGTCCTCGCGGGCGTCTACTTGAACGAGTACGCCGGCAACAACTGGTTCACGCGGGCGGTCAATCTCGCCGTCGTCAACCTGGCCGGCGTGCCGAGCATCGTGCACGCGCTGTTCGGGGTGGGCGCGTTCGTGCTGTTCGCGGGGATGGGCCGGTCGGTTCTCGCGGCATCGTCGACGCTCGCGGTGATGACGCTGCCGGTCATCATCACGAGCACGCGCGAGGCGCTCTCGGCGGTCCCGCGATCGTTTCGCGAAGCCTGCTGGAACATGGGCGCAAGCCGCTGGCAAACGATCCGAACCATCGTGCTGCCGAACTCGATCAGCGGCATCCTGACCGGGATCATTCTTCAGGTCTCCCGGGCGGCTGGTGAGACAGCGCCCATCCTCTTCACGGGCGCGGTGTTTTACGTCGCGGTGCCGGACAGCGGAGTCCGCTCGTACCTGCCGTACGGGTTGTGGGATCGCTGCATGGCGCTGTC